>JAODBI010000121.1 GCA_025463875.1 Actinomycetes bacterium
ACGCGTCGCTGTTGTCGGCGGTGGGGGGTGCCTCGTTGGCGGAGAAGATGAGCCGGGCGTATGGGGTGAACTCGAAGCTGTCGCGGTGCTTGCGCTCGGCGCGGAGGCGGTCGCCTCCAGTGATCGACTTGAAGATCGAGCTGGACCGCAGGGCGCGGGCGTCGAGGTCGGCGAAGATGTTGGCGAGGCGGCCGTAGAGGTCGGCGCTGGCGAAGCGGTCGTCCTCGAGGATCTCGGGCACGCCGACAACCGTGCAGAGACTGCGGAAGTCGTCGTCGGTCACGGCCGCGATGCAGATCCAGTCGTCGTCCTGGGTGCGGTACAGCCGGTACGTCGCGGACAGCCCCATCAGCTCTTTGTCGAGGTGTGGTCGCGGCGCGGGTACGCCGTCGACGAGGTGCGCGTCGGAGGTGAAGATCGCGCCGCCGTCGAACAACGACGTCCATACCTCTTGGCCCTCGCCGGTGCGCTTGCGGTGATAGAGCGCGCCGAGGACGGCGACGACCGAGAGCATCGCGTTTGACGCGTCGCACATGCCGAACCGGTAGTAGAGCGGAGTGTTGCCCTCGTGTACCGCGGCCGATTCGTGCTCGAGCCCCGATGACGCCTGGTAGAGCGGGTCCAGACCTCCGAAGCGGGCGAGCGGCCCCTCGAGCCCGTACGCCCACGTGTTGCAGTAGACGACGTCGGGGCGCACCTTCTGGCATGCGCCGTAGTCGATGCCGAGCCTCGTTGCGACGCCCGCAGTCATGTTGTGGTGGACGATGTCGGCGGTTGCGACGAGCTCGAGCGCGATCGCGAGGCCGCGGGGATCTTTGATGTTGAGCGCGATGTCGCGCTTGCCGCGCTGGCAGCCGAAGAACGGCTTGGTCGCCATGCGCATGCCGTCGCCCGTGACCGGTTCGACCTTGATCACCTCTGCGCCGAGATCACCGATGATCATCGGGCCGAACGGGCCGGCGAGGTACTGCCCGAAGTCGACGAGGCGCACGCCTTCCAGTGCGAGCGTCATAGTCCCAACTCCTTCAAGATCTCTTCGTTGTGTTGTCCGGGTGTCGGCTGCGGACCCTGGATCGCGGTCGGAGTCCCGAACATGTGGAGCGGCGTGCCGATCTGGGTCGTCTCGCCGGCGACCGGGTCGACGACCGTCTTCACCATTTCGTTCGCGATCAGTTGCGGATGCGCGAACTGTTCGTCGGGCGTGATGATCGCCTCGATCGCGTGGTTGTGCTCCTGGAAGGCGGCGACGATGTCGTCGCGCTTCCATTCCTTGAACTTCTCCCGGCGCTTGGCGTTGAACGCTTCGCGTTCGTCGGCGGGGAGTGACATGAAGGCGAACGCGTCCGGCGCATCGTCGAGACCGAGGATCGCGTCCTGCGACTTGGTCGGAGTCAGACCGCTCATGATCGACGCGTGCACCCAGCCGTCGGCGCATTCGAAGATCATCGTCTGGTGGATGCCGGGCGGGTACGACTTGCCCATGAGCTCGTGCGTTCCCGCATTCGCGTTCTCGAGGTGCTGCCAGATCTGTGTGGTGTAGAGCATCGCGCCCGCGAACAACGACGTGGAGACGTGCTGTCCGCTTCCCGTGTTCTCGCGTGCGATCAGCGCGGTGAGAACACCGGTGGAGATCAGGAAGAACGCGCCCATCGACGGCATCGGCATGTGCAGGAAGATCGGGCCCATCCGCCAACCCGGCTGTTCCCACATCTGCCCGCTGCTCGCCTGCACGAGCGCGTCGTACCCGGGCCGGTTCGCGTAGCGGTGACCGTCGGGGTAGCCCGGGCACGAGAGGTAGACGACGCGCGGGTGCGCCGCGTGCACCGTTTCGTAGCCGAGGCCGAGACGTTCCATCACGCCCGGCCGGAACGACTCCACCACGACGTCGGCGGTATCGAGCAGGCGGTCGAACACCTCGCGGCCGCGCTCCGATTTGAGGTCGACCTCGAGCGACCGGCGGCTGCGGTTCCACACGCGATAGCCGTCATACGCGCGGAACGGATCGCCGCCGGGGGGCTCGACCTTGATCACGTCGGCGCCCTGCTCGGCGAGCAGGAGCACGCCGAGCGGGCCGGCGATTCCCCACGAGAGGTCGAGGATGCGGACTCCGTCGAGTGCACCGGGCATGACTATCGCTCCCTCGCGGCCGAGCACGCTGCCGCGCGCCAACGTTCTTTCAGCACGGCGCTCGTCCGCGCGTTACTACTCCGCACGACCGCGCACGCTACCTGACGCCTACGTCAGCTTGTTGCGGAGTGCGCTCACCTCGTCGTGACCGCCAGGGTGAAGGAGGCCTGGAACCGCTCGCCCGGCTTGACGATGGGGGCCGCGCCGCGTCCGAGCGCGTCGATCTCGGCCGTCATCGGTTCGATCGCGACGATCTCCTTGCCCGGCGGCACGAACAGTTGCGCGTACGGATAGGACGGATCGAAGAGCAATGTGAGCGTGCGGCGGGTGGATCCGGAACCGGCCGAGATCGAGAACGTGCGATCGGCGCCGAGCGCGTAGTGGTCGTCGAACGTGCGGTCGGCGATGGGTGCGCGTTCCGCGGAAAGTGCGGTGCGGGTGCCGGTCGGGATGACGCGCTCGTCGACCTCGACGTGTTGGCACGCGGGCCACCGGAGCTCCCATTCGGCGCGAGGTGCGTTCGGCAGTTGGAGGAACGGGTGCCAGCCGAACGAGATGGGCGCCGCGCGTTCGGACGTCGGGTGGACGCGCGTGACGATGTTGAGGCCGCGCTTCGGGTGGAGGCGCGCGTCGACCGTGAGAAGGTGCGGGAACGGGAACGCCCGCAGCTTCTCCGGGTACGCCCCGTAGTCGAGGGTCGCGACGACGCGCGTCGCGTTGGCCTGTTGTACTTGGAACTCGACCCCGAAGAGATTGCCGTGGATCGGGAGGCCGTTCGGGTCGTGGGGGAGTGTCAGGCCCGCCAGCGAGACTTCCTCGCCCGCGGCCCGGTAGGTCTCGCCCGCGAGTCGGTTCGCCCACGGATGTAGGAGCGGGATCGCGGTCGCCCGCCCGCCGCGGAACTCGTCCATCGTGCGCGGCCACGCGACGTACTCGTCGTCGTCGAACCTCAGGGACGCGCACAGCATCGCCGCGTCGGGCCGGAACGTCGCCTCGTACTTGCCCGCCCGCAACGTGATCCCGTCCACGGCGCCGCAGCGTAGAGCCCCGATCCTCCCAAACCCTGCCCACTGTTGGCAGGGAAACGTGCGTCAGGCGCCGGAAATCCTGCCCACTGTTGGCAGGGAAACGTGCGTCAGGCGCCGGAAACCCTGCCCACTGTTGGCAGCGTGAGCGGCGGGCCGCCGCCCGATCAGCTGTTGGGCTTGTCCTTGGTCTTCGCGGCGGCTTCCATCGCGGCCAGGCGCTCGAGGATCGGCATGGGCTCCTGGCCGACCTCGTCGAACCGCGACGCGATCTCGTCGACCTTCCAACGACCGTCCTTGCGCATCTCGCGCACCTCGGTCGGCTGGTTCCAGACCGCGATGCGGCCGGCGTTGACCGTGTAGATCTGTCCGGTCACCGCGCTCGCGAGATCCGACAGGAGATAGCAGACCATCGGCGCGACGTCTTCCGGCTCGCCCATCTCCAGTCCGAACGGAACCTGCCCCGACATGCGCGACTTGGCCACCGGGGCGATGCAGTTCGCGGTCACGCCGTACTTCTGCATGCCCGCGGCCGCGCTACGGACCAACGAGACGATGCCGCCTTTCGCGGCGGAGTAGTTCGCCTGCGCCACGCTCGCCGCGAAGGCGCCGGAGGTGAAGCCGATCATGCGACCGCTCTTCTGGGCGCGGAACACCGCGGCAGCGGCGCGAAAGACCGTGAACGTTCCTTTGAGGTGCGTCTCGATGACCGGGTCCCACTCGTCTTCCGACATGTTGAACAGCATGCGCTCGCGCAGGATGCCGGCGACGCACACCACACCGTCGATCTGTCCGAAGGCGTCGATGCCCGACTGCACGATCGACGCGCCGCCCTCCATCGTCGTCACCGAATTGGCGTTCGCGACCGCGCGCCCGCCCGTGGCCTTGATCTCCTCGACGACCGCGTCGGCGACCTCACTGGTCGGCTCGTTGCCGTCCATCGAAACGCCGTAGTCGTTGACGACCACGGCCGCGCCTTCGGCCGCCGCAGCCAGCGCGACCGCGCGGCCGATTCCGCGCCCGCTGCCCGTGATCGCGATCACCTTGCCGTCGAGTGCACCCACGTCGCCTCCGAGAACCGGTTCCAGTCGGACGGCGAAACTACAAGTCGGCCGGCCGAACGAGCGATTCGGACGCTCGATCGACGTAAGAGCGTCTCTGGCCGGATTGCGAGGCGGAACCTAGGCTGAGCGGATATGAAGCCGTCTGGAATCCATCACGTCGCCATCTGTGTCCGGGACGCCGACGAAGCGGTCACGTTCTACACGGATGTGCTCGGTCTCACCGTGTTGGACCGCCCTGATTTCGGGTTCGGCGGCTACTGGCTCGACGCCGGTGGTCAGCAGGTGCACCTCATGCAGAGCGAGACCTCACGCTCCGGTGGTGACCACTTCGCCATCCGGGTCGACGATCTCGAATCCGCGGTCGCCGACATCCGCGCCACCGGCTACACGGTGAACACCATCGATCACATGGCCGGCGCGGGGCATCAGGCGTTCCTGCACGACCCCTCCGGCAACTTCATCGAGCTGAACCAACCAGAAACAGATGGGTAGCCGGTAGGAGCTCGGCGGGCTCAGGCGTACGAATTGGCGGCTGTGAGCTCGAGGAAGTGGGATGAGGGTGGCTGAACGGCGGCGGGCGACGACACTCGCGGAGTTGCAGACGAAGTCCGCCAGGCTGGTATCCGAGGCGAGCTTCGTCGCGGGTCTCGGGTTCATCGCGCGCCCGTCCGACGTGATCATCGCGTCATACGCCAAATGCGGCACGACGTGGCTCCAGCAGATGGTGCACAGTCTGCGGACGGGTGGCGATCTCGACTTCGACGACATCTCGCGTGTCGTGCCGTGGATCGAAACCGCGGCCGACCTCGGCCTCGATCTCGACGGGGCACAACGTGCCGATCCGCGCGCGTTCAAGAGCCACCTCTCTTACGATCAGGTTCCAACCGGCGCTCGGTACGTCGTCTCCGTTCGCGACCCGCGCGACGCGCTCATCTCGGGGTATCGCTTCTTCGAGGGTTGGTTCTTCGAGCCGGGCTCGATCGACATCGAGACGATCGGCCGGGTGCGTTTCGTCGAAGAGCGCACGTACTACAGGCATCTCGCATCTTGGTGGCCACATCGCCACGACCCGAACGTGTTGCTGCTCGCGTACGAGCACATGAAGGACGACCCGGAGGGAGCCGTTCGCCGCGTCGCCGAGTTCATCGGCTTCGGCGAGGACGAGGGGCGGATCGCGATCGCGTGCCAGGAGTCGTCGCTGGCGTCCATGAAAGCCCACGACGACAAGTACGACGATCTCCTGATGCGCGAACGCAGCGAAGTGGTCTGCGACCTCCCTGTCGGAAGTGACACGAGCAAGGTGCGCTCCGGTGAGGTTGGCGCGCACCGAATGGAGCTCTCGGACGGGCTCCTCGCCGAGCTCGACGCGACCTGGGCCGAGACGATCGCCGCGGATCTCGGCATTCAGAGCTACGAGATGCTGCTCGAGATGCTCGCTGCCGGTGTCAGCACACGCGGCGCTCAACGAGTGCCCGGGAGCCCGTCCGTGCGCTTCGTCGAGCTCAACCAGCCCGACGGTCTTCAGCCGTAACCGCGATAGCACGACGAGAAGACGTCAGCCCTTTGAGACGACGGCTCTCGTCCAGTCGGACCAAGGCGTATCCCAGTCCATGACTCCGTGATCGCCGGTGGCCGGAGGGCGCGGCCCTCCGACGACCTGTATGACGTCTCCGATGTGGCTGAAGGCGAAGAACGCGAGCGCATCCGGCGGGCTGAGGTTGATGCATCCGTGCGAGACGTTGGTTCGGCCCTGACTGTTCACCGACCAGGGTGCGGAGTGCACGTACTCGCCGCTGTCGGAGATGTGCACATCGGCGTAGACCAGTTCGTCGTAGCCGTCGGGTGAGTTGACGGGAATCCCGTTGGTCGACGAGATCATCCGCACCACGCTCTGGGTGTCCATCACGATGTGCATGCCGTTCATCGTCGGGTCGGTCGGTCTACCGCCGCTGAACGGATAGGTCGCGATGATGTGGCCGTCTTCGCTGACGGTCATCTGGTCGGTCGAGAGGTTGGCCACCGAGATGTGGGAGCGACCGATGGTGAAACGCACGTGTTGTCGACCGGTGCCCCACAGTGCGTGACCCGCGTCCCAGCCGTCGAGGTTCGTGTCCAGCGTGACCTGCTCGCCGGACGGCCACAGCTGTTGCGGGCGGAAGTGCAACTCGCGCGTGCTGAACCAGTGCCATCCACCGGGCACGGGCCGCGATTCGGTGACGGTGAGATGAGACAGCACCGCGGCGCGGGAGGTGTCCGAATCGATGAAGTGGTCGAATCGGATCACGATGGGTTGCGCGACCCCGACAGTCATCCCGTTGTCGGGGAACACCGTGGCAGCCACCCGACCGGTCGGCGTCACCGTTCGAAACGCCGACGTTGCCGCCACTGTCACACCCGACGCGCCCGCGGTCGTGGCGGTGACCCGGTATGTGGTCGCCGGGACGAGCAATGCACGCGACTGCCATCGCTTCGCCGAAGAATCGAACATGCCGCGCACCGGCCGACCGTCGGATGCCTTCAGAGACACGGCGGTGAGCCGGCCGGAACCTGCAGTGACCGACACCGGCAGGGTGGGCGCGGCGTCAACCGTGCCCGGCCGCGGGAAGAACGTCACGGATTTCATGAGTGTGGCGCGTTCGGCGTTCAGTCGCTGTGTCGCGGCATCCGCGCGATCACGCGCGCGGTCCCGCGCCGCGTCCGAGCGCGCGGCATTGATGGACATGCCAATGCCGGCACAGAGCACGATCGCGAGCACCACGACGATCACTCCGCCCGACCTCCGGGACCACAAGGTGCGTCGACGCACCAGCACGCCTCCCGTGTCGGTCAAGGTCACGGTAGGGCGACCGCCGACCCTCGCCAAGTCGGCCTCCCGCGGGCCGGGGAAAGGCCGAATTCGTCACATCCTCGGCATCGGAGCAAGCGCCGTACCGGATGGTCGACGGCCGGGACCGCCGGCCCGGCATCCGTCCGACGAGCGAGTGCCCGCGCCGACTGTCACCCGGCGAGCATGCCGAGCGGGCAGTATTCGCGCGTGCGGCGAGGCCTGGCGCGGGCGCGGGATCGGTTCTTCGGAGCACCGTTGCTCGGGACGCGCCGCCGTCGGCTCGCGGCCACCGCGCTCGTCGCGCTCGCGTTCTATGCGTTCGCGTGGGGGGTGCAACCGAACCGTCCGCAGTTGACGGCGGTGTTCGACGATCCACCGAAGCTGCTCACCGTGACGGAGAACGGATTCCGGCCGGGTGACGCGGGCACACCACTCGCGCAATACCAGACGCATCGTTGGGGTTGGATCGGCCAGTGGTACGACCAGTTCCACTACGCGCGCATGGCGAGGGCTATCGGTCGTGGTCACTTGCCCGGGGAGGGGTGGGATCCCGTGCACATGGTTGCGAAGGATCCGGCTGCAAAGCACGAGGTGGCGAGCTTCAGCTACGGGCTCGGGTACCCGGCCGTGGGTGCGGTCTTCTACGTTCTCGGGTTCAAGGGCGATCCGTTCGTCGTTCCCGACGCGCTCTTGTTCGCACTCTCGGCCATGCTCGCACTCGTCGTCGCCGAACGATTCCTCAACGCGGCGATGGCGCTGATCGTGGTGAACGTGCTCGTGCTCACCGGTCCGTTCGCGCTCTACTTCGTGATCCCGTACGGCACGTCGCTCACGGTCGTCGCGGTACTCACCGCCCTCGTGGTGATCACGGGAGATCGCTTCGACTGGCCGGTCGCGCTCGCCCTCGGGACGGTGACCGCGTTCGCGTTCGCGGCGCGCTACACCGACGTCATCTGGGTCGTGGCCCTACTCCTGATCCCGTTGCTCTTCCGCCGGCGCGCGGCCTGGCGCGTGATCGTGGCGACGGCCACCGAGCTCGCGATCGCCGCAGCTGTCGTGGGCTGGGCGCAATGGCGCGCGTTCGGCAACGCGTTCACGACACCGTACAAGTACGTGCACGGCGGACTCGACGCGTCGTGGTCGGCGTACAGGTTCGGGCACGTCGCCAATGCCGGCATCGGGGTGTTCGTCACGGGTGATCGTTCCACACTCTTTCGCGTCGAACCGATCCTGAAGAGCTTCCCGTGGGCCGTCGCGGCGCCGATCGGGCTGGTGCTGCTGTTCGTCGATCGGCATCCGCTCCGCTGGACGGCGCTGCTCGCCACTGTTGTCGCGCTGGGCTCGACCCTGACCTACCTCGCGTGGGTTTTCGGCGGCACCGACCAGCTGGTGATCTGGATCATTCGGTACCACATCGCGTGGTTCCCGCTGTGGGCGATCCTCGCCGGGGTCGCCTTCGAGCGAGCGCTCGCGACCACCGGCGTGTTCGGTCCCGGACCGGTTGCTGCTCCGCTCGATCAGTCGGTCGCGCTCCAGGAGTAGGCGAGGAACGCCTGACCGGTCCATTCGTCGGGCAGGTCGAAGTCGTCTTCCTTCCACTCCTCGTACGGCACGTCGCGATCCGATCGGCGGACGAAGCCGGAGCGTTCGTACATCCCCTGCGCGATCTGCATCCACGGCGTGGTGTGAATGACGATGGTCGATCCGGCGGCCGCGGCGCGCTCCATGCACGCGCGCACGAGCGCGCCGCCGGCTCCTTGTCCGCGTGCGGCCGGGTCGACGGCGAGCAGGCGGAACTGTGCCTCTCCCGGTTCGGTCCACTCGCTCCACTCCGACGAGCTGTCGCCGACGTAGGTCACTGCACCGGCGACACGTCCGTCGACAACCGCAACCAATACCTCGGCCCCGCTCGCGCGAGCGGCTGTGTCAAGTATCCGCTTGTCGTACCCGCCGAAGAGATGATCGACCGAGAGCGCGCGGTACGCGGCAACCGTGAGCTCGCCGACGCGCGGAAACTCGTCGGGCGTCGCCGCCCGGACCGTGATCACACGACCTCGACCCGAAAGCCGCCCGTCACCAACGCGTTCACGATCTCGTCGGCGTGGGCCCGATCGCGCGTCTCGACCGAGAGATCGAGGCGAACGCTCTTGAGCGCGACACCGGGAAGGTCGCGCCGATGCTCGACGTCGACGATGTTGGCACGCGCACCGCCCACGATCTCCGCGACGAGGGCGAGCATGCCGGGACGGTCGGGGAGCTCGATCTGCAGGCGCACCAGCCGCCCCGATCGCGCGAGCGCTCGGAGGAGGACTGAGGAGAGCATGCGCGCGTCGATGTTGCCGCCACTAAGCACGACGACGGTGTGCTGGTCGTGGAACAGTGCGGGATACTCGAGTAGCGCCGCCAGTCCGGCCGCACCCGCGCCTTCGAGGATCGTCTTTTCGATCTCGGCGCCGAGCGCGATTGCCTCTTCGATGCGCTGTTCGGAAACGACGACGATGTCGTCGACGAGGGCATCGACGATGCCGCGCGTTAGCGCTCCGGGATCGGCGACGGCGATGCCTTCAGCAATCGTCGGTCCGCCTTCCGGTGCCGGCGCACGGTCGAGCGCGTGCAGCATCCCCGCGTAGCCCTCGGCCTGCACGCCGATGATCCGCACCGTGGGCCGGAGCGCTTTCACGGCGACGGCAATGCCCGAGATCAGCCCGCCGCCGCCGATGGGCACGACGACGGCATCGAGCGCGCCCGCGCCGATCCGGTCGAGGATCTCGAGGCCGATGGTTCCCTGGCCGGCGATGACGAGCGGATCGTCGAAGGCGGGGACGAGGGTCGCGCCGGTCTCCGCCGCGATGCGTTGCGCGCCGCCGAACGCGCCGGGGTAGTCGGCACCTTCCAGCACCACGTGCGCGCCGTGGTACGCGGTGTTCGTGACCTTCGTGAAGGGCGTGTCCGCCGGCATGACGATGGTCGCGGCGATGCCGAGGAGGTGTGCATGGTGGGCCACGCCCTGGGCGTGGTTGCCGGCGGATGCGGCGACAACGCCCCGGATCCGATCGGCCGCCGACAATCGGGCGAGAAAGTTGCGGGCCCCCCGCTCCTTGAACGCACCGGTGAACTGGAGATTCTCGAGCTTCAGGGCCACGTGGGCGCCGGTGATCGCCGACAGCGTCTCCGACGGCGTGGTGGGAGTGAGGCGCACGGAGCCGCGGATGGTCTCCGCCGCGGCCTGCACGTCGGCCAGGGTCACCGGTAGGTCCACGGCGGCATCTTGGCACCCCGGATCCCTCGAGAAGGGCGTTGTGGGCTTCGATAATGATCGTTATCATGGGCGGATGGCCGTCATCCAGGACACCTCGACGCGGGAACGGCTCCTGGCCGCCGCCATCGAGGTCTTCGTCGATCAGGGGTACGAAGGTGCGCGGCTGCAGGACATCGCCCGCACCGCCGGGCTCACGACCGGCGCGGTGTACGCCAATTTCCGCGGCAAGGAAGAGTTGCTGTTCGCCGCGATCGGCGCCCGGGTCGGGGTCGAGATGGACGCGCTGCTCGCGGAGGCGATCGGCCGCAATCCGCGGGCCATGTTGGAGATGCTCGGTGACCAACTCGTCCAGCCTCGTCGCCAACCGCCGCTGTTGATCGACGCCATCGCCGCCGCCCGCCGTGACGACGAACTCGCGACCGCGTTGCGCGAACGATTGGAGACGCGCGAACAGGTGCTCGTCGACGTCGTGGAACGCGGCAAGAGCGACGGCACCATCGATCCCGCGCTCGACGCCGGCGCGTTCGCGCGCTTCGGACTCACGCTCGCGATGGGTGCGCTGGTGATGCGCACGTTGCAGGTCGACGCACCACCCGAAGGTGCATGGCACGAACTGATCTCGCGTCTTCTCGACGCCGTCTCGGAGGAGCAACCCAATGACGACTGACATGACCAAGGACGATCTCGAGCAGATCCACGCGGTGACGGCCGAGATCGGCACGATCTTCACGTGGGACTACGAGCGCAGTCGTGTGCCACTCATGAAGCTGTACGAGAAGGCCAAGACGTCGCAGTGGAACGCGTCGACCGACCTTGACTGGTCGATCGACGTCGACCCCGAGAAGGTCGCCGACGAGCTCGGCCAGGGCGGCACCGCGCGTTTCCAGGCGCTGGCGGAAGCCGAGGGCTCGCCGGTGAAGCACTTCGGCGACAAGGAGTGGCGCCAGGTCGGCATCGAGCTGCAGAACTCGTTGCTGTCGCAGTTCATGCATGGCGAGCAGGGTGCGCTGTTGTGCACCGCCCGCATCGTCGAGACCGTGCCGTGGATCGACGCCAAGTACTACGCCGCGACCCAGGTCGTCGACGAAGCGCGCCACGTCGAGGTGTTCGCGCGCTACCTCGACGACAAGCTGGGCACCCAGTACGGCATCAACGAGAACCTCAAGGGAATCCTCGACGACATCCTCTCCGACCCGCGCTGGGACATCGCCTACCTCGGCATGCAGATCATGGTCGAGGGGCTCGCGCTCGCCGCGTTCGGCTTGATGCAACAGATCACGACCGAACCGCTGCTGAAGAAGTTGCTCCGCTACGTCATGAGCGACGAGGCGCGCCACGTCGCGTTCGGAGTGCTCTCACTGCAGGAGTTCTACAAGGAGCTCACCGACGCCGAGCTGCGCGAGCGCCAGGAGTTCGCGTTCGACGTGGCGCGGCGGTTGCAGCGGAGGTTCGCGCACGCGGAGATGTGGTCGCGCATGGGCGTCGACCCGGATGAGATCTACAAGACGATGGAAAAGGTCAATCCGCCCGCCCAGCAGATCTTCCAGCAGCTGTTGTTCTCGAAGATCGTGCCGAACTGCAAGAAGCTCGGATTGCTCGACGCGGCCGACGGTTGGCTCCGGCAACGCTTCACCGAGATCGGCGTCATCCAGTTCGAGGACTTCGCCGACACCGGCGAAGAGTACGGGTCACTCGACGAGGTGGAGAAGGACCGCGTCGCATCGGCGTAGTTCCGATGAGGCGCGCCACATTCTCGGCTGTGAGCGCGGCACGCGAAAAGGTAGTGGTTGCACCGGTGGTACGACCGGCGGAGCCGCCGGCGGTACCTACGAAAACGATGGCCACGTATCTACGTTCTTTGTTGCGCCCGAGCGTCGATCTGCCTGATTGGGTGGACGGCGTGGAGGCACACCGGCAAGCATCCCGGGCGTGAGCGCGCCTGATCTGGACCGACTCCACGCGTCGGCGGATCTGGGAATGCTCCCGGCGTTCTGGGCCGAGGAGGACGGCGACATCCCCGCGGTCATCTCCCAGGTCGGCAACCGCACCCGGGCCGAGGCGAACGCGAACGCCAACCGTCTGGTGCGGGCGCTGCGGGCCCGCGGCGTGCAGGCGGGCGACGGCCTCGCGCTCATGTGCTCCAACCGCCCGGAATTCTTCGAAGCGGTCGCAGCCGCGAAACGCGCCGGGCTGCGGCTCACCACCGTGAACTGGCATCTCACGGGCGACGAAGCCGGCTACATCATTGACGACTGCGAAGCGACGACCTTCGTCGCCGACGCGCGCTTCGCCCACGTCGCGCGCCGGGCCGCCGAGCTCGCACCCCGACTGCGCGCGTTCGTCGCAGTCGGCGGTGCCATCGACGGCTTCGAGGAATGGGTCTCCACGCTCGCGCCGGAACCGGGCGTCGACATCGATGATCCGATCGTCGGCAGCACGATGCTGTACACGTCGGGCACGACCGGGCGACCGAAGGGCGTGCGCCGCCCGCCCGATCCGCGCAGCGCCCTCGACGTTGCGAAGCTCACCCAGTACCGCGGCGGACGGCATGTCCACCTCTGCACCGGGCCGCTGTACCACGCCGCGCCACTGTCGTTTTCATTGACGGCACCCGCGGCAATGGGCGTCCCGGTCGTGATGATGGACGGCTGGGCGGCCGAGCGGACGCTCGCATTGACCGAAGAGCACCGCGTCACGCATACACACATGGTGCCGACGATGTTCCACCGCCTGCTCTCACTGCCCGACGACGTCAAAGCGCGCTACGACATCTCGTCGCTCGTCTTCATCATCCACGGCGCGGCGCCGTGCCCGGTCGACGTGAAGCAGCGACTGATGGAATGGCTCGGCCCGATCGTGTGGGAGTACTACGCCGCGACCGAGGGCGCGGGCACACTCGTCGGGCCGGACGAGTGGCTGCGCAAGCCCGGCACGGTCGGAAGGGTCGACCCGCCCGACCACGTGCGCATCCTCGACGCCGCGGGCAGCGCGACCCGAGCGGGCGAGATCGGGACCGTCTACCTCCGGGCGCCCGACGACGACCGGTTCGAGTACTTCAAGTCGCCGGACAAGACCGAGGGCGCGTACCGCGACACGCATTTCACCCTCGGCGACGTCGGCTACGTAGACGACGACGGCTACCTCTTCCTGACCGACCGCAGCGCGCACCTCATCATCAGCGGCGGCGTCAACATCTACCCGGCCGAGGTCGAAGCCGCGCTGCTCGCGCATCCGGCGGTCGGCGACGTCGGTGTCGTCGGCCGGCCCGACGACGAATGGGGTGAGATCGTCGTGGCGGCGGTGGAGCCGCAAGCCGGAGTGGAGCCGACCGATACCCTCGCGGCCGAACTGGTCGAGTGGTGCCGGGACCGGATTGCGCACTACAAGTGTCCTCGCCACGTGATCTTCGTCGAGGCTCTGCCCCGGCACGACAACGGCAAGCTCTACAAACATCAGCTGCGCGCGCAGCTCCGAGGTGAGGGATCCTGAATGGGCATTTGTGACGGCCGCGTTGTGATCGTGACCGGTTCGGGTCGCGGCATCGGGCGCGAGCATGCGCTCGCCTACGCCCGCGAGGGCGCCAAGGTCGTAGTGAACGACCTCGGCGGCGATATGCACGGCGACGGCGGTTCGCTGAGCCCTGCGATGGAGGTCGTCGAGGAGATCAAGGCGATGGGCGGCGAAGCCGTCGCCGACGGTGAGAACGTCGCCGACTTCGCAGGCGCGGCCCGCATGGTGCAGCGCGCCATCGACACCTTCGGCCATCTCGACACCCTCGTGAACAACGCCGGCATCCTGCGCGACCGCATGCTCGCGAACATGGAGGAGAGCGAGTGGGACGCGGTGATCGCGGTCCACCTCAAGGGCGCGTTCTCGCCCACGCGGCACGCGGCCGCGTACTGGCGCGACCAGGCGAAGGCGGGCACGCCGATCAAGGCGCGCGTCGTGAACACGTCGTCGCCGTCGGGCATCTTCGGGAACGCGGGTCAGACCAACTACGGCGCGGCCAAAGCGGGCATCGCCGCCTTCACGATCATCTGCGGTCTCGAGCTCGGCCGCTACGGCGTGTGCACGAACGCGATCGCACCGGTGGCGCGCACGCGCATGACCGAGAACCTCGGCTTCGGCGCGCCCGCGGCGGGCGACTGGGACGCGCTCGACCCCGCGAACATCTCGCCGCTCGTTGTGTGGCTCGGCTCGAACGACAACGAAGACGTGAGCGGCCGCGTGTTCCTCGTCGACGGTGACCGCGTGTCGGTCGCCGAAGGTTGGCGCCGTGGACCGACCGCGACGAACAACAAGATGCGGTGGGAGCCGGCGCAGCTCACAAAGGTCGTCCCCGACCTCGTGGCTCAGGCGGCCGAACCGTCGAACATGCTCTCGTGACGAGAATGTGGCGTGACAAAGAACTAGGAGCAACACCATGCCGATGAATCTGGACGCCGTAGGTGCGGTCTCGAACCCGAATCGCATCTCGTGGAATTCGAAGGATGCACTCCTCTACGCGCTCGGTGTCGGCGCGGGTCAGATGGACCCGACCGGATTCGAGCTCGAGTTCACGACCGAGAACTCGCAGAACGTGACCCAGCGCGTGCTGCCCACCATGCCGGTCGTGCTCGGCATGGGTGGAGGCCCGGGCCTCCCGAGTTGGGGCGAGTTCGACTTCCGCATGCTGTTGCACGGTGAGCAGGGCGTGACGGTGCACGGCCCGATCCCGCCCGACGGCGAGGTCGACTCGGTCACGAAGATCGTCGGCATCTACGACAAGGGCAAGGCGGCGGTCGTGCGTCTCGAGTCGGAGTCGACTTACGTCGACGGTGGGAAGCCCGCGTTCACGACGCGCTTCGCCGCCTTCATCCGCGGCGAGGGTGGGTTCGGCGAGAACCGCGGCCCGGAGATCGCCGACCCGCCGAAGATGCCCGACCGCAAGTCCGACCACGAGGCGACGTATGCGACGCGGCCCGACCAGGCGTTGCTCTACCGCCTCTCCGGCGACCGCAACCCGTTGCACTCCGACCCCGAGCTCGCGAAGTTCGCGGGTTTCGACCGGCCGATCCTGCACGGACTGTGCACCTACGGTGTGACCGGGCGCGCGCTGTTGCACGAACTGTGCGGCTCGGACGTCGCCAAGTTCGGGAGCATGGACGCGCGCTTCTCGAAGCCCGTCTACCCGGGCGACACGCTCACCGTGCGGATGTGGGACGAAGGCTCCGGCGCTTCGATCTTCCAGACCGTCAACCAGGACGGTGTGGTCGTCATCGACGGCGGTCGCTTCCAGCTCGCGTGAACCTCACGCCTCACGAACAGATGTGAACAGCGCGACGGCGGCGGCCCCTACGAGCGGGCCGTCGCCTCGCAGACCGCCGGGCACGACGCGCGTCGCGCGCGCGAAGTCGAGGCGGCAACGCGCATCGATCTCGGCCTGCGCGGCGCCGAAGAAGTCGTCGCCGTAACCCAGCGCGACCGAGCCACTCACCACGGCCAGTTGGAGGTCGAGCAGGTTCGCGACCGACGCGATCGCGCGCCCGACCAGGCGACCGGTTCGCACCCGGACATCGATCGGGGCGTCCGCGGGTGCGCGACCGGTCAGGCGCGCGATCGCGGTGCCGGACGCCTCGGCCTCGACGCACCCGCGCGCGCCGCAGCCGCAGACCGCGCCGTCCGGCTCGACCATGATGTGCCCGACATGGCCCGCGTTGCCGTCGGCGCCCTCCAAGAGGCGACCGTCGACGACGATCCCGCCGCCGACCCCCGTCGAGACCACCATCGCGATGTAGTCGCGCACTCCGGCTGCGGCGCCGAGCCAGCCCTCGGCCCGGGCGAGCGCCTTGGCGTCGTTGTCGATGCACACCGGCAGCCCGGAGTGCTCGGCCAGCCGGGCCCGCAACGGGAAGCCGCGCCACGCGCGGATGTTGAGCGGGGAGACGGCTTCGCCGCCGCGCGTCATCGGCCCACCGCAGCCGACGCCGACGGCGTCCGGTCGGTGCGGGCCGGTGTCGAGGTCGTCGATCGCCGCGGTCAGGGCTGCGAAGAGGGTCTCGGCGTCGGTCGGGTGCGGGGTCGCAACGACGCGCCGGTCGCGCACGCGCCCGTCGGCGTCGACGATGCCCACGTCGAGCTTGGTGCCTCCGATGTCGACCGCCACGACGGTGCGGCTCATGGATTTCGGGTCATGTGCACTGCATCACGGCTCGACGCGTAGCGCCACCACGCAGATGTCGTCGGGGGAGGGGTGCGGAACGAACGGGTCGTCGACGAGCTTGTCGCACAACGCGCCCAGTGGATCGCCCGCGTAGCCGCGCACCTTCTCCTCGAGCCACGCGAGGCCGTCGTCGAGCAACCGGTCGCGCCGCTCGATCAGACCGTCGGTGTAACAGACGATGAGCGCGCCCGGATCGAGGCGCGTCGTCGCGGTCCGGTATTCGCGCACCATCGTCCCGAGCGGCGCGCCGTTCACGTCGTCGAGGAAACGGGTCGTGCCGTCGCGGCCGACGAGCAGCGGCGGTGGATGACCGGCGCGCGACCACGACATCAAACTCGTCGCCGGTTCGTAACGGGCGACGAACGCGGTGACCATCGCGTCGTCGTCCTGATTGCGGATGAGTCGGTGCAGGCGCAACAACACCGTCGCCGGATCGGAGTCCTCGAACGCGTACGCCCGCAACGCGTTGCGTACGCGACCCATGAGGCTCGCGGCTTCCACGCCGTGACCGGCGACGTCGCCGACGACGACCACAATGCGCCCGTCCGTGGTCTCGAACGCGTCGTACCAGTCGCCGCCGACATCGACGTCGACCTCGGCGGGCCGGTACGCGGCGGCGACCTGCACGCCGGCGATCACCGGCAACCGGTCGGGGACGATCGTCGTCTGCAGCAACTCGACGATGCGGTGCTCGGCCTCCAGGCGTTGCTGGTTGGCCTGCCACAGCCGGGCCCGTTCCAGTGCGGACGCGCCGCGCCGTCCGAGGTCGACCGCGAGCTCGACGTCGGCCGACGCGAGCGCATCGGGCCGATCGTCGCCGATCGAGAGGACCGCGAGCCGGCGACCGGCCACCGTCAGGGGCACGAGAACACACGACCGGAACCCGACCTTCTCGAACTTGGCCCGGAGTTCGTCGTCGTCGCCGAGCGTCGTCGTCGCCGACGCGGTGAGTCCGCTGAAGAGCAGGGGTTCTCCGGTCTTCAGGACCTGCTTGATCGAAGCGCCGTCCTCGTTCAGGCGTTCCATGCACTCCGCCAACATTGGTACGAGCGTGGGATCGCGGTGCGCGATGTTCGATCGCTCCAATGACCCGTCGGGCGACACGCGCACGAGCGTCGACCATATGCCGATCCTGGTGGCCGCGAGATCGCAGATCGTCTCCAGAACACTGTCCGGATCGTCGAGCGCGCTCAGGCGTTCGGACGATTCGACGAGGGTCCGGAGTCGCGCCCTGGTCATCTGCTCGGCATCGAGCAGGAGCCGGCGTTCGTCGATGTCGACCGACACGCCGGTCGCGCCGACGATCGCACCGGCAGCGTCGTGTACCGGTTCACCCCGCCCTTCGAGCCAGTGCACGCTCCCGTCGGGCCAGACGACACGATGGTCGAATCGCCACGACGCGTCCTGCGCGATGCCGTTGCTCACCGTCTCGAGCGCCCGCTCGCGATCGTCGGGGTGGAAGAGCGACCGGTACATGTCCATCGAACCGTCGAAGCTGCCGGGCGCGAGGCCGAAGAGCGCCTCGAGCTGCTCGTCCCAGTGGACCGCGCCGGTGGTGAGATCCCAGCTCCAGGTACCCATCTGGCCCGCGCCCAGCGCGAGCTGCAGTCGCATCGCGTCCATGACCTGAGGCAGCGCGATCTCGAGCTCCTGCTCGCGCCGCTCGCGGACCCGCGTCAGCGTCATTGCGGCAATGCCCGCGGCCGCGACCATGCCGATGCGGACGAAGTGGTCACTGGTGAAGAAGATGTCGTTGATTTGTCCCAACAGGACCGCCAGAGCGACCGCGTAGAGGCCGACGACACCGACTTCGATCGTGGACGCGCCGACCGCGGCGATGAGCGGAGCGATCAGGACGCCCGTCAGCAGGACCTCGTGGTGGCGGAACCCGTCGACGAGCGCCACGGCGGAGCCCGCGAGCAGACCGGCGAGCAACCACGCGCGAGACCTACGAGCTCGACGCGCCGGCGAGGCGACCGGTCGCGCGAGGGAGACCATATGTCCGATCGTAGTCAGGAGCGGCGGGGACCCTTCGTGGTTGGCCTCGGCAACCCGATGCGGTAAGTAGCATTTCGCCCCGTGACGTCGCTGGAGCTTCCGCCTGACCGCGTGGCGGCAGCGACGGCTCGCCATTTCGTCGGCGAGACGATGCGCGGATGGGACTGCGACGAAATGATCCCCGACGCCGAGCTGCTGGTGTCGGAGTTGGTCACGAACGCGGTGTTGCACGCACGGTCGGCGAGCCGGGTCACGATCGAACGTCTGGGCACGACACTGCGCATCTCGGTGTTCGACACGAGCCCGACGCGCCCTCGCCTGCGCAACTACGGGCCCGAGGCGGTGACCGGTCGCGGTCTGCTACTCGTCGACCGGATCTCGCAGCGGTGGGGAGTCGACCAGTTGCCGACCGGCAAGTCGGTGTGGTTCGAGATCGACGCGAGTCCCGTGCCCGAGCACGAGATCGAGAGCAACGCCCGCTAGTCGGTACTGAGCGCGTCGCCGTCGATCGCGAAGAACTCGCCGAGTCCGGACGTCTCGATCACGCGGATGACGCGTTCGGTCGGGCTCCGCAGTTCGAATTCCCGTCCCTCCGCCGTGAAGCGTTGCCGGGCCTGGACGAGGAGGCTCAACCCGCTCGAGTCCATGAACCGCACCTTGGCCATGTCGACGACGACCCGATCGCAGTCCTGTTGCACGAGGTCGCTGAACGCGCTCCGCACCGACCCGGCCGTCCCGAACTCGAGCTCGCCGCCGAGGGTCACGATGGCCGACCCCGCGTCGTGCCGCACCTCGACTGCGATCGTTGCGCCGTCCGTACCCACACCACCAGCGTACCTGTGGATCTCACCGAGGCGGACGGGCGGCTCCGGCGCAGGTAGCTTGCGGGCGTGACGCTCGACAGCTTCGGGGCCCGCGCCGAGATGACCGTCGGCGATCGAAACTACGACCTCTACCGGCTCGACGCCGTGGTCGCCGACCCGTACACGCTCCCGTACTCGCTGCGGGTCGTGCTCGAGAACCTTCTGCGCCAGGAGGACGGTCAGAACGTCGACGACGACGACATCCGCGCCCTGGCCGACCGGTCACGGGCCGCGCAGGAGGCAGGTTCCCGAGAGTTGCAGTTCATGCCGGCCCGTGTGCTCATGCAGGACTTCACCGGTGTGCCCGCGATCGTCGACCTCGCGGCGATGCGCGACGCGATGGCCGATCTCGGCGGTGACCCTCGGTTGATCGAGCCCGGGATCCCGGTCGATCTCGTGATCGACCACTCCATCGTCGCCGACGTCGCCGGCGTCGCCGACGCGTTCATGCGCAACGCCGAGCTCGAGTTCGCGCGCAACCGGGAGCGCTACACGTTCCTGCGCTGGGCGCAGTCGGCGTTCCAGACCTTGCGCGTGTTCCCGCCCAACCGCGGGATCTGCCATCAGGTCAACCTCGAGTACCTCGCGCAGGTCGTGTTCCGCGGCGCAGATGGTCTCGTCTACCCGGACACCCTCGTCGGTACCGACTCGCACACGCCGATGGTCAACGGACTCGGCGTCCTCGGTTGGGGGGTCGGTGGGATCGAAGCCGAAGCTGCGATGCTCGGTCAGCCACTGTCGATGTTGTTGCCGCGCGTGGTTGGCATCGAGCTCGTCGGTGCGCTCCCCGTGGGCTCGACTGCAACCGACCTCGTGCTCACGATCGCGGAGTTGTTGCGCAAGCACGGCGTCGTCGGCAAGTTCGTCGAGTTCTACGGCGAAGGAGTCGGTCGCGTTCCGCTCGAGAACCGGGCGACGATCGGGAACATGTCGCCCGAGTACGGATCGACGTGCACGATCTTTCCCGTCGACGACGAGACACTGCGGTACCTGCGCGCCACCGGCCGTCCCGAGGAGCAGGTGGCGCTGGTGGAGGCGTACGCCAAAGAGCAAGGTCTCTGGCACGACCCGTCGGTCCGGCCTTCCTACGACGAGACGATCTCGTTCGACCTGTCGAGCGTCGAGCCGTCGTTGGCCGGGCCGAGCCGTCCGCAGGATCGCGTCTCGCTCGCGGGCGCCCGGTCGAGCTTCGAGCACGCACTTCTCGCCTTCCGGCGGGAGGAGACCGCCGCCGCGCCGACGCCGGCGATCGGCGCCAAGCGGCCGGCGGCCGACGAAGCGGCGCTCGAGTCGTTTCCCGCGAGCGACCCGCCCGCGCCCGCAGCGAGCGCACCGGAGCAGGAGGACCCGCCTACGAGCGGCGACGGCGGTCCGCTGCCCTTGCTGCTCGATCGCAAGCACTGCCCGGTGACCCTCGCCGACGGCCGCAGCTTCGAGCTGGTCGACGGCCATGTCGTGATCGCGGCCATCACCTCGTGCACGAACACGTCGAACCCCTCGGTGATGATCGCCGCCGGTCTGCTCGCCCGGAACGCGGTCGCGCGCGGCCTGACCGTGCCGCCGTGGGTCAAGACCTCACTGGCACCCGGCTCATTGGTTGTGACCGACTACTACGAACGCGCGGAGCTGATGGAACCATTGCATCAACTCGGCTTCGATGTCGTCGGCTACGGATGCACCACGTGCATCGGGAATTCGGGGCCGCTCGCGCCCGAGATCTCCGAGGCCATCGATCACGGCGACCTCTCGGTCGCGTCGGTCCTGTCGGGGAATCGCAACTTCGAAGGCCGCATCTCGCCCGACTGTCGGATGAACTACCTCGCGTCGCCGCCGCTGGTCGTCGCGTACGCGCTCGCGGGGACGATGGACGTCGACCTCGTCGCCGAACCGATCGGCGCGGATCCGAACGGCTCGCCCGTGTATCTGCACGAGCTCTGGCCGTCGGAAGCCGAGGTGGCCGAGGTCGTCGGATCCGTGCTGGACCGTTCGATGTTCGAGGAGGTGTACGCGACGATCCTCGACGGCACCGAGAACTGGCGGGCGCTCCCGGCGCCGACCGGCGACCGGTACGAGTGGGATCCGGAGTCGACATACATCCGGCGCCCCACATTCCTCGAAGGCATCACCGCGACAGCGCCCGAGGTGCACGACATCGCCGACGCGCGCGTGCTCGCACTGCTCGGCGACAGCGTCACCACCGACCACATCTCTCCGGCCGGCGCGATCCGGCGCGACGGTCCCGCGGGAAAGTGGCTGCTCGAGCACGGCGTTCCCTACGCCGAGTTCAATTCGTACGGCTCCCGCCGCGGTAATCACGAGGTCATGGTGCGCGGCACCTTCGCGAATATCCGCCTGCGCAACCGGCTCGCGCCGGGCACCGAAGGCGGCGTCACGGTCCATCTTCCGGAGAGCACGCCGATGACGATCTACGACGCCGCAATGCAGTACGCGACCGAAGGCGTCCCGCTCGTCGTCCTCGCGGGCAAGGAGTACGGCTCCGGTTCGTCGCGCGACTGGGCGGCAAAGGGATCGAAACTGCTCGGGATACGCGCGGTGCTCGTCGAGAGCTTCGAGCGCATCCACCGGTCGAACCTCGTCGGGATGGGCGTGCTTCCGCTGGAGTTCGTCGACGGCGCAACCGTCGCTGCCCTCGGTCTCACGGGGCACGAGACCTACCGGGTCGTCGGCCTGGAGTCACTTGCGGAACCGGGTGCGCTGCCGCGTCAGGTCACGGTGAACGCCGACGACAAACAGTTCGAGATGCGAGCCCGTATCGATACGCCGTTCGAGCTCGAGGTGTTCCTCGCGGGCGGCATCCTGCCCTTCACGCTGCGCCGGCTCGCGCGGGCGTCGCAGTCCTGAACTGAACGATCAGCCGGCACGCTCCACGGCTGCCGCCGACCTCTCGTCGACGGAGCGGTACGCGGCGTCGACGAGGGCGTGCGCGGTGAAGGCGTCGGAGAACGTCGGCGAAGCGGCTTGCTTGTCGCGGACCGATCGCACGAAGGCGCGCGCCGCAGGGTAGAGGTACACGAAGAAGTCGCGGCGGGCGATGCCCTCGGCTTCGAAGTGCCGGTCTCGCAACGCGGCGACGTCGAGCCGCTCGGGTTCCTGGTCGGGACGTTGGACGAGGAAGCTGTCTTCGCGCGCGCCGACCAGGAAGTCGGTGGTGACTTCGACCGCGCCGCGCTCGAAGAACACCTCGAGGCGGCGTTCCTCGCGGCCGCGCACGCCGTTGAAGATGGAGATCAAGGTGCCGACGACGCCCGAGTCGTGCTCGATCGTGCAGACCGCGGTGTCCTCGACGTCGTAGCCGAACACGTTGCGCGTGCGTGCGTAGACGGAAGTCGCAGGACCGAACAACCAGCTGAGGATGTCGGCGCTGTGAATCGAATGTTCGAGGAGCGCGCCGCCACCCGCGTGCGCGCGTTGCGAACGCCACGAGCTGTGGCCCGGAACGACATCGCCTGTCGGCCAGTACTGGTCGTCGCGCAACGTGTAGCCCATGGGCGCGCCGAGCTCGTTGGTCGAGACGAGCCGCACGAGCTCGTTGATCAACGGATGAAAACGAGAGTGGAACCCGACCTGCGCGGTGAGGCCCGAGGTCGCCACGACGGCGCACATCTCGCGCACGACGTCGAAACTGGTTGCGAGCGGCTTCTCGCACAGCAGCGGTTTGCCCGCGTCGACGACGGCGCGCACGAGATCGCGGTGGGTCGTCGTCGGTGTGACAATGACGATCGCCTCGACGTCGGGGTCGTCGATGACGGCCTGCGCGTCGGCGGCCACGCGCTCGAACGGACAGATCTGGCGCGCGGAGTCCACGGCCTCGACGGAGAAGTCGGTGACGGCAATGGGCCGGACCTCACCGTCCTCCGCGAGCAACCGCAACGCGTACGCGTGGCCTTGCCCGATCATCCCCGCGCCGATCAGCCCTACTCGAACCGGTTCCGATTGCATGCTCACGCGCTCTCTCGCGCGGCGGATACCCGCCGGTTGGGTTGCCGTCTACCGACTCGTGCCGACGGGATCGTACGCGCCGGCGCGGTCGCGGTCGGTGGGGGCGGTCGGGGCGATGTGGTTCACCGCGGCGACCGTGCACCACACGAACGCGGAACCGAGCAGAAACCCGCCGATGACGTCGGCGGGATAGTGGAGCTGCAGGGAGATCGTCGCGCAGGACACGACGAACGGGAGTGCGACGAGCAGGGGTGCGAGCCCGAGACGACGATCGAGAATCAACCACACGAATGTGGCGAGGGCGGCCGCCGCGGTGACGTGCGCCGACGGGAACATCTCGGTGCCCACCTGGATGATGCGGTGGTGCCGGCCGACCTCGTGTGTGCGGACGCGATCGACGAGCGGCTTGAAGACGAGCTCGGCCGCGATCACCGCGCCGAGACATCCGGCCAGCCCCGAAACTGCCAGCCGGCGCCGGCCGGTGAAGGCGACGACCGCGGCCAGCGCGATCGCGATCAGCGCGAACCAGGACGGTTGAAAGGCCGAGATCCAAAAGCCGCGCACGGGGATCGGGAGCCGGTCGACGGCGTGGATGATGGGTTTTTCCCAGCGGGTCGGGCGCGCCGAGTGCCACATGACCGCCGCGAGCACGACGAACGCGACGATCGCGCAGAGCACGACGGCGCGTTCGTACGGCCGCGTCCGGGTGTTTGCCTCTCGATCCACCTCTTGAGTATCGCCGCCCCCGCCGTGGGTATTCAGGCGTGAGAAGGCGCGCAGGGTGCGCAACCGCTCAAACGGGATGAGATCGCGGCGCTTGTCGGCTCCGGGGCCGTCGTCTCGAGGGCCGACGGCAACCTTGCGGTCGGGTGACGGCCCCCCAACGGGTGGAGTGGGGCGGGGCCGTCACCGACGACCGATTGCACAGATCGCAGTGTGTGCTCGCAGCCCTGTGGGCAAGAAGGGGATAACTCTGTGTTTCTTCGGTGGAAAACGTCGCCGGTTATCCGCAGTCGGCCTGACCTGCCGGTCGTCACATTCCCGTGACGCGCCACTCGTACCTTTTGGTTCTCGGACACCCGTTCGGCCCGCCAGCCCGGTTGTCTCCGGCGATGCCTCCGCCCCCGCGGGGGCATCGTCGCGCCCACAGGCATTCCTGACCGCGGCCTCAGGTCGCACTCAACTGCACGGTGGAGAGTGCATGCAGGAGCCCGATCTCGACCGGCGTCCAGCTTTCCCCCCCCCGCCTGGACCCGGTCGAGATCGTGCGCTCCTACCACCCGCACCGCGCCGGTCCCGTTTCGCGCACTGCGACGTTCGTCGCATCGGGGCCGGCATCGGATCCGCTCGCTTGACGGTCCGTGGTCGCCGCTGCCACGCTTCGTGCTCGGGGTTGGCGTTGGGGGGAGCAGGGATGCGTTGGTTCATGGCTTGGTGCGTGCCGGATCGTGCGTTGCAGGTGCGCGCCGGCCGAGCGATTTCGCCTTCGCAGGAAGCGGCAGCGTCGCCGTACCTGCGTCTTGCGCCCGGGTTCGTACGGACGGGGGGAACCCTGGGCCGCTCCCCGGCGCCACCCCAAGGTCGCTGACGGAACGCAGACTGAGCGCCGGTCGCTCCCGGGTCAGTCCCGGGCGCGATCGGCGACGAGCACGGCGAGGTCGCGGTGCTGCCAGCGCAGCGCCGGCACGAGTTCCGCGTCGGCCAGCCATTGCAGCTGTTCCGCCGCACGACTCGGCAGGTCGTAGCCCTCGTCGAGCGGCGTGATGGCGTCGGCGGGATCGTCGGGCACGATCACGTCGGCGAGCACGAAGCGTCCGCAGACCGTGAGTCGTTGCGCGACGCGCCGGAACAGCGCCGCCTTCTCGTGCGCGTCGAGATGGTGCACCGCGAGTGCGGACACGACGAGATCGAAAGGGCCGTCGGGGAGTTCGTCCTGTAGTCGTGCGACGCGCAGGTCGGCGTTCGGGACGACGGTGCGGGCGACGCTCAACATGGCGTCGCTCTCGTCGATGCCGACGGCGCGCGCCGCGGGATGTTTTCGCATCACGTGCCGCAGCGTCTCACCCGTTCCCGTGCCGAGATCCAGGATCGCGTCCGCCGGTATCTCACCGGCGGCCTCGGCGACGACGGCTTGCAGTCGGTCGTAGTCGGGGACCTCGGCGCGAACCATGTCGAGGTAGCCGTCGGGATGGAAGTGAAACTGTTCGGCCATGCCCACCGCCCGTACCCGCGGTCGAGAGGAATGGAGGGTACGTCGCGTGGGCGACGGTACAACACGCAACTTGCGGTCGGCTGGCGAGAACGTCACCTTCCACGCCGGCGAACAACGGATGCACGCTTGACGAGCTCGACGGTCCGGTTCACGGGAAGGCGTAGGTCTTGACGTCGAAGGTGTTGCCGTTCTCGTTGACGGGGGTCACGGTCACCTGTTTGCCGTTCACGGTGACGAGAAGGTAATGGAACACCTGGCTCGTGGACGTCGGGACGGGCGCGTGACACGCGCTGCTTGAGCCGATGGCGTAAGCGTCGAACGAGCTGCAATGGACGGAGCCGAGCGCGGCACTGCCGCCGCCGGTCACGTAGCTCACCATCGGCGTGCCCGCGATCTGAGGGAGGTTGCGCTCGTAGATGTGCGCGTGACCGTTGAACACGATCCGGACTCCATTGTGTGCGAGGACTCCCTCGAGTGCCGAAGAACCGTCCAAGTACGTGTCCGACGGTTGGCTCGAGCTGTCGCTGTGGAGGGGGTAGTGGAAGAACGCGAACTTCATCGAGGTGCCGGCATGCGCCGCGAGGTCGCTCTGGAGCCATTGCAGCTCGGTTCCGCAGGCCGCGCAGCCTGACACCGGCCCGTTCCAATGCGCGTCGAAGTCGCCCTGATATCCACCGTTGCTGTCCGACCAAGCCGCTTCCAGGACGTAGAACCGGGCCGAGCCCCAGTCGAAGGCGTACCAGGCGCTCGCATACGTGTGGCTGGCAGCCATTGTCGGGATGCAGCAATAGGAATCCTGCTGGAGCCGGCCATGGGACGCTTGCGACACCGTAGGTTCGGGCCAGTTCTGCAGATACGGCAGGTTCTGAGTGAAGCCGTGATTGCCCTGGGCGAGATAGACGGGCTTGGTCGTTCCCACCGGCTTCCAGTAGTTGGGCGCGAACACGTTGCCTCCGGACAGGTCGCCGTACTCGGTCTGCGTGCCGGAGTTGTAGACGTTGTCGCCGACGGTCATCACGAACTTGGCCGGGCTCGACGCGATCCGCCCCAACACGTTCGACTCGTCAGACGTACCAGCACCCCAGTCGCCCAACACCGCGAACGAGAAGGACGCCGAGCTGCCCGTCGCGGGCGGTGCGACGAACGTTGGCGACGCGTCGCTGCCGAGCAGATCGACGCCCGACTGCGACATGCGATAGCAGTACGAGATCCCGGCAGACAGGCCGTTGAGCACGGCCTTGTGCTGGTACTCGGAGGTCGACCCGACGGTGATCGGGGTAACAGTGGCGGCCATACTGCGGCCGCCGCATCCGTCACTGGGCCGGCCGTAAGCGACGACGGGCGCGGGAGACCCCAGATTCGTGGCGAAGTTGATCGTCGCCGACGTGGTCGTCGCGTCGGTCAGATAGGGGTAGCGGGTCAACTGGGTGCAACCGGCGGCGATGAACGCAAAAGCCGCGAGCAGCGCCGAGAGGCGACGAGACGACGCGAACGTGCCGAGGAAACTCACCGAACCAGCCGCCTTTGCGTTCCCGCCCCGGCCGCGTCAAGAGCCCGCATGGTCCGCCCCCC
Organism: Actinomycetes bacterium; assembly: GCA_025463875.1. Classification (GTDB taxonomy): domain Bacteria; phylum Actinomycetota; class Acidimicrobiia; order IMCC26256; family PALSA-610; genus PALSA-610. The sequence goes on from JAODBI010000121.1 coordinate 27,110, forward strand.
TTTCGGGTGGGACACAGTCCCGTCTCAAACGCCAATATCGCGCGAAAGACCTTTCCGATCAACAAGTTCGCGCGACACGGTTTTGCGATCAATTGGTGCCGCCAAGGTCGCTAAACCGCGCGTCGGCCGGTTTCGGTCAGTCCGGGGCGCTATCGGCCACGAAGACGACGAGGTCGCGCTCCCGCCGGCGCCGGTGCGCCGGTTGGCAATCTTTCCGGATGGTGACATCTCTCGTCCGAGAGAAAAGGGTCGTTCGTGCGTATGGCACGACTTCCTCGCCGCCTGCGATCGACGCCGACGGTTCGCGCGCCGTGTTCTTCTCGGCCGCGAGCGACCTCGTGCCGGGCGACGGAAACGGGCTCTCCGACATGTTCGTGCGCGACGTGAGCGCGGGCACGACGACGAGGGTCAGCGTCGACACCGCGGGCGGCGATGCCAAACGGTCGCAGCGACGAGCCGGAGGCCGACCGTCCATCACGGGCGACGGCAAGATCGTCGCGTTCTCTTCGTTCGCGAGTGATCTGGTGGCCGGCGATCCGAACGGTACCGGCGAGGATGTGTTCGTACGCGATCTGACGACGGAGACGACGACGTTCGCGAGCACGGACACCGGCGGAGGTTCCGGCCCGTCGATCAGCGACGACGGGCCGCCTCGTGGCGTACCAGACGACCCGGGTGTTCGTGCACGATCTCGAGACCGGGTCGACTGAGCTGGCGAGTGCTCGAACCGGCGGCCTGCGAACGGCATCAGCGGCGCGGCGGCGATCAGTGCCGACGGCCGTTACGTTCCTTCCACACCACTGCGAACAATCTCGCGAACAACGACGGGAACAGCGCGTTCGACGTCTACGTGCGTGCGGTGTCGATGCCGACCATCGAGTCGATCGCACCGAACTTCGCCGCGCCCGGCGCTTCGACCACGCTCACCGTGACCGGCAAGGGATTCCTGCCCGGGTCGGAAGCGCGGGTCACCGAGGGCGGCATGACGGTGGACTCGGTCACCGTGATCTCCGAAACCGAGCTCGAGGCGACGGTCACTTTCGACTCCGACGCCGCGTCGGGCGGTCGCACGCTAGTGGTGTGGACCCCCGGCACCGGTCCCGGTCCCGACGCCGTGACCCACGCGGTCTGCGGAGACTGCCTCAGTGTCACCTGAACGTCCGGCCGTCGCACGTCTCGTTCGGCAGCGCATTTGGCAGTGCCCTCGGCATGATTCGAACATGCGACACACGGTTTAGGAAACCGATGCTCTATCCCCTGAGCTACGAGGGCTGGGCTGACCAGGGAGGATACCGATGGGAGAGAACGGGCGGGATGAAACTGGGGTTCTCTCGGGCTCGTTTG
>JAODBI010000147.1 GCA_025463875.1 Actinomycetes bacterium
GGGTCGACGAATCCGGGCGCGACGATCATCCCACCCGCGTCGATCGTCTCCGCGGCCTCGTCCTTGATCGTGCCGATCTCGACCACCCGGCCCGCGCGAATGCCGACGTCGGCCCGACGCGCGGGCGCACCCGTCCCGTCGACCACCGTTCCTCCATGAATCAGGCTGTCGAGCATCACAACCTCCTAGCGCGTCTTGCGCTTCGCTTCGTGCACGGCCTGGCGGCGTTTGGCATCGGCTGCGACGCGCGCCTCGCGGTCTCGGATCTCGGCGGCCCGTTTCACTTCCTTGGCGGTCCGGCGCTGTTCGCGCTTGGCCTCGAGCTCGGCTTTGTCGATCTTGGGTGCGGCGGGCGTGAGCTCCGGCTTGGCTTCGACCTCGACCGGCGGTCCGATGACGAAGCGGTCGTCGGTCTCGAGCAGCTCGCGCATCACCGGCCGGGCAAGCGCGTCGCTCGCGGCGTAGCCGGCGAGCATCAACGTCACCAGTGTGAGGCCGTGCTTCTCGATCACGTCCGGCAGCACCTCGAGGAGGTCCTCACGCGTCGGCTCTTCCGAACGGGATCCAAGTGCCTCGACGGTCTGGTCGTTGACGTGCTGGGCGAGCGCGAACAGGACCTGGAGCTGGTGCTCGGGACCGGCCGTCTGCAGCTTGCGCCGGACGAGCGGCACCAGCGCGTCGCCCAGGCGCATCGTGGCCCGGGGCAGCTGCAGTTGGGACGCGACGTCGAGCCGTGACTTCTCGCTCATGTCGGCGAGGGCGCTCCGGAGCGTGTCCTCGTCGAGCGCGGCCAGCGCCTGCGCCATCCGGGCGAGGTCGATCTCGGCCTGAGCCTCGTCCTCCTCGCTGTGCTCGTCGTGGTCGTGCCCGGCGTGATCGTCGCCCGGCCCCGTCTCGGCGGTCTCGGGTCCAGGTGTGTCTTCGTCGGTCGTGTCGGCGCTCATCAGGGTGCAGCTTCGCGCGTGGTGAGAGGCCGGCGCCGACCCACCGAGCGGCGTTCGGTGAACGGCTATCGTCGCGGCCACATCGCCGACAACCTCTGATGGGAGAGCTCGGCCGCTGCTGGGCAGCGAGTCGGGCGCCGAAGGAGCAACCACTCCCCGGAATCTCTCAGGCACCCGAACCATCGGAGCGAGGCAACTCTGGAGTTTCGCGACAGAGGGGGAGTCGGGCCTTGCGGTCCGCATCCACGACGCGAAACGAGAGGTTTCCGCCATGCCCGACCAGCTGGCCACCCCGGACCCGGGTCTGGACGCGTTCGCCAACCGGCACATCGGGCCGCGGGCCGACGAGCAGGCGATCATGCTCGCGGCGCTGAAGTACGACGCGCTGGACGAGCTGGTCGACGCCGCGGTGCCGTCGGTCATCCGCGAGCCGGACGCGCTCGGCCTGGCCGCGCCGCTGTCGGAGACCGAAGCCCAGGCGCGGTTGCGTGAGCTCGCCGCGCGTAACGAAGTGTTCACGTCGCTCATCGGTCTCGGCTACCACGACACGATCACCCCGCCCGTCATCTTGCGCAACGTGCTCGAGAACCCGGCCTGGTACACCGCGTACACGCCGTACCAGCCCGAGATCAGCCAGGGCCGCCTCGAGGCACTCCTCAACTTCCAGACGATGGTGAGCGACCTCACGGGCATGGGCCTCGCGAACGCGTCGCTACTCGACGAGGGCACGGCCGCGGCCGAGGCGATGGCGATGCTCCACCGCCTCAATCCCAGAGCGGGCATGGTCTTCGTGATCGACGGGGACGCGCATCCGCAGACGATCGACGTCGTCCGCACCCGCGCCGAGCCGCTCGGTATCGAGGTCGTCGTCGCCGATCCCGACACGCCCGAAGTCGACGGGTGTTTCGGCGTGCTCATGCAGTACCCGGGCACCAGCGGCCGGCTCCGCGATCTCGCACCCGCGATCGCACGCGCCCACGCGAACGGCGCGCTGGTGTGCGTCGCGGCCGACCTGCTCGCGCTCGCGCTCGTGACCGCGCCGGGCGAGATGGGAGCCGACGCCGTCGTCGGCACCACGCAGCGGTTCGGTGTGCCCCTCGGATTCGGCGGCCCGCACGCGGCCTACCTCGCGGTGCGCGACGAACACCGACGCACCTTGCCGGGCCGGCTCGTCGGCGTGTCGATCGACGCGCACGGGCGCGCGGCGTTCCGGCTCACGTTGCAGACGCGCGAGCAGCACATCCGGCGCGAGAAGGCGACGAGCAACATCTGCACGGCTCAGGTGCTGCTCGCCGTGATCGCCGGTCTCTATGCCTCGTACCACGGCGCCGAGGGCCTGCACGCGATCGCGTCGCACGTGCACCGCCTCACCGCCGGACTCGCGCGCGCGCTCGGTGCCGGTGGATTCGAGATCGTCCACGAGCACTACTTCGACACGTTGACGGTGCGCGCTCCGGGTCGGGCGGCCGACATCATCGCGGCCGCGGCCGAGCGCCGCATCAACCTGCGCCCGGTCGACGCGGACACCATCGGCATCTCCCTCGACGAGACGACGACTCCCGCGATCCTGAACGACGTGCTGGCTGCGTTCGGTGTCGAGGGCGCGGTCGAGCCGTCGGCGAACGACGACGGCATCCCGGGCCACCTCGTGCGCATGTCGGGATTCCTTACACACCGGGCCTTCACCGCACACCGGTCGGAGCACCAGATGCTGCGCTACCTGCGCCGGCTCTCGGATCGCGACCTCGCGCTCGACCGCACGATGATCCCGCTCGGCTCGTGCACGATGAAGCTCAACGCGACCGCGGAGATGGAACCGATCACGTGGCCCGAGTTCGGGCGCATGCATCCGTTCGCGCCGATCGAGCAGGCGCGCGGCTACGTCGAGCTCTTCGACGACCTGGAGCGTTGGCTCGCGGAGATCACTGGCTACGACGTGGTGTCGTTGCAGCCGAACGCCGGTTCGCAGGGGGAGTACGCGGGACTGCTGGCGATCCGGAAATACCACGCCTCGCGGGGAGAGTCCGGACGTCAGGTGTGTCTCATCCCGGCGTCGGCGCACGGCACGAACGCGGCGTCCGCGGCGATGGCCGGGATGCGCGTGGTCGTCGTCACGTGCGACGACCAGGGCAACGTCGATCTCGACGACCTGAAAGCGAAGGCGGTCGAGCACGCCGACGATCTGGCGGCGCTTATGGTGACGTATCCGTCGACGCACGGCGTCTACGAGGAACAGATCCGGGAGATCTGCGCGATCGTCCACGAACAGGGCGGTCAGGTGTACCTCGACGGCGCGAACCTCAACGCGCTGGTCGGCGTGGCCCGACCCGGAAAGTTCGGCGCCGACGTGTCACACCTCAATCTGCACAAGACGTTCTGCATCCCGCACGGCGGTGGGGGCCCCGGCGTCGGACCGATCGGAGTGCGTGCCCACCTCGCGCCCTTCCTCCCGAACAGCCCGCTGCGCGCGGAGGCCGGTCCGGCGACGGGCGTCGGCGCGATCAGTGCGGCGCCGTGGGGGTCGGCCGGCATCCTCCCCATCCCGTGGATGTACGTGCAGATGATGGGCGGTGAGGGGCTCACGCGCGCCACACACGTCGCGATCCTCAACGCCAACTACCTCGCCGTCAAGCTCGCGCCGCACTATCCGGTGCTGTACACGGGCTCGAACGGTCTGGTCGCGCACGAGTGCATCATCGACATCCGTCCGATTACCAACGCGACCGGGGTGACCGTCGACGACGTGGCGAAGCGCCTGATCGACTACGGGTTCCACGCGCCGACGATGTCGTTCCCCGTGGCGGGCACGCTGATGATCGAGCCGACCGAATCCGAGGATCTCGGCGAGCTCGACCGGTTCCTCGACGCGATGATCTCGATCCGCGCCGAGATCGACCGCGTCGCGTCGGGCGAGTGGACCGCCGAGGACAACCCGTTGCGGCACGCGCCGCACACCGCCGAGGACGTCATTGCCGACGACTGGTCGCGTCCGTATTCTCGGGAGCTCGCCGCGTTCCCGGTCGCCGGGCTCCGGCATACGAAGTACTGGGCGCCGGTGAGTCGCATCGACGGCGTCTACGGCGACCGCAACGTCTTCTGCAGCTGCCCGCCGGTCGAGGCGTACGCGTAGCTGCTACCGGGCGTCGGCCCAGCCGCCCGGAGTGCGTCCATCGGTGCGCACGAGTCGGTGGGCGAACAACCATCGTTCGGAGTCGCCGCCGTCGCCGTCGCGATCGGGTGCGAAGCGGTCCTTGTAGCGGCCCCAGTGGTCGACACCCGCACCCGTCATCACCGTGAAGTAACAGGTCGCGCGCGCCTCGGTCGGCGAGACGACCTCGACGCGCACGCTCGACACGTGGTGTTGCATGCGTCCGGGCGGCGCCGTGGTCGTGACGTCGGTGTTGACGCCCCGGAAGAAGCCGAGGATCGCGTCGCGTCCGGTTGCCGACGCGCCGCCGATGCCTTGCACTTCGAGCACACCGTCGACCGCGAACAACGCCGCGACATCGTCGAATCGACCGTTGTCGGCGGCGTACGTGTACGAAGCGATCGTGTGGCGCACGGCTTCACGCGCGCTCAGTTCCCAAAGGTCCACGAGAGCAGACGCTACTCACACGAGGTCCCGAGTGGCTTCGGACGACGCATCATCGAAAGTGGTGGGTGCCGCCGGTGGTACCACCCGCGGTACCTGGGGTGGTCGCGTCGGCGCAACCGCTCGAACTACGCAGTTCGCGCTCGCGGCCGAGGTTCAGCCGAGGTGCGCGGTCGCCGCGTGCAGCACGTCCGCAAATGTCCGCCGAGGAGCGGGACGGTGGGGAGAGTCGTACGCGTCGAACCGCGGGCGTGTCGTCACCGAGACGTGGGCGGGCCGCTCGCGCACCGCCGACACCGGCGGCGCAACGACATCGTCGAGGGCGGCCAGCGCGTCGACGATCTCCGCGAACGAGGAAGCGTCACCACCCTGGTCGGGGTGTGTGACGAGTGCGCGGGCCCGGAAGGCGCGACGGATCTCGACCGGTCCGGCGTCGTTGCCGACACCCAAGACGATGCGCGCGCGACGGCCGTCCATGGCCACCTCGTCCTTGAGCTGGGCCCCCATCCCGGGAGCGAGTACACCGCGGATCCTTCCGCAGCTCCATCTGATCG
>JAODBI010000198.1 GCA_025463875.1 Actinomycetes bacterium
GGCGCCGCGACCAACGCCGATCGCAGCGACTACACGGTGACCGAGGTGCGCTACGGGTCGAACGCGAAGGACAAGGCGGACTTCCTGCTCTCCAAGCTCGGTGGCATCGGCAAGACCGTCCAGCTCCAGGGAAACGCACCCGCGGGTGCCGACGTCGTCCTGGTGCTCGGAACCGACTACAAGGGCCTCACGAGCCCCAATACGACCGCCGCGCCCAGCTCGACGTCGGCGGGTGCGACCAAGGGCACATCCGCGCCGAACGGCTCATCGGCCTCCGGTGCGACTTCTGCCACAGCAGCGCCACAAGTGGGCTGTTAGCTGTTTAGGCCACTTCTCCCGGCACCTAGACTCGATTCTCAATGTCAAGCTCCATCTCTCACCTCGCGCGGGGTGCGTCGTGAGGGTCGCGGTCATCGGTGCCGGCTACGTCGGCCTCACGACCGCCGCCTGTTTCGCGCACCTCGGTCATGAAGTGCAATGCGCCGACATCGACGCGGATCGGGTCGCTCGCCTCAAAAAGGGCGAAGTCCCGATTCTCGAGCTCGGCCTCCCCGAGCTGATCAAGGAAGGCCTCACCTCGAAGCACCTCCAGTTCGTGCTCGGCGCGGCCACCGCGGCCCGGTCCGCCGAGATCGTGTTCCTGTGCGTCCAGACGCCGCAGGGCGCCGACGGGTCCGCCGACCTCTCGTTCGTCGAGGCCGTGGCCCGGGAGATCGCCTCCGTGCTCGCGCCGGGCACCGTCGTCGTCAACAAGTCGACCGTCCCCGTCGGGTCGACCCGCTTCGTGCAGCGGATCCTGTCCGAGGCGGGCGCGCGTGCCGAAGATGTGACCGTGGCCTCGAATCCCGAGTTCCTGCGCGAGGGGCAGGCGGTTCGCGACTTCCAGAACCCGGATCGCATCGTGATCGGCTGCGAGGACCGCAAATCGGCGGTGCGCGTCAGCGAGCTCTACAAGGGAGTCGATGCGCCGGTGCTCGTCACCGATCCCGCGTCGGCGGAGATGATCAAGTACGCATCGAACGCGTTCCTCGCGACGAAGGTCTCGTTCATCAACGCGATCGCGAACATCTGCGAGGCGGTCGACGCCGACGCGCGAGAAGTCGCCATCGGCATGGGCTACGACACGCGTATCGGATTTCAGTTCCTGCACCCCGGCCCGGGATACGGCGGTTCGTGCTTCCCGAAGGACGTCGCGGCGCTGCTGCACATCTCGAGCGCGGCGGGCTACGACTTCGAGTTGCTCGCGGGCGTCGTCGACGTCAACCGCGCCCAGCACGAACGCATGATCGACAAAGTCCGAGACGCGGTCGGGGGGAGTCTCGCCGGGGTCACGGTGGGGCTCTGGGGCCTGACGTTCAAGGCCGACACCGACGACCTGCGCGACTCGCCCGCGATCTTCATCGCGCGTCGCCTCCTCGAGGAGGGCGCGCAGGTACGGGCGTACGACCACGGCGCGGGCGAGAAGCCGAGAGAGCTCGTACCGGGGCTCGAGCTGTGCACCGACGCATACGACGCGGCGGCCGGTGCCGACGCGGTCGTCCTCGTCACCGAGTGGGACGAATTCCGTTGGCTCGACTTCGAGCGCGTGCGCAACGCCATGAACGGCGACGCGATCGTCGATGCTCGCAATCTCCTCGACCCGGCCGCGATGCGTCGGCGAGGCTTCGCATACCAAGGGGTCGGGCGGCGTTAGATGGCAAGGATTGTTGTTACGGGCGGATCCGGCTTCGTCGGATCACATCTCTGCGACGCGTTCCTCGCGCGCGGTGACGAAGTGGTCGCCGTCGACAACCTGTCGACCGGACGGTTGCAGAACGTCGCGCATCTCGACGAGCACCCCGGGTTCACCTTCGTGCGCGCCGACGTGTGCAACGAGATTCCTGTCGACGGCCGCGTCGACGGCGTGCTGCACTTCGCGAGCCCCGCGAGTCCACCCGAATATCTGGGCATACCGCTCGAGACGATGGACGTGAGCTCGCTCGGCACGCGCCGCGCGCTCGACCTCGCGCTCGCGAGCGACGCACGGTTCCTCATCGCCTCGACGAGCGAGGTCTACGGCGATCCCGACGTGCATCCGCAGTCGGAGTCGTACAACGGAAATGTCGATCCCAACGCCCCCCGGGCGGTGTACGACGAGGCGAAGCGATTCGCCGAGACCCTGGCCTCGACGTACCGGCGGCTGTACGACCTGCCCACGGCGATCGTGCGCATCTTCAACACCTACGGGCCGCGCCTGCGGCCGGCCGACGGGCGCGTCGTCTCCAACTTCTTGATCCAGGCGATCGACGGCAAGTCGCTGACGATGTACGGCGCCGGCACGCAGACCCGGTCGTTCTGTTACGTCGCCGACGAGGTGCGGGGCATCATCGCCCTCTTCGATTCCGACGTGTGCGACCCGGTGAACATCGGAAACCCGACCGAGATCACGATGCTGGAGCTCGTCGACATCGTGCGCGAGGTCACCGGTTCCAGCTCCGAGGTCGTGTTCGAGCCGTTGCCCGTCGGCGACCCGACGCGCCGCCGGCCCGACATCACCCGGGCCCGTACGCTGCTCGGCTGGGAACCGAAGGTCGAGTTGCGGGAAGGTCTCGCGCACATGCGCGACTGGTACCTGGAGGAGCGTGCTCATGGCCGCGCGTGACGACATTGCGGTGCCGAAGCTGCGCAAGCTTTCGGTGATCGTGCCGGTGTTCAACGAACGCAACACACTCGTCGAGATCCTGCGCCGCATGCGCGCGGTCGAGCTGCCCGACGGCATCGAGAGCGAAATCATCGTCGTCGACGACGGGAGCAGCGACGGCACCCGAGACGTGCTGCGCCAACTCGGCGACAGCACGGTACGAGTCGTGATGCACGACGTGAACCGCGGTAAGGGCGCGGCGGTGCGCACCGGCTTCAAGCACGCGACGGGCGAGTTCATCCTCGTGCAGGACGCCGACCTCGAATACGACCCCGAAGACTGGCCCAAGCTGCTCGCACCGGTGCTGCGGGGCCGGGCGCGGGTCGTGTACGGATCGCGGTTCACGGGCGAGCGACGCAACATGTTGCTGCTGCACTGGATCGGGAACCGCTTCCTGTCGCTGACGACGAACGTGCTCTACAACACGACGCTGTCCGACATGGAGACGTGTTACAAGCTGCTCGAGCGTTCGCTCATCGAAGATCTGCAGCTCCAGTCGAACAAGTTCGACATCGAACCCGAGATCACGGCCAAGGTGCTGAAACGCGGGGTGCGCATCTACGAGGTGCCGATCTCGTACTCGGGGCGCGAGTTCGACGAGGGTAAGAAGATCACGTGGCGCGACGGCTTCTCCGCCCTGTGGACCCTCGTCAAGTACCGCTTCCGGGACTGACGATCACGTGACCCGCGCCTGGGCTGCCGTCGTCGTCAACTTCGAGCCGGGTCCGCTGCTCACCGAATGCGTGCGTTCGGTCCTCGCCGACACGAGCGCGGGCGAGGTGGAGCTCGTCGTCGTCGACAACCGATCGCACGACGGATCGATCGAAGCCCTGCAAACGGCGTTTCCGGAGGTGCACGTGATCTCGTCGCCGGGCAACGTCGGCTACGCCCGCGCCGCGAACCTCGGTATCGCCGCGACGCGCGCGCCCGTTGTTGCGGTGTTCAATCCCGATCTGACGATCGAGCCCGGCACCGCGAAGGCAATGCGCGCCTGCTTCGACGACGAACCCCGACTTGGGGCCGCCGGTCCCCGCATCCGCAATGTCGACGGCTCCGACTACCCGTCGGCGCGGAAGTCGCCGAGCATTCCCGTCGCGGTCGGGCACGGGCTGTTCGGCCTCTGGTGGCCGGCCAACCCGTTCACCGCGCGCTACCGCGAGCTCGGCGCCGATCCCGCGCAGCCGCGTTCGGTCGACTGGGTGTCAGGCGCCGCGATCTGGTTGCGGCGCGCCACGCTCGACGCGGTCGGCGGGTGGGACGAGCGTTACTTCATGTACATGGAAGACCTCGACCTCTGCCGGCGCATCCGCGGCGCGGGCTTCGACGTGGCGTACGAGCCCGCGGGCGGCGTGATCCACGTACAAGGAGCGAGCACCTCGAAGCATCCCTACCGGATGCTCGCCCAGCACCACCGCTCCGCGTGGACGTTCGCACGCCGTCGCCTCACCGGCGCGGCCGCCGTGTTCCTCCCGTTCGCGGCGTTGTATCTGGTGGCCCGATGCGGTCTGGCGATGGCCGAGCACGCCTGGCACGCGGTCAGGGCGGACCGTCCCCGCGAGTAACCTCTTCGTCGTGACCAACGCCTCTCGAGCGAAGCGCAAGCGCGCCGCAGTACGGGCCGCCAAGCGGTCCCGACACAACACCTGGTGGTACGGACTCACCGCGTTCGTGGTGATCCTGGGTGTCGCGCTGGTCATCTACGCCCGCGCGACGGCGCCCGCCCAGGTCGGTCCCTTCCTGCAGAACGCCTCCGGCACGAAGAAGGACACCCACTGGCACGCGGCGCTGGGTGTGTACGACTGCGACCACTGGATGGGCGACACGCCCGGATCCGGCATCTGGAACTGGCCGAACGCGAGCAGCGCGGGCAGCCCCTCCCGGGCGAGCAATCCCAGCGTGTACGCCGGCCTGCACAGTCACGACGACGGTGTGATCCACATGGAGCCGGTGACCTCCGACGAGGCCGGCAAGAACGCCACGGTCGGGACCTACTTCGACTTCGGCGGTTGGAAGCTGTCGTCGACGGGCTACTCGTTCCTGGGTACCACGGTGAAGAACGGCGACAAGTGCGGCAACGCGACCGGCACCCTGCAATGGGAGGTCGGCAAGTGGAACGGCAGCACCACCGGCAAGCAGAAGTACACGGTGCAGACGGGCGACCCGCGGAGCTACAAGCTGTACGACGGTGACATCGTCGTGATCGCGTTCCTGCCGCAGGGCAAGTCGATCGCGAGCATCGGTGATCCGCCGTCGGTGAAGAACCTCCCCAACGCGTTGAACGTCAACACTGCGCCCCGGACCGGTACCGCGACGACGGTTCCGCCGATCGTCGTCCCCACCACCAAGCCCGCGACCGGCACGACGGTGAAACCCACCCCGGTGACACCGACGACCACGCCGAAACCGTGAAGGCGGTCGTCCTCGTCGGGGGCGAGGGAACGCGGCTCCGGCCCCTGACGTACACGACTCCCAAGCCACTGTTGTCGATCGCGAACCAGCCGCACCTCGAGCGCCAGCTCACCTGGCTCGCCGCGCACGGCGTCGACGAGGTCGTGTTGTCGATGGGGTACCTGCCCGACGCCTTCCACCGACACTTCGCCGACGACGGATCCGGACAGGACGTGTTCGGCGACGTGGTGCTGCGCTACGCGATTGAGAAGGAACCGCTCGGCACCGCCGGCGCCATCGGCTTCGCAGCCGCCGGGATCGACGAACGCATCATCGTCTGCAACGGTGACGTCCTCACGAGTCTCGACCTCGACGCGATGGTCCGGTTCCACGACGAGAACGGCGCGGAGGCGACGATCTCGCTCACCCGGGTCGACGACCCGAGCGCGTTCGGAGTCGTTCCGACGCAAGCCGACGGCAGCGTCATCGCGTTCGTGGAGAAACCGGCTCCGGGGAAGGCGCCGAGCAACTGGATCAACGCGGGCACCTACGTGCTCGAGCCCGCCTTCCTGCGGCGCATCCCGCCCCGCCTCAACGTGTCGGTCGAGCGCGAGACCTTCCCCCGCATGCTCGCCGAGCCGGGCCTCTTGTACGGCTACCAGAGCGACGCGTACTGGCTCGACATCGGAACTCCGCAGAAGTATCTCGAGGCGCATGCGGATGCGCTCGCGGGCCGTCTGTCAGTTCCGCCGGCACCCGGCGCGCGCGAGGCGTCGCCCGGCTTCTGGATCCAGGGCGACGCGACGATCGAGCCCGGCGCGCAGATCGAAGCACCGGTACTGATCGGCGACGGCGCCCGCGTCGAGTCCGGCGCCCGTGTACGCGCATCGGTGTTGGGCGCGGGCGCGGTGGTCGAATCGCGCGCCGAGGTCGACGCTGCGGTGCTGCAGAGCGGAGCGCGCGTCTCCCACGGCGGCAGCGTGCGCAATTCCGTCGTCGGCGCCGACGCGGTCCTCAAGCCCGACGTCTCGCTCTCGGCCGAGAGCATCGTCGGCGCCGGTGCAACCGTCGCGTCGGGAGCTCGGATCTCCGGCGGGCGTGTGCCCGCCGAGCGCGAGTAGGAGTTTCCAGCGATGCAGGCATTGGTCACCGGCGGGGCGGGTTTCATCGGATCGACGCTGGTCGACCGGTTGCTCGCCGAGGATTGGCGGGTCGACGTCGTCGACGACCTGTCGACGGGCTCCCTCGCGAATCTCGGAAGCGCCCGCGCGCTTCCCGAGCGCCGCTTGTCGTTCCACCGCCTCGACCTGGCGTCGCCGGCCGTCGTCGATTTGATCACGCATCGGAAGCCGGACGTGATCTTTCATCTCGCGGCGCAGATGGACGTGCGCGTCTCCGTGACGCGGCCTGTGTTCGACGCGACGGTCAACGTCATCGGCTCGCTGAACGTCTTTGAAGGTGCGGTCGCGGCCGGAGTGAAGAAGGTCGTATTCGCGGGTTCGGGCGGGACGCTCTATGGCACTCCGAAGCAGATTCCGACGAAGGAGAGCTCGGCGCAGCATCCCGAATCTCCCTACGGCGTGGCCAAGAAGGCCGTCGGTGAATACCTCTACTACTACCGCCAGCAACGTGGTCTCGAGTACACGGTGCTCGCACTCGCGAACGTGTACGGACCGCGCCAGAATCCGCACGGCGAAGCGGGTGTCGTCGCGATCTTCTCGAACAAGCTGCTCGATCGCGAACAGCCCCTGATCTTCGGCGACGGATCGCAGACCCGCGACTTCGTCTACGTCGACGACGTCGTCGACGGCTTCGTGCGCGCGGTCGAGAAAGGCGGCGGTCTCACGATGAACATCGGCACCGGCGTCGAGACGAGCGTGCAGGAGCTGTACGACCTCATGGCCAAGCTGACGGGCTTTCGCGAGCCCGCCCAGCACGCGCCGGCGCGCACCGGCGAGTTGCAGCGCAGCGCGGTCGACACCGGCCGCGCCGGGATGCAGCTCGGCTGGAAGCCGTTCACCACGCTCGAAGAGGGCCTGGCCCGAACGCTCGAGCACTTCAAGGCCCAGCGCGCCGCAACGGGCTGATCCGCCCCGAGTCTCGGGACGCAGGTGAACACGGTACCGACGGGTTACGCGAACCGGCGGATCTCGTCCAGCGGGACGGGCGGGCGCGTTCGACCCACGTAGTCGGGATCGGGATAGCCGACCATGACGAGCGCGTGCGGCAACCATTCTTCGGGCAATGCGAGGGCGTCGCGCGCTTCTTCCGGGCAAAAGATCGGCGCCGCGACCCAGCACGACGCGAGACCACGATCGGTCGCGGTGAGCATGAGGTTCTCGACCGCGGCGCCGAGCGAGAGCAAGGCCATGCCCCACTCCGCGCGTTGGCGCCGTTCGTCCGGGTAACGGTCGAGGCCGTTCCAGGTGAGGCATCCCACGACGAAGGCGGGCGCGCGCTCCAGCTTCTCGTGCGAGGCTCGGACCAGCTCGTCGACGCGTTGCTCGTCGACGCCGTCGGCCCGGAGGTCGCGACGCCAGCGTTCGCCCATGCCGTACGCGAGCGCGAGCTTGGCCTCGTCGGTGTCGACGACGACGAACCGCCACGGCCGGGAATGGTGGGGGGCGGGCGCGAGGCACGCCGCCTCCACGATCGCGTCGAGGTCGGTGCGGGGGACGGGCTCCGACCGGAACGCCCGGATGGAGCGGCGGGCTTCGACGAACGCGGGTACGACGCTCACCGGAACAGGTCTTCGTCGGTGGGGCGGATCAACTCGCGAACCGAGCCTTCGCGCAGCCATGACGGTTCGACCCCGCGCACGATGGCGGCCGGCACGTTCGTCGCCTTGCCCATAACCAGCTCGGCGGCGGACGCGATCTCGTCGGCCACCGCGACCTCGGTCACCTGCAACACGCGCCCGAGCGCGTCGGTGGTGTCGCGGAGGTCGACGACTGCAGCAACTCCGCTCACGCCGATCGCGACGTCGGTGAGGCCGCGCCGCCACGGTCGGCCGAACGTGTCGGAGATGATCACGCCCACCTCGACGTTCTCGCGGGCGCGCAGCGCGTCGCGCACGTGTTTGGCCGAGCGGTCGGAGTCGACGGGAAGAAGCGCGGCCCAGCCGTGTTCGACATTGGAGAGGTCGATGCCGGCGTTGGCGCACACGAAGCCGTGACGCGTCTCGCTGATGATCAGATCGCCGCGCCGCCGGACGATGCGGACCGACTC
>JAODBI010000226.1 GCA_025463875.1 Actinomycetes bacterium
CGGCCGGGTAGCTCTCGGGCTTGCCCGACCCATCTCTATGAGTTACGATATATCGCAATACCTCGAACATGCCATCCCGTCACCCATCCGGCGGCAGGCCGTGGGATGCCAGAGCGCCGGTCGGCGCCACCCACCCGAGGGAAAGTCATCAAGGAGAACAACGATGAGGGACTTCCGAGAACAAGGCCGCGGCCACCGCGGACACCGGCACGAAGCAGAAGGTTGGGAGGGCCGCCGGCGCGGCGGTCGCATGCGCCGGGGCGACATCCGCACCGCGCTCCTCGCGATCCTCGCCGAGGAACCCGGCCATGGTTACGACGTGATCCAGCGCCTGGAAGAAAAGACCTCCGGCGCCTGGCGGCCGAGCCCCGGCTCCGTGTACCCGACCTTGCAACTGCTCGAGGACGAAGGACTCGTCCGGTCCGTCGAACGTGACGGCAAGCGCGTGTTCGAGGTCACCGATCAGGGTCGCGAGGAAGCGACCCGCCGTATCGAGGAGGCGGGCGGAACTCCATGGGAGATCGCCGGCCGGAACGACACCGGCGTGGGCGAGTTCCGCAACGCGGTGCGTCAGCTCCTGGTCGCGTCGAAGCAGGTCATCGCGTCGGGCAACCAGCAACAGGTCGAGCGGATGCTCGAGATCCTGAAGCAGGCGCGCAAAGAGATCTACACGATGCTGGCCGAAGACTGACCGACACGATGCCGGCGCGCTCCGTCATGGCGTCGCGATGGTGAACGCACCGCGTTCCGCGATTGCCGTGACGGAGCCGCCCGTCGCGCAGATCGGCGTGGCGAGCTGCGCCGGCGCCCTGAGTGTCACGTCGCTCCCCGGCAGTCGCGCCCGTGCGCTCGCCGACTGCGCACCGATCCCGGACTGATGCTCAGGAGCTGCCCGACGGCGGCGTCGTCGAGGTCGGACCAGTACGTCAACACGACGACCGCGCGCTGGCGCATGCTCAAGCCCGCGACCGCGGCGAGGACGTCGGGGCGCAGGGTCGGCGAGTCCTCGAACCGGTCGGGCAATGCCGTGCGCAGATCGCGCGCCGGGCGGCGCATCGTCGACCGATGATGCATCCGCGCCTCGTTGAAGACCGCCCGGCGGAGGAACGCGAGATCGTCGGCGTACTTCGCGTAGGCCTCCTCGATCCAACAGTCGGTCACATCCATACGATGCCGCGCCCGGGCGCTCCGACTGACGGCCCGACCTAGATTCCTTCGAGATGAGCAGGGCCCGGTCGAACGACACCGACGAACAGGCCTGGATGGCCGAGGCGCTCGCCCAGGCCGCGCTCGCGCTCGAACACGACGACGTGCCCGTCGGCGCGATCGTCGTGCGGCTGTCGACCGGCGAGATCGTCGCCCGCGCGCACAACGCCCGCGAGCGCGCCCACGACCCCACCGCGCACGCCGAGGTGTTGGCTCTGCGCGCCGCTGCGGCCGGCGCCGGCACCTGGCATCTGGACGACCACGCGTTGGTGGTGACCCTCGAGCCGTGCCCGATGTGCGCCGGCGCGGCCTGGGCCGCGCGCATCCCCGTCGTCATCTTCGGCGCCGCCGACCCGAAGGCGGGCGCGACCGGGAGCCTCTACAACTTCGCCGTCGATCCGCGGCTCAACCACCAGACCCGGGTCGTCGCAGGAGTGCGGGCCGCGGAGTGCGCCGAACTCCTCACGACGTTCTTCCGATCGAGGCGCACGCCCTGATCCCGTACTATCTCGCCCCGGAGGGATGCGAGAGCGGCCGAATCGGATGGTCTCGAAAACCATTGTGGCGCAAGTCACCGTGGGTTCAAATCCCACTCCCTCCGCCACAAACGAGCAGGTCAGAGGCGGGACCGTATTGATCCTGTCTCTGGCTGCTCGTCGCCTCCCAGCGCCTTGACACGGAACTGGGAGAGGAACGCTGTCGATCCGAGACGGCGAGGCCCGAATGGCACGTCGTACCAACTCGTCGTGTACGCCCGCCGGGATTCACGCGGACGCGACGAGTAGGCGCGCCGAACCCTCACGGGCGTGTCGCGACTCGAAGCGACGAAGGCGCACGCGCAGTGCGTTGGGCCGACCTGCCGATGTCGCCGGTCGAACGGGCACGGGTGTGGAAGGGACCGAAGTGGAATCCCCACTCACCGGAGCCGGAGCACGTCGCATCGAGGATCGCCGCCGCGGAAGCGAAGGATCGCGATCTCGGCGTCTTCGCACTGCTGGCCGTCAGGATGTTCATTTCGGTTAGACGCGCGACCTATCTCACGCGTCGCTCACCGGTGCATCGAGGCTCAATCAGGAGCGTCCTAGACCATGCGGCCCAGGAAGGCGGCGAGCTGGTCGGCGTTGCACGCGCCAGTCGGTGCTTGCTGCTCGGGCCCGAAGACCGTCCCCTCGGGCGAACGAAGAGCGGGCTGGATCGCCATCCTCGCGCCGATGAGCAGTTGCCCGGCCAGCTCGGGCGCAAGATCAGTCGCCTGTCCCGTCGCCTTCGCCAGATCCCAGCCGTGGGCGAACGTGTCGGTCGCCGCCAGGCCCACGAACGCCGAGCCAGGCATCTCGCCGAACGGCAGGCTGAGCATCTTCTCCATGACCCCATCGGCGCGGAACGCTGCGATACAGCGTTGTGACCCCTCATCGAAAGCGGAGACGAAGTCGCCGGCAGAGAAGTCCGTCTCGCCGCCGGCCTGCTGCTCGCCCCTCGCGCCGGCCTCGAAGAAGTACTGCCCGCCAACGATGTGATTGATCACATCGCTGACCTTCCACGCCACGCAAGGGGTGTCGTCGCCGAGTTGCTCCTTCGACACCCCGGCGAGGACCGTGCGGGTGGAGGCGATGGCCTGCTCGAGCGCCTCGGTCGTCATGGAGATCTCCTTTGTTGGTATAGCGGTCGAACCCTATCCAAGGCGCGGGCACGCGCACACAATGTCCGACCGCCATCGTCTCGGCGAGCGCGGATCGGCAATTGTGGCGCTCTTCTGCTTGATCGGTGGATGGTGAGGCGTCTGACCACGTGCCGCTTACGCCATGTCCACACGACAGCTCCTCGCGATGCTCGTCGCGACGCCCTACAAACTTGCCCGCCGCCGCGCTCGTCACGTCCGGAGGGACGTGCGAATCCGCGCGGGCGGCGGGACGTAGTGCATAACTGCGTAGTGCTCGCCGGTACCGAGCGTCCGGTCTGCTCAGCATCCCTGCAGTATTTTGCCGGAGCAATTGTCGGTGCGCTAATCACAGGCGACTTCCTGAAGTACGGACTCGCGTTTGGGACGGTGGCGAGCGTCATCCTGTGCGGTCTGGCATTCGCCATTGCGCCGTTCATGAGCCACGCGGCGCGTTCATAACTCTCATCGCTCTGCGCTCGCCCGGTAACGCCGGATCGGGCAACATGCGTGCATGAGCGGAAAGCCCCCGCCACGCTACGACGAAATCGCCGACTGGTACCCGACTTGGGTCGGCGACGGTGACGGAAGCATCGTGGATGGTGTCGGCAGCTTGCTTCCGACAACGCTGCGCGGTGCGCGAGTGCTCGACGTGGCTTGTGGGCACGGTCGCGCGTCACGCGGTCTTGCGCGACGCGGCGCCCAAGTCGTCGGCGTCGATTTGTCCACCGACCTGATCGCGAAGGCACGCGCACGGGACGCCTCGGATCTGCTCGGGATCGTCTATTGCGCAGCCGATGTCGCCCAACCCGAGACGTGGTGGAACGGCGTCCTCTTCGACGGCGCTGTGTGCGAGATGGCGCTGATGGATATTGACGACATCGCGGCAACATGCAACGCGGTGGCGGGCACGGTTCGTCGCGGCGGCTGGTTCCTGTTCTCGATGGTTCATCCATGCTTCCCAGGCAACGACGCGGGACTTTCGAGTTGGCCGCCGGATCGGAGTTACTTCGATGAAGGCCGCTGGACCTCTACCGACCACAACCCGAATGGCGTGCGAATACGCGTCGGGTCATCTCATCGAACCATCTCGACGTACCTGAACACACTCATCGATGCCGGCCTTGCGATCGAGCGCGTCGTTGAACCCAGCGCCCCGGTGCCGACCATCCTGTTGGTCGCGTGCCGACGTGCTCCCTGAGCACGCAGGACTGCCGATCTGCGCGCGGCGGCTGAGTCGCGTGGGGTGCCGAGACGTCCGACCTCACCGGGATCGGTAGACACGTCGAGCGGTAGGTGTAGCCGCGACTCCGCGGATATCGGGAGTCCATGTCCGTGCTCTCGTGCCCTGATAGCGGCAACTCCGCAATGACGCGTTACGCACACGGCAACGGTATTGGCCTGCGCAGAATCGTCCGCCCAAATCGTTGCCGGGATGCAGTACGCCTTGGCACCCGTTATGTTCCGCCCGGACACAACCACACTCACTCTTCGGGGGGAACGTATGCGAAAAACTATGGTCTTGTTGTTCGTCAGTGTGGTAATCGCCGTCATGAGTTTGGTCGCGGTGTCCAGCAGCGGGGCAGCGACCAACACCATCGATCTGAGTATCACGGGAGGCTCGGTCGCCGGGTTCACGCATTCGAGCGGGTTCCCCAAACTTCCGGTTGCCTTCGCGATGAAGAACAACAGCACAACGACGAACGCGGGCGACATCGAGTTCTATTTCAAGTGGACGAACACAACTGAACCTCAGTACCAGGACTACATCTGCCCCCTGACGAGCACCCACGCCCTTATCAATCCGGATACGCCGGCATGCGAGCCGGGCGGACTGGCCGCCGGGAAGACCACCGGCGCCGCGCTCATCTTGACTCCGAAAGCCGGAGTGAGAAGTGTGAGCCTCAGGGCGTGCGCGATCTTGATAGACGGTCACACCGACCCGGTATCGAGTAACAACTGCAAGACTGTGACCATCTCCATCCCCTAGCCGGGCGCCACGAAGTCGTGCGCCTGGCCTGGAGCAGCGAGGCGCACCGCTTCGTCTGTCGTGCGCGCAGCTCCCGCAACCGCGCGCTATGGCGTCGGTGCGGCGAATCCGGTTCCAGAGAGACGACGCGGACCGGCGGTCGGAAGGCGCCATCCTGAACACGTTTACGAAGCCTGCCACTAGACGAGACGAAACGGTCAACTG
>JAODBI010000239.1 GCA_025463875.1 Actinomycetes bacterium
GTCGGCCACGGCATCGAATCGACGCGCTCGTCCGGGGGCCGGGGCAGGATCTCGAACTGGTGCACCTCGGCCGCGCCCTGGCGGAGCGCGGTGCCCAGGCAATCGGCGCCGGTGTCGCCCCCACCGATGATCACGACCTTCTTGCCGTGGGCGCTGATCGGCGCTTCGTCGATGTCGCCCTGTTGCACGCGGTTCCCCCACGGCAGGTACTCCATCGCCTGGTACACACCCGCGAACTCGCGACCCGGAACCGGCAGGTCACGCCACGCAGTCGCGCCGCCCGCGAGGACGACCGAGTCGAACTGCTGCAAGTCGCTCACCGGCACGTTCTCGCCGACGTTCGCGTTCGTCTGGAAAACGGTTCCCTCCGCCTCCATCTGCGCGATGCGGCGGTCGATGTGCCGCTTCTCCATCTTGAACTCGGGGATCCCGTAACGCAGCAGACCACCGATGCGATCCGCGCGCTCGAACACGGTCACGTCGTGGCCGGCGCGCGTCAGCTGCTGCGCGGCCGCGAGCCCGGACGGCCCACTGCCGACCACCGCGATGCGCTTGCCCGTCTTCTTGTCGACGAGCACGGGCTGCACCGTGCCGTCGTCCCAGGCGCGGTCGATGATCTCGACCTCGATCTGCTTGATTGCGACGGGAGGCTCGTTGATACCGAGCACGCACGCGGCTTCGCAGGGGGCGGGGCAGAGCCGGCCGGTGAACTCGGGGAAGTTGTTCGTCGCGTGCAGCCGGTCGGAGGCCGCCTCCCACCGATCGCGGAACACGAGGTCATTCCACTCCGGAATGAGGTTCCCGAGCGGGCAGCCCGTGTGACAGAACGGGATGCCGCAGTCCATGCACCGCGCGCCCTGCGTACGCACCTTCTCCGGCGCGAAGTCCTCGTAGACCTCTTGCCAGTCGGCGATCCGCACCGGGATCGGCCGCCGCCTCGGCAGCTCCCGGCTGTGTTTCATGAACCCACTGGTCTCACCCACGAGCGGCCGCCATCACTGCTTCGTCGACGTCGACGCCGCGTTCGATCGCATCGCGCTGGGCTTCGAGCACCCGCTTGTAGTCCTTCGGGAAGATCTTCGTGAACATCCGGCGGTTCTCCCACCAGTTCGACAAGATGCGTTCGGCGACCTCGGAGCCGGTGACCTCCAGGTGCACCGTGATCACGCCGCGCAACCACTCGGCGTCCTCGTCGAGGTCGAGCACGTCGAGGTCGACCATGTCGCGGTTCATGCGCAGGAACAACGAGCGATCGGGATCGAGCACGAACGCGAAGCCCCCGCTCATGCCCGCCGCGAAGTTGCGGCCGGTCGGTCCGAGGATCACGGCGCGCCCGCCGGTCATGTACTCGCAGCCGTGATCGCCAACGCCCTCGACGACCGCAGTCGCGCCCGAGTTGCGCACGCAGAACCGCTCACCCACGACCCCGCGGATGAAGACGTTGCCGCTCGTCGCGCCGTAGAGGATCACGTTCCCCGCGATGATGTTCTCTTCCGCGACGAACTTCGCCGTACGCGCCGGCCGCAGCGTGAGCGTGCCGCCCGAGAGGCCTTTGCCGAAGTAGTCGTTGGCGTCGCCTTCGAGCCGCAGCGTCATGCCGCGCGGCACGAACGCGCCGAAGCTCTGCCCGGCCGAACCGTGGAACGTGAGGTCGATCGAGCCGTCGGGAAGGCCGTCGCCGCCCCACGCGCGCGTCACCTCCGCGCCGAGCATCGTGCCGACCGTCCGGTTCGTGTTGCGGATGTCGTACGACTTCCGCAGCTGACCGTGACCCTGCTCCAACACCTCACGCGCATCGACGATGAGCTGCTGGTCGAGCGCCTTGTCGAGTCCGTGGTCCTGCGGTTTGGTGCAGAACAGGCTCTGCTCGTACTTGTTCACCGGCGTGGCGAGGATCGGCGAGAGGTCGAGGCCGCGCGCCTTCCAGTGCTCGACCGCGCGGTGCACGTCGAGCATCTCGACGTGGCCGATCGCCTCCTCGACGGAGCGGAAGCCCAGCGCGGCCAGGTGCTCGCGCACCTCCTCCGCGATGAACTCGAAGAAGTTGACGACGAACTCCGGCTTGCCGTTGAACTTCTTGCGGAGCTCGGGGTTCTGGGTGGCGACGCCGACCGGGCACGTGTCGAGGTGACACACGCGCATCATCACGCATCCGCTCACGACGAGCGGTGCGGTCGCGAAGCCGAACTCCTCGGCGCCGAGCAACGCCGCGACCACGACGTCGCGCCCCGTCTTCAGCTGCCCGTCGACCTGGACGACGATGCGGTCGCGCAACCCGTTCAACAACAGCGTCTGCTGCGTCTCGGCGAGACCCAGCTCCCACGGCGCGCCCGCGTGCTTGATCGACGTGAGCCGGGCCGCGCCCGTGCCGCCGTCGTGGCCGGAGATCAGCACGACGTCGGCGTGCGCCTTCGACACCCCGGCCGCGACCGTGCCGACCCCGACCTCGGCCACGAGCTTCACGTGCACCCGCGCCCGGTTGTTCGCGTTCTTCAGGTCGTGGATCAGCTGCTTGAGATCCTCGATCGAGTAGATGTCGTGGTGCGGCGGCGGCGAGATGAGCCCGACTCCGGGGGTGGAATGGCGCGTCTTCGCGATCCACGGATACACCTTGTGCCCCGGCAGCTCGCCGCCCTCCCCCGGCTTGGCGCCCTGCGCCATCTTGATCTGCAGGTCGTCGGCGTTCACGAGGTACTCGCTCGTCACCCCGAACCGGCCGGACGCGACCTGCTTGATCGCACTGCGCCTCGAGTCGCCGTTGGCGTCGGGCACGAAGCGGTCGGGATCTTCGCCACCCTCACCGGTGTTCGAACGCGCACCCAGGCGGTTCATCGCGATCGCGATGTTCTCGTGCGCTTCCTTCGAGATCGAGCCGTAGCTCATCGCGCCGCTCGAGAAGCGCTTCACGATTGCCGAGACCGGTTCGACCTCGTCGATCGGGACCGCCGCCCGCTCATCCAGACGCAGTTCGAAGAGCCCGCGCAGGGTCGCGATGCGCCGCGACTGCTCGTCGACGAGCTTCGTGTACTGCTTGAACACGTCGTACCGACCCGAGCGCGTCGAGTGCTGCAGCTTGAAGACCGTGTCGGGGTTGAAGAGGTGGTACTCGCCTTCGCGGCGCCACTGATACTCGCCGCCGACGGTGAGCTCGCGGTGCGCGAGCTCCGTCGGACGGTCCGGGTACGCGAGGTTGTGGCGGCGCGCGACCTCCTCGGCGATCACCTCGAGATCGATGCCTTCGATGCGCGACGCGGTGCCCGTGAAGTACTCGTCGACGAGCGACCGCTGCAGCCCGACGGCCTCGAAGATCTGCGCGCCGGTGTAGGACGCGACCGTCGAGATGCCCATCTTCGACATCACCTTGAGGATGCCCTTGCCGGCCGCCTTCACGTAGCTCTTGACCGCCGTGCGCTCGGTCATGCCCGCGAGCACGCCCTCGCGGCAGAGGTCGCGGATCGTGTCGAAGGCGAGGTACGGGTTGATCGCA
>JAODBI010000254.1 GCA_025463875.1 Actinomycetes bacterium
ACCGTCGGTGATCGAGATCACGTTGGTCGGGATGTACGCGGACACGTCGCCGGCCTTGGTCTCGATGACCGGCAGCGCGGTGAGCGAACCCCCGCCCCGCTCGTCGTTCAACTTCGCGGCCCGCTCCAACAGACGCGAGTGCAGGTAGAAGACGTCGCCGGGGTACGCCTCACGGCCCGGCGGACGGCGGAGCAGCAACGACATCTGGCGGTACGCCTCGGCCTGCTTCGACAGGTCGTCGTACACGACCAGCGCGTGCTCACCGTTCTCCATCCAGTGCTGACCCATCGCGCAACCGGTGTACGGCGCGAGGTATTTGAACACCGCTTCGTCGGAAGCAGGCGCGCTCACCACGACCGTGTACTCGAGCGCACCGTTGACGCGCAGCGTCTCGACCGTCTGCGCGACGGTGGAGCCCTTCTGCCCGATCGCGACGTAGATGCACTTCACGCCCTGACCCTTCTGGTTCAGGATCGTGTCGACGGCGATGGTGGTCTTGCCGGTCTTGCGGTCACCGATGATGAGCTCGCGCTGACCCCGGCCGATGGGCGTCATGGCGTCGATGGCCTTGATGCCGGTCTGCAACGGCTCGAACACGGGCTTGCGGCCGGTGATACCGGGCGCCTGCACCTCGAGCCGTCGGAGCTCGGCCTGCGAGATCGGGCCCTTGCCGTCGATCGGGACGCCGAGACCGTTCACCACGCGACCGATCAGCGTGTCGCCGACGGGCACCGAGAGGATGCGTCCGGTCGCGGTGACGAGCTGTCCCTCTTCGACGGAGTCGGCGTGACCGAGGATCACCGCACCGATCGTCTCTTCGAGGTTCAGGGCGAGGCCCTGGGCGCCGCCTTCGAACTCGAGCAACTCGTTGACCGCGGCGTGGGGCAAGCCCGCGACGCGCGCGATGCCGTCGCCGACCTCGAGCACCCGACCCACTTGCGCGGTGTCGACCTCGGGCCGGAAGCTCTCGACGTTCTTGCGGAGTACGGCCGCGATATCGGCCGCGTCGATGGTCAGCTCGGCCATTAGAGCGTCTCCTTCAGCTGTTCGAGACGGTGACGGACGGTGCCGTCGATCACGGTGTCGCCGATTGTGGCGACGATCCCGCCCATGAGTGTGGGATCGACGACCACGCGGACCTCGATGGTCTTCTTCGTCGCCCGGGAGAGCGCGACCGCAAGCCGTTCGACCTGGGCATCGTCGAGCGGGACCGCGGAGCGAACCTCGGCGACCTCGTGCTCGCGCCGCGCGGCCGCGAGCTCGACGAACCGCGCCACGATCGCGGGCAGGTCGTGTCCACGACCGGCACCGACGATGAACGCCGCGATCGCACGCGTCGTCTGCAGCGAGCGGTTCTCGAGGAGGTCGTCGACGATCGCCGCGCGCCGGTCGGCCGGCTGACCCGGATTCGCGAGCGCGGCACGGAGGTTGTCGTTGCCCTCGACGATCCGCGCGAAGCGGAAGAGCTCGTCTTCGACCTCGTGCAGGTTGCCTTCGGACTCGGCGATCTCGAGCAGCGACTGCGCCCAGACTTCGATGCGGTCAGCCACAATTCCCGCTCTCGGCCCTGCGGGCCGGGCCGCTCGGGCCCCGCTCGCTGCTCAACTCGTGGCTCGGTTCGATGCGCGCTTCACGACGCTCGCTCACGGCTAGTTGCTCCCTGACACCTGGTCGATGAAGCTGTCGACGAGCTGGCGGTTGATGTCGCTGTCGAGGTTGCGCTCGACGATGCGGCCGGCCAGATCGATCGACAGCGACGCCACTTCGGCGCGGAGCTGCGCCAACGCCTGGTTGCGCTGGTTGACGATGTCGGCTTGGGCGCGCGCCCGGATCTCGTTCGCCTCCTGCTCGGCGCGCGCGATCAGGTCGGCGCGCACCCCCTCGGCGGCCTGACGGGCCTCCTCGATGAGCCGTCCGGCCTCTTCCTTGGCCCCGGCGATCTGCGCGAGATACTGCGCCCTCTCGGCCTCGGCATCGGTCTTCGCCAACTCGGCGCTCTCGAGGTCGTTCCGGATGCGATCCTCGCGTGCCTTCTCCATGTTCTTCACGGCCGGCACGCCGAACTTCCACATCGCGACGAGCAGGACCGCGAACGCGAGCGAGCCCCAGATGATCTCGTTGTTCGCCGGCTTGAGCGGCGACGGAGCCTTCTGGCAGTCGTCGATCGAGCCGCCCGCCGCGAGCTTGTCGGCGCACTCCTTGGCGGCCTGGTTCGCGTACTTCGGCTCGGTCGTGGCGGCATACGCGGGCGCGGCAACGAGCGCGACCGTGAACGCAATGCCCAGCACCGCGATGAGTGCGTGAATGCGCTTTCGCACGATTCCCCCTACCCGGAGATGATGAACGCGAGGACAAAGCCGAACAGCGCGAGTGCCTCGGTGAACGCGATCCCGAGGAACATCGTCGTGCGGACGGTGCCGGCCGATTCGGGCTGGCGAGCCATGGCGGTGATCGCGTTACCGACAACCAAGCCGATGCCGATCCCGGGGCCGATGGCGGCACCGCCGTAGACGATGCCCCGACCGATCGCGGTCAACCCCTTCGTGGGGTCGGCAGCTGCCTGGGCGAGGAGGAGATGGAGCAGAGCCACGTTGGGTTCTCCTTGTTGTCTTCTTCTTCGAGCGAGTAGGTGAGGTCAGTGCGAAGGGTGCATGGAGCTGTCGATGTACACAGCCGTCAGGATCGTGAAGATGAATGCCTGCAGGAAGCTGACGAGGATCTCGAAGCCCGTCATCGCGACGAGGAGGAGGAACGAGAACGGCAGGATCACGACGGTGATCTTCGCGGCGAAGAGCGCGGCGCACAGCGCACCGAACGTCACCAGGATGAGGTGACCGGCGAGCATGTTGGCGAAAAGCCGGACCATGAGCGAGAACGGCCGGACGAGGAACGTCGAGACGAGCTCGATGATCATGACGAGCGGGAGAATGGCCTTCGGGACCCCGGGCGGGATCAGCGAGTTCTTCAGGTAGTGCAGAGGCCCCTGTCGCACGACGCCGACGACGTTGAAGATGACCCACGTGAGCAACGCGAGCGCGAGCGGCATGCCGAAGCGGGCGTTGGCGGGGAACTGCACGCCGGGGATGATCTCGGTGATGTTGCTGAAGAAGATGAAGAAGAACAGCGCCGTCAGATACGGCAGGTAGCGCAGACCGTCGGTCCCCATCGTCTGCATGATGATCTGGTTGCGCACGAAGCCGACGCCCGATTCGGCGGAGTTCTGCAAGATCCCCGACGGCACGAGCGCGTCCTTGCGGCGAGTTCCGACCGCGAACAAGAGGATGGTCGCGACGGTCGCGAACACGTAGATGGCCGCGGTCTTGTTGAAACCGAGTGGGCCGGAGCCCCAGATCGTGACGTGGCTGATCGGCGGTACGTCGACCGCGAGCAGGAGGGCGTTCATTGGTCTCCGGAAGGTCGTGCCGGCTTCAATCCCGGCGCAGCGAGCGTCAGACTCACGTATTTCATTTCCCAGACGAGCAGCCCGAGGTGAGTGCCGACGATGACGAAACCGAGCGTCGGCAGATCGATCCAGGGCTGGTGGCGCAACAATACGAGTGCAACGAGGATGACGGCGAGACGGAGAACGTAGCCGCCCAGCGCGGCCGCCCCGATTGCCGTGGGTCCACTCTTGGCGGCGCGGGTCATGATCGCCGCCGCCGCCAGGAAGTTCACGAGGACGATGCCGAGCGCGATCGCCGCGCTCGCGACGCCGTCCCAACCGCGTATTGCCGAGACGAGCAGGACGAGCGGCGCGGCCATGAGGCCGTGCTTGACGATGTCGAGGGCGACCTGACGCTCGACCAGCGGGACTACGGGTTCTTCTGCAGCCACGGCTTCCCCTCCTCGTCGCGCTCGATCTGGGCTTTGTACGTGTAGTACGCGCGGGCACCGAGGCCCGTCACGGCCAGCAACGCGAGAACAACGGTGAACAGCGGTCGGGTGCCGACACGGTCGTCGATGAACAGGCCGAGCAGCACGAACAACGCGAAGGTCGCGGCCATCTCGAACGACCGCGAAAGCGCGTTCGAGAACCCGTGCCATGTGTCTCGCTGGTCGCGACGCTCCCCTGCCGGAACCACCGCCGAAGCCCCTTCTGGATCACAGCGTCAGGCCTCCGCCACCGTTGCCGGAGAGCGCTTGTGAATCCATTCGCAATCTACGGGGGGTGTGAAGAAAGAGTCAAACCGGACGAAGAATTTTCTCAGTCCAGGCGTCGAAAATCAGCGCCGCGTCTACTGGCCGCTCCCGCTGCGCCTCTGAGACCCCCGGTGTCACTGGCCTGTAGCCGTTCTCACCGGTCGGCTCCGCTGCCGCTCCGGCTGCGAGCGACCGGCAATCAGGCCCGTTGTCGGCGGCGTTCGGCAAGGTCGACAACGTCCTCGCCCGGATGGCTCGTCGGATGACGGGCCCGCTCGTGGCGTTCCCGCCGGGACCGGATCCCGGGATGGAACCAGGCGAGCAACAGCAGCGCCAGCGCGGCGACGACGAACGGCACGAGCGCGTTGCTCCCGCTCTTGGGGAAATAGGTCGGCACGAGCGCGACGCCGGACAACAGCGCGGTCCATGCCCACAGGATCACGACCGTCCGCCGGGGACCGTGGCCGAGGCGCATGAGCCGGTGATGGAGGTGACCGGCGTCGGCCTGGTGCCAGCGTTGCCGATGGATCGTGCGCCGGATGAACGAGAACCCGGTGTCGAGGATCGGGACGCCGAGGATGAGCACCGGGATCAGGAGCGGACCGAAGAAGAAGAACGTGTTGCCCGAGAACGCGTGATCGGTACGGCCGCCGATGGTGATCGTAGGGACTGCGAGCAGTACGCCTAAGAAGAGAGCACCCGCGTCTCCCATCATGATCTTCGACGGATGCCAGTTGAACGGGAGGAAGCCGAGACACACGCCGACCGCGATGATCGCGATCAGAGGGCCGACGTTCGTGCCGTCGATGAAGTTCTGTTTGAACAAGCGGTCGGCGAACAAGAAGAGTGCGCCACCACCGATCGCGACGACGCCTGCCGCGAGTCCGTCGAGGCCGTCGATGAGGTTGACGGCATTGGTCATCAACACGACCCAGAGGGCGGTGACGAGCGGTGCGAACTGCGAGCCGAGGACAACGGTGTCGGTGTGCAGGAAATTGAACGGCATCCGGAAGTAGAACATCACGACGCCGTACGACGCGAGCAGGCTCGCGGCAACTACTTGACCCGCAACTTTCGCGGGTGGGGACACGTCGATGAGGTCGTCGAGGCCGCCGATGATGAACATCACGCCCGCGCCCAGGATGATCCCCGACGGTTCCGAGTTCGACTGGAACATGTCGTGGAACTGGTGCATCTGCGACGCCACCGCCATCGCCGCGAGGAAGCCGACGAACATCGCGGCGCCGCCGAGCGTCGGAGTCGGACGCGTGTGCACGTGACGCGCGTCGGACGACGGTGACACCACCGCGCCGAAGCGGATCGCGACGATCCTGACGATGGGCGTCAGGAGCAGCGTTGTGCCGAGAGCGACGGCCAGAACGACCGCGTAGCCACCCACGCGGTTACTCGCCGACCGAAATTCTCATGCTGCTGCGTCCTCCGGCCCTCGATCGCCCGTGCGGCGGGCAGAAAAGTCCGGGCCTCCGGACTGCGCCTGGATTCTCATGCGGCTGCGTCCTCCGGCCCTCGATCGCCCGTGCCGCGGGCAGAAAAGTCCGGGCCCCCGGACTGCGCCTGGATTCTCATGCGCCTTCGGGGTAGGGGGTGAACTTCGAGCACAGTCGGTTGGCCTGGTCGCGCACGTCGGCCGCAACCGCGTCGTCGTCGACCGCGCGCAACACGTGCCCGATGAGCCCGGCGATCTCCCGCATCTCGTCGGGACCCATGCCCGCGGTCGTGCACGACGCGGACCCCAGCCGCAGACCGCTCGTGACGAAGGGCTTCTCCGGATCGTTCGGGATCGCGTTCTTGTTGCACGTGATCCCGGCGCGGTCGAGCGCCTCCTGGGCGACCTTGCCCGTGACGCCGAACGGCCGCAGGTCGACGAGCATCAGGTGATTGTCGGTACCGCCCGACACGATGCGGAATCCCTCCTCTGCGAGACCCGCTGCCAGCGCCCGGGCGTTGGTGACGACGTCGGCGGCGTATCGACCGAACTCCGGTTGACTTGCCTCCCGGAACGCCACCGCCTTCGCCGCGATGACGTGCATCAACGGACCACCCTGCAGACCGGGGAACACGGCCTTGTCGATGCGGGCCGCGTATTCGCTGCGGGAGAGGATCGCGCCGGCGCGCGGTCCGCGCAGCGTCTTGTGCGTGGTGAAGGTGACGACGTCGGCGAGCGGCACGGGCGACGGGTGCGCGCCGCCTGCGATCAGGCCCGCGATGTGCGCGGCGTCGACGAGGAGCAACGCTCCCACCTCGTCGGCAATCGCGCGGAACGCCTCGAAGTCGATGATGCGCGCGTAGGCCGTCGCGCCGGCGATGATCATGCGCGGGCGTTCGCGCACCGCGAGGTCGCGGATCACCTCGTAGTCGAGCATCTCGGTTTGATCGTCGACGCCGTACGCCACGAAGTCGTACATGCGGCCACTGAAGTTGACCGGGGAGCCATGCGTGAGGTGACCGCCCTGGTCGAGGCGCATCCCCATGACCTTGTCGCCCGGCTCGAGCAACGCCATGTACGCAGCCTGGTTCGCGTTCGCGCCCGAGTGCGGCTGGACGTTGGCGTGTTGCGCACCGAACAACGCGCGCGCTCGATCGCGAGCGAGGTTCTCGGCGTCGTCGACGACATAGTTCCCGCCGTAGTAGCGCTTGCCGGGATAGCCCTCGGAGTACTTGTTGGTGAGTACGGAGCCCTGCGCCTCGAGCACCGCCCGAGAAGTGAAGTTCTCCGACGCGATGAGCTGGACGGTGGTGTTCTGCCGCTCGACCTCGCGCCGGATGATGCCGGCGATCTCGGGGTCGGTGTTCTCCAGGGGTGAAGTCATCCGTTGGCTTCCTCGGTCTCGATTGCGGTGATCTCCTCGAGACGGCGCACGTGCCGCCCGCCTTCGAACGGCGTTGTGAGGAAGATGCGGGTGATCTCGTCGGCGAGCTCGGCCGCCACGATCCGGGCGCCGATCGACAGGACATTCGCATTGTTGTGTGCGCGAGCCATGCGCGCCGTATAGAGGTCGTTGCACAGTGCGGCGCGGACGCCGTGAACCTTGTTGGCCGAGATCTGTTCGCCCTGGCCGCTGCCACCGAGAACGATGCCGACTTCCGCGGGTCCGCTCACGACCGCGCGCCCCACCGCGGCGCAGTAGATCGGGTAGTCGACCGGGTCCTCGGAATGCGTGCCGAGGTCGTCGACATCGTGTTCCCATCCCTTCAGCACCCCGATGAGGTGCTGCTTCAGCGGATACCCGGCGTGGTCGCCGCCGATCGCAATGCGCACCGACCGAGTGTACCCAGCACCTTCGGCCGATCGGCGTGAGCCGAGCGCCCGACCGAGGTCCCGAGAAATGGGCACACCCCGCAACTAGCGTCGCGACCATGCCGCCTGCGGAAAGTGAGGAGCTCCCGCACATCAGTCCCCGACATCTGCGTCTCGCCGACGAGATGTGCCGGCGCCGCCTCGCACGCGAGGTGCACAGCGGGAAGCGCAACGTGAACCGAACCGGCGACATGAGGTTCGCGGTGTCGAATCGCATCGAGGCCGATGCGCGACTCGCGCAGGCCGAGAACGGCCCGCCGCGGCCCGAAGCGTTCGTCGAGCCGCACGATCTCGAGCCCGAACAGCAGGCGCTCTACCGCGCCGCGAAGCGCGGCTATCTCGATGCCTTCGGCGTTGTCGCGGCGCGCGTCGCCGACCTCGGATTTCGCTCTGCCCTGCCCGGCCTCGGTGTCGAGCTCTCGTCGAACCTCGGCATCGCGGCGGAGCTCGACGACGGCGGGCGCGAGCTGCGCAAGGTGCTCGTCGGCGCGCGGCGTGACACCAAGCTGCTCGACCCCGTCGACGTGCGGGTCGCGCTGGTGCGGACCGAGGAGTGGGCGCCGGTGCAACTCGAGATCGTGGCGGTCGACGTGATCGAACAGCGGCGCTCGACGCACTCACCCGACCTCGAAGCCGACCGGGCGGAGGCGCACGAGTGGATCGCGACGCGCGTCGAGCGCGTGCTCGAGCTGGCGGCCGACGCCCGGCCTCAGGTCGGGCGTGACTGTCAAGGCTGCGCGTTCATCTCCGGCTGCGCGAAGCATCCGGGCTGATCCGCGATGCCCGCGAAGCGGCTGCTCTCCGACATCGTCTCGCTCACTCCGAGCAACTACGAAGACTTCACGCGCTGCGCGCGCCTCTTCTACTGCAACGCGTTGCTCGGGTTGCCGGCGAGCGACCCCGCGCCGTCGACCGACCAGGGTCTGCTCGTGCACGACATGCTCCGCAAGATCCACGTCGACGGCGACTGCTACGACGGCGACCATGTGGCCGAGACGCTCATCGCGCACGGCTTCGACACCCCGGCGGTGCGCGACATGGTCGCCCGTCATGCCGACCGCTGCCCGTCGCGCGCGTCCGAGCACGCCGCGCACGAGGTCGACGTCGCCCGGTTCCATCGCCTGCCACCGCCCATGTTCATGGCGACCGCGCGTATCGACGCGGTGTGGATCCACGACGGGCTCGTCGACGCGCGCGACTACAAGACGGGCGGCAAGTGGGTCGACGCGGTCTCCGAGATCAAGGCGGCGCACGTGCAGGCCTTCGTGCTCGCGGCCCGTGCCCGCGCCGGTGGCTACCGCCTGCGGTTGCGCTACGAGTACCTGCAGCCGGAGGTCGACGAGGATCCCGAATACTGGGAGCTCGACGACGAAGCGTTGGAGGCGGTCGAAGAGGAGCTTCGTGCGGCGGTCGAGCGCATGTGGCTCGAAGACGATTGGAAGGGCGTCAACGAGATCGACGTGTGCCGCACGTGCCGGTACCGCTCGATCTGCCGCGACAGCGCCGCGCCGGGCGAGCCGGCGTGGCCGGTGCTCAGCACCGATCCGACGGAGCCCGATCGGTAAGCCGACGCAACGGAGGCACCGGTAGGGTGACGCCCGTGCCGGAAGTCGATCGTCGTGCTCCGGTCATCGTCGGTGTCGGCCAGACGAGTCAGCGGCTGGCGCCGGATCAGGCCCGGGCACCGATCGATCTTCTCGCCGACGCGGCCCGGTCCGCCGACGCCGACGCGGGTGCATCTTCCTCGCTCCTCGCGCGCGCCGACGTGGTTGCAGTTGTCGCGATCGGTTCGTGGCGCTACGCCGATCCCGGCGCGCTGCTCGCCCGCAAGCTCGGCATCGCTCCCCGCGCGACCGCGGTTTCGACGGTCGGCGGCAACAGCCCGCAACTCCTGATCGACGAATTCGCGCTGCGCATACAACGCGGCGATTGCGACGTCGTGCTCGTCGGTGGCGCCGAGAGCATGCACACGCGCTGGCGGGCGCGGCGCGAACCGAGGGTCGAGCTGCAGTGGGAGTCGGGCGACGATCCTCCGTGCCCGGTCGTCATCGGCGACGACACGCCCGGATCGAGCGAGTACGAGATGGCGCACCTCGCAGTCGCGCCGACGATGGTGTATCCGCTGTTCGAGACCGCACTGCGGTCGAAGCTCGGGCACGGCGTCGACGAGCACCAGCGTTACGTGAGCGAGATGTGGTCAGGCTTCGCCGAAGTCGCGGCCGGCAACCCGAACGCGCGGTCGCGGGTCGCGTACACGCCGGAGGAGATCCGCACGATCTCGCCCGACAACCGCGCCGTGTGCTTCCCGTACCCCAAACGCATGTGCGCGAACATCGACGTCGACCAGGGCGCGGCCGTGCTCCTCTGTTCGTACGAGGCGGCGCGCGCGGCCGGTGTGCCCGACGACCGCATGGTGTTCCTGCACGCCGCGGCCGAGGCGCACGATCACTGGTTCGTCACCGAGCGTTGGTCGCTCGCCGAGTCGCCCGCGATCGCCGCCACGGGCGCCGCGGTGTTCGAGGCGACGGGAACCGGCGTCGACGACATCGCGCACTTCGACCTCTATTCGTGCTTCCCGTCGGCGGTGCAGATCGGGCGCGCCGCGCTCGGGATCGCGCCGGACGATCGCCGTCCGCTTACTGTCACCGGCGGCCTGGGCTTCGCGGGCGGACCGGTCAACAACTACCCGACGCACGGCATCGCGGCGATGGTCGACCGATTGCGCGCCCGGCCCGGCGACCTCGGACTGACCACCGCTCTGGGCTGGTACGTGACGAAGCACACGGCCGCCATCTGGACGACCCGGCCGCCGACGCGTCCGTTCGAGCGCGTGAACGCGCAGGCCGCGGTCGACGCGCAGCCCGCCCGGGAACCGGCCGGGCTGGTCGCCACGGAAGCGACGATCGAGGCGACATCGATCGCGTTCGAACGCGACGGCACACCGTCGGTCGGCATCGTCACCGCGATCGCCGACGACGGCCGGCGCGTCGTCGCCAACGCGCGCGACTCCGACATGCTCGGTGCCATGACGGCGCAGCCCTGGGAAGGCCGCCGCGTCAAGTTCGGGAACGACGGTACGACGAACACCATCGCCGGCTGATGACCAACCGCACGATGCAACCGTCCCGCGCGCTGACGCTGTGGCGCGGGCTACGGCGCAAGTGCCCGCGCTGCGGCGCGGGCAAGCTCTTCCGGCGCTGGTTCCACATGGTCCCCGACTGCCCGAGCTGCCACCTGCACTTCGAGCGCGAACCCGGCTACTGGGTCGGAGCCGTCGCGATCAACACGATGGTCATCGGAATTCTGTTCACGATCCTCCTCGTCGTCTTCAGCGCGATGACGGTCCCCGACATCCCGTGGGTGCCGCTGCTGATGGCGGAGATTCCGCTCATGGGACTCGGCCCGATCGCGTTCTACCCCTACTCGAAGACCCTGTGGGTCGCGCTCGACCGCGCGTTCCTCTCGCACCTCTGACTACAGCCGCGCCCACACAGCTGATCGCGCCGGGCGCGATCAGCTCGGTCGGAGGTCGATCGTCAGGGTGAGGACGCCGTCGACGAAGGTCCAGGCCGAGTCGCCGATCATCGCGAAGTCCTGGAAGTCGAGTTGCGCCCGCTCCAGGAACTGCTGGCGCTCCGGTCCGGCGACGGGCGGCAGCGGCCGACGCTGCACGGCGTCCGCGCGCTCGCGAAAGCGCTCGAGCATCCCGTCGACGTCGAGCTGATCGTCCGCGGCCATCGGATGGAACTTACCCGGTACGCGCCACCAGCACGCGGGGCCGCCCGGTGAGATCGTCGCGCACCATCACCGTCTCGTATCCGAGCGCCCGTCCGCGCTCTGTCATCGCGCCCGCCTGGTGCGGGGCGATCTCGCACACGAGCGCCGCGCCGGGCGCGAGCCACTCCGACGCGCGCTCCAACAGCACCTCGATGGCCTCGGTCCCGGCGGGCCCCGACACCAACGCGCGGCGCGGCTCGTGGGCGGCGACCTCGTCGGGAAGCGCCGACACCTCGTGCTCGGCGATGTACGGCGGGTTCGACACGATCAGCCGCAGCGAGCCGCGCAGACGTTCCGGCAGCGGATCGAACCAGGCACCGGGTTCCGCGAGCCGCACGCGGGTCGCAGCGCAGCCGGCGATGTTCGCGCGCGCCACCGCGAGCGCGTCCTCGCTGACATCCGTTGCCCAGACCTCGACGTCGGGAAGCTCCGCGGCGAGCGCGATCGCGATCGCGCCCGAACCGGTGCCGATATCGGCGACCGCCACCGGCGCGTGGGCCTCCACGAGCGAGAGCCGGCGCCGCGTGCGCCGCAGGCCCACCCGCGCCGCCTCCTCCAACGCGACCTCGACGACCCATTCCGTCTCGGGCCTCGGTATGAGCACGCGCGGATCGACGAAGAGGTCGAGGCCGCGGAATCCCCAACCACCGAGGACGTACTGGAGCGGCTCCCCTGCCACCCGGCGGCGCACCATGTCGCGCAGCTTGCGTTCCGCGAGCGCCGACGGCGCGGCATCGGCGATCTCGAACCAATCGGCGGCGTCGTATCCCGACGCACGCTCGACGATGAATCGCGCCTCGGATTCCACCGGCCCCACACCCGCGCCGGCGAGCTCACGCTCGGCCTCCGCTCGCAACTCCCGCCACGTCATCGCGGTAGGGA
Organism: Actinomycetes bacterium; assembly: GCA_025463875.1. Lineage (GTDB taxonomy): Bacteria > Actinomycetota > Acidimicrobiia > IMCC26256 > PALSA-610 > PALSA-610. Next base: position 12,119 of record JAODBI010000254.1, read on the forward strand.
CTCACTCACCGCCGAGTTGGCGCGAGCGTTCGTCGGCCGCAAGCGCGTCGACCACGTCGTCGAGCTCGCCGTCGAGCACCCGATCGAGGGAATGCAACGTGATCGGGATTCGGTGATCCGTGAGCCGGTTCTCCTTGTAGTTGTACGTCCGGATCTTCTCCGATCGGCCGCCGCCCTTCACCTGGTCGCGCCGCGCCGCGCTCACCTCGGCGTGCTGGCGATCCTGTTCGGCCTGCAGGAGCCGCGAACGCAGGATGCGCATGGCCTTGTCCTTGTTCTGCAGCTGGCTCTTCTCGTCCTGGCACGACACGACGAGGCCCGTGGGTTTGTGCGTGATCCGGACAGCGGAGTCGGTCGTGTTCACCGACTGCCCACCCGGGCCGGTGGCGCGGAACACGTCGACCTCGAGGTCGTTGGGATCGATCTCGACGTCGACGTCCTCGGCCTCGGGCAGCACCGCGACGGTCGCCGCGCTCGTGTGGATCCGGCCCTGACTCTCGGTCGCCGGGACCCGTTGCACGCGGTGGGGGCCACCCTCGTACTTGAGCTTCGCCCAGGCGTCCTCGCCCTTCACGAGGAAGGTGATGTCGCGGTAGCCGCCGTGCTCCGACGGCTGGCTCGACAGCACCTCGGTCTTCAACCCGTGCCGCTCGGCGAAGCGTTGGTACATGCGGTACAAATCGCCCGCCCACAGGTTCGCCTCCTCGCCGCCCTCGGTCCCCTGGATCTCGAGGATGACGTTGCGGCCCTCGTTGGGGTCGTGCGGGAGCAGCAGCTCCTTGATCCGGATCTCGAGCGCCGCGAGCTGGGCCTCCTTGTCGGCCAGCTCCGCCTTCCAGGTGTCGCGCTCGGCGGGATCGGTGACGCCGTCGAGCACCTCGCGGGCGTCGTCGACGTCCTGGGAAACCCGACGCCACTCGCCGTACGCGTCGACGACGGGACGCAGCTCCTGCTGACGGCGGCCCGCGTCGCGGGACGCGCGCCGGTCGCCCGCGGCGTAGATGCGGGGCAGTTCGGCCTCGAGCCGATCGAGCTCTTCTGCGAGCGCGGCGAGCTGTTCGAACATCGGTTCGGAGGGTACCGGCCGTGCGGTCCGGTCCCGGGTTCAAAGCCGATGGTGGAAGAAGCCGCTCAAGGTCGTCCACCGATCGACCGAAAACACGGGCAGGTACGGGCTGGGAACCGATGCTTGCCAGGGACGGCGGCATGTACGTACCGAACATCACCCAGTCGCCCGGCAGCGTCGCAACGCTCGCCCGGGCAGTTGCGGCCCCCGAGGCAGCTTCGCCCCAGCACGTCGCGTCCGGGTCGGACGCACCGGGAGCGAGTTCACCCGGGTCGAGCTCGACGGATACCGCCTCGAACAGTGTCTCCCTCGCCCGCTTGGCCTGGTTCGACGTCAACGGCGACGGGCACATCGATCCGCGCAGCACGACATCGGGCGGCGACGCGACGCTGCTCGTGCCATCGCATTCCGTCGAACTGCCGACCTACCGGCGCACGGTGAACGGCGTCGGAGGACCGCGCCCGGCGAACCCGAGCGAGACGCCGCCGAGCGTGCCCGCGACCGCGGCGCAGACCAGTCGTGCCGTCGACGCCTACGAGCGCTATGGCGCGGCTGCAGTCGCGTCGGCGGTGCCGCTGCCCGCGTCGTCGACCGCATCCGGCGCCGACCGCACGGTCGCCTAGCGCGCGACGGCCGGCACGGGTCTACCGGCCGGCGATCAGGCCTTCGATCCCCCCGGGACCGATCGCCGACTGCTCCGCGAACTGGTCGAGCATCTGGTGGAAGTCGTCGTTGCCGAACCGGTCGGCCATGGCGCGCGGGATCGCGGGGTACGCGTAGTCGGCCGCCGGCAGCGGCGGATGGTCGGATTCGGGTTTGCGCGCAATCACTTCGTCGATCACCGGTTCGAGACGCGCCTGCTTCGCGCGCACCGCGGCGTCGTCGCGGTCCTTGAACTCGGGCAACACCTCTCGGCCGAAGAGCTCGAGCGCTTCCATGATGTGCTCGTGGCGGTTCTTGCCCGCCTGGAAGCAGAAGATCACCTGGTCGACGCCGCATTCCTCGTAGCGCCGCAGGTATTCGCGCAGCTGCTCGGGGGTGCCGACTGCGCCCCGCAGACCACCGATCCCCTGCTGTACGACCTTGGCGCCGAGGCGGTCGTCGTTCTCGGACGCGGCGATGACGGCTTCCGGGTCGTAACCGTGCTCGGCCCGGCGCTGTTGGAACTCGTCCCACACGCTCGTGATACCGGGTTGGTGACGACCGAACACGTAGTAGTGCGCGAGCGAGTAGCCGAAGAAGTTCGCGCCCTCGAGCCCGCGGCGCAACGCTTCGTCCTCGTCGTCGTGGCACATGAACGTCGTGACGCACGCGACGTTCGCGTTCACCGCATCGCCTATGGGGACGGCTTCCTTCGCGAGTGTCGCGTAGTAGTCGTCGACCCAGAACTTCGCCTCCTCGGGATCGACGAACGCGAACGCGAGCGCACCGATGGCCTTCTGGGCAGCGAGGTGAATCGTGTCGCGCCGGCTGCACGCGACCCACAACGGCGGATGCGGCTTCTGGCGCGGCTTCGGGACGACGTTGCGGGGCGGCATCGTGACGAACTCGCCGGAATGACCGGTGAAGGGTGACTCGGTCATGCAGCGCACCGCGACGCGCAAGCCCTCTTCCCACATCGCCCGCTTGCGTTCCGGGTCGACCATGAACCCGCCGAGCTCCGCCTCCGACGACGATTCGCCCGTGCCGAAATCGGCGCGGCCTCCGCTCACGAGGTCGAGCATCGCCACCCGCTCCGCGACGCGGGCGGGATGGTTGAACGGCGGTGGCGTCTGCACGATGCCGTGGCCGAGGCGGATGTTCTTCGTGCGCTGCGACGCGGCCGCGAGGAACACCTCGGGCGCACTCGAGTGCGAGTACTCCTCGAGGAAGTGGTGCTCCACCTCCCACGCGTAGTCGATCCCCAGCGAATCGGCGTACTCGATCTGGTCGAGCGCGTCCTGGATCAACCGGTACTCGGAGTCGTCGGTCCACGGCCGCGGGAGCTGGTGCTCGTAGAAGATTCCGAACTTCACGCGACCACTTCCGTATACGTCTCCGAGCCGAGTGCAACGAAGCCTTCGAGAATGGCGCCCCGCCGCGGATTCGACGCGAGTGCGTGCTCCACCTCGGCCGTCGCCGTGCGCACGAAGTTCTCGCGGTTCGCGCCGAGTGAAAGTGCAAGGGCGGTGTCCCAGAGCGTGCCGATCACCTCGGTGCCGGGAATCGTCGCACCCGACTCTCCGACGAACGTGCGATCGCGCATCTCCGTGAGCGCGGTGCGCAGGTAGTCGACGTGCGGCGTCTCGTCGGCGCGCACGTAGCTCACGAGGGCGGCGGCGCGGCCCTCGCCCGCGACGAGATCGGTGTCGGCCAGCACTTCTTCGGCCCACGCGAACGTGTGGAAGGCCGAGACCTCGATGAAGAGAAGACCGACCATCCGGCGCACCATCATCTCGAGCGCCAGATCGAGATCCGGGAAGCGGCGCATGGCCTCGGCGTTGCGGCGGATCTCCTCGGGCGTCGGCGGTTTGCCGTCGGCGGGGACGATCCCCATACGCACGAGCATCGACTGCGTCATGTCCTCGGTGACGGGATCGTCGAACGCGATGTCGCGCGCCGCGAACCACATCTGTTTGTGGCCCGCCTCTTCTTCCCAGCCGGCTTCGTCGCGCGCGTGCGCTTCGAACAATCCGCGTTGTAGATGTGCGACTGCAGTTCCGTCGATGCTCTCGGCGAAGTGGCGTTGCAGGTTTTCGACGTTGACCGCGCGGATCATCGAACCGAACCCCTCGACGGTCCCGATGCGAGTGAGCGCACCGATCGTCGGCGCGACGACGCCCTCGGCCAGCAGGTACTTCGTCTGCGCGACGTTCGGAAACACTTCGGGCCACAGCTCGATGGGCGCGTCGAGAATCTCGGTGCCGAAGAGCTCCTGGTGGGACTGCTGCCATGCCTTGGTCGCCGGTACGCGGTACTTGGTGCGGGGCGACACGTATCGGCCGTCGTCGGTGAAACCGCCGTGGCAACGAACACCCCCGGCAACGAGCGGCTCCGCCACTGCGTCGCCGGCCAGGAGCTCGGCCTCGGACCACGTCAACTGGAGGTTGCTCACGCCCGGAGTGTAAACGCTAGAGTTACACAGTGGCCAGTGCCCCGAGCAGCCCGCCGGCGCCGGCCGGACACGTTGCCGGGCAACGTGAGCCCGTCGAGGTCGTCCCGCCCCGGCGGAGCCCAGCCCGGCGCCTCGCGGTGCTGCAGGCGGCCGCCGAAGCGTTCGCGCACGCCGGCTACGCGGCCACCTCGATGGACGAGATCGCCGCGACCGCCAAGATCACGAAGCTCATCGTCTACCGCCACTTCCCGAGCAAGGAGTCGCTCTACCGCGCGGTGCTCGAGCAGGTCTTCGAGCGCCAGGTCGAGCTGTTCCTCGCCAACATCGCACAGGGTCTCGAAGCGGAAGGCAGCACTCGGGCTCTCCTCGAGGTCGCGCGCGAATGGCCCGACGGGTTCCGGCTGCTCTGGCGCCACGCGGCCCGCGAGCCGCAGTTCGGCGAGTACGCACTCTCGCTGCGCGACGTCGCGGTCAACGCCGCGCGCGAGGTGGTCACTCCGCTGGTTGCGCCGGAGCTCGCGGAGTGGGCCGCGCAGACGTTGTTCGACCAACTCGTCGACGCGGTGCTCGACTGGCTCGAGCACGGCACCGCCGCGCACGACAGTTCGTTCGTCCTGCTCGAGACCGCGGCGCTCCGCGCCACCGTCGCGGCGTGGGCGACCGCGTCGGCGACGCGACGCGCCTGAGTATCGGGCGCTAGAGCTAGACCGCGGGCGCGACCGCGGGAACGCGCAGACCAACGCGGGAATCGACATCGGCCAGCTGCTCGGCCGTCATCACCGCTCGCAACGACGTGATCGCGACCTCGAGCTGGTCGAGGTCGGGAGTGCGTGTCGTCAGGCGTTGCAGTAGCAAACCCGGTCGCATCAGGGCACGCACGACCGGGCGATGCATGTTGCGCGCCGACAGCCGGATGAGTTCGTAGCTCAGGCCGGCGATGAGCGGCACGAGCACGAACCGCGATCCGATGACAAAGAGCAGATTCGGCCTCGGAATCACCGAGTACACGACGATCGCGACGACCATCACCGTGAGCAGGAAGTTGGTGCCGCACCGCACATGCGCGGTGGAGAATTGCTGCGCCGTCTCGGGCGTGAGCTCGACACCGTTCTCGTAGGCGGCGATCGCCTTGTGCTCCGCGCCGTGGTACTGGAAGACGCGCCGGATGTCGCGCAGCCGCGAGATCGCCAGCAGATAGACGATGAAGATGCCGAGCCGGGCGACACCTTCGACGATTGGGAACGAGCCGTGGAACGCGTGACCCAACGACTTGCCTGCGAGCGCGGGCAGGATGATGAACAGCGCGCTGAACGCGATCGCTGCCGCGCCGACCGACCAGCCCATCACCTTCTCGGAGACCTGGTCTTCCGGAGGGACCTGCTGATTGGCCGACCACGTCAGCGCGCGGTAGCCGAGCCCCAGCGATTCGCCGAGGCCCGCGATGCCGCGCAGCACCGGGATGTTGCGATAGCGCTCGGCCCAGCCCGGAACGTCGCGCACGTCGACCTTGATCGCGCCGTCGGGATCGCGCACTGCGACCGCCCACGTGGACGACCCGCGCATCATGACGCCTTCCAGAACCGCTTGTCCGCCCATGTAGCGGGGTTCGGCTCGGGACATTGGGCGGCTACACCTTCTTGGTCTTGGCCTTCGCGGCCCGACGCTGGAAGCGCTCGACCCGGCCACCCGTGTCAACGAGCTTCTGCTTGCCCGTGTAGAAGGGGTGGCACTCGGAGCAGAGCTCGGCGCGGAGCTCGGAAGCGGTCGAGCGGGTGACGAACTCGTTCCCGCAGGAACAGTGCACCTTGCACTCGACGTAATCGGGGTGAATCTCGGTCTTCATGGTGTATCCAGTCTAGGGGGCAGGTCGCGGGTTCGCGCGGGGCGCCCGGATGCGGCGTCGGGTTGCAGTGAACCCGTTATCTCAGGTTCCCATTCCCGTCGGGGCCTTGGCGATCTCGGTGAGGAACTGGGCGTTGCTCTTGGTGCTGCGGAGCTTGTCGATCAGCAGTTCGAGCCCGGAACCGCCCTCGAGCGCACCGAGCACCCGGCGGAGCTTCCAGATCTGCTGCAGGTCGTGGCGGTCGAACAAGAGCTCCTCGTGGCGGGTGCTCGACTGCTCGACGTCGATCGCGGGGTAGATGCGCTTGTCGGCCGTGCGCCGGTCGAGGCGCAGCTCCATGTTTCCGGTGCCCTTGAACTCCTCGAAGATGTGCTCGTCCATCTTCGAGTTCGTCTCGACGAGCGCCGTGGCGAGGATGGTGAGCGATCCGCCCTCCTCCACGTTGCGCGCCGCACCGAAGAACTTCTTGGGCGGATACAGGGCGCCCGCGTCGATGCCGCCGGACATGATGCGGCCCGAGGCCGGCGCCGCGAGGTTGTACGCCCGGGCGAGACGCGTGATGCCGTCGAGGATGATGACGACGTCCTTGCCGCATTCGACGAGTCGCTTGGCCCGTTCGATCGTGAGCTCCGCGATGTGGCAGTGCTCGTCCGACGGACGGTCGAAGGTCGAGGCGACGACATCGGCGCGCAGCACGTGGCGCCGCATGTCGGTGACCTCTTCGGGGCGCTCGTCGACGAGCAGCACGATGACGTGACACTCAGGATTGTTGCGCTCGATCGAGTAGACGATCTGCTTGATGATCGTGGTCTTGCCCGCCTTGGGCGGCGACACGATCATCCCGCGCTGACCTTTGCCGATCGGCGCGATCAGATCGATGATGCGGCCGGTGATCTCGGCCGGGTTGTCGGCGAGCTCGAGCGTCAGCCGGGAGTCGGGGAACAGCGGCGTGAGATCCTCGAACCGGACGCGGTGGCGCGCTTCGTCGATGGAGACGTCGTTGATGAGGTCGACCCGCACCAACGCGGGGTACTTCTCACTGCTCGCGGGCGGGCGCGTCGCGCCCTTGACGTGGTCGCCCTTGCGCAAGCCGAAGCGTCGCACCTGGGAAGCCGACACGTACGCGTCGTTGCGGCCCGCGAGATATCCGGACGCGCGCAGGAAGCCGTAGCCCTCGTCGCGCAGATCGAGCAGACCCTCGATCTCGATGAGGTCGCCGTTGTAGTCGTCGCCGCTGCGCTCGACGCGTTCGGGACGATCGGGACGGCTGTCGCGCTCGACGCGGCCGTCACCCGGGCGTTCCCGGTCGCGGCCGCGGCGCCGCCGGCGGCGCTTGTTCGCCGAACCGTCGTCGTCGCGCCACTGCTGCTGCCCGGTCTGCGAGCGATCGCCGGCACCGGAATCGGCATCACGGGTATCGGAATCGGTGTCGTGCGCGCCCCCGTCGCCGTCGCTCTCGGACTCTCGGTCCCGGTCGCGGTCGCGGTCGCGGTCGGTCGGCGACGAGGATCCAGCGCCTGCGCCCACAGTGCCGGACTCCGCACCTCCGCGTCGGGCCTCGGTGGTCGGCGGGCGGTCGTCGGCCGCGGTGTCGACCACTGTTCCGTGCCCGTTCGACGACGGCTCGTCATCGGCCGCCGGGTCCCGGGTGTCTTCGCGACCGGCGCTCGCGCCGCGCCGAGGGCGAATGAGCGCCATCTCGTCCGCCGGCCCGTTGCTCGTGGCGAGTGCATTCTCCTCGTCGGCGATGGTCGCGAGATCGTCGGTACCCGCGGTCCGGCTCGACCGCACCTTCCGCGGCGCCGACTTCTCGGCGCCGTTCGTACCGGCCTTGGCTGCGCCGACGATCGCCTCGACCAGGTCGGCCTTGCGCATCCGGCTCACCGACTTCACGCCGAGAGCGGAAGCGATCTCCGAGAGTTGTTCGCGATCCTTCCCGTCCAGTTGTGAACGGTCGAAGGTCTCCGTCATGTCCTGCTCCTACCGACCCGGCTGTGGCTTTGCCTACAGCGGCCGGAGTGATCTTGTTGATCCGTGTTGCCAAGAGCCGACGCGTGGCAATGCGGCGCCTGCTGACGAAGCCCTCGGAAGGTCTCGCACGATTTCCCCGAACGTGCCGAGCTGAAGAAAAAGTGAGGTGACCCGGCCCCCACCGCCGAGAAACATTCTCGGGTCGAGGTCTCGAGGGATCGGACACACCCTATACCCCGGGGCGCTCCTGACGCATGCTCCCCTTCGAACAGTCGGCCGAGCGATTCGATTCCTGAATCGATTCCGGAGTTCGTCTCCGGTCGGCCTCATACCCCGACGAGGCGACCCATCAACGAATGCCCCGGAACCGGGGCGCACCGCGCGGTACCGGGTTCGGTGTACACCCCGCCTGCGCCCTCCGCTTCCGAGTCGAAGAGAAGATACGGGACCGGCTCGGCGCTGTGCGTCTTGGTGTCGCAGGGCGTTGCATGGTCGGGCATCAGCAAGATGCGATAGCGCTCGCCCGCCGCGGTGAGCGCGTCGAGGACCGGGCCGATGACCTCGGCATCCCAGCGCTCGAGCGCGTCGACCTTGATGTCGGAGCGGCCCTGATGGCCGGCTTCGTCGGTCGCCTCGATGTGCAGGACGAAGAGATCGCGATCGTCGAGCGAGCGTATGCACGCACGCGCCTGCGCGCCGTAGTCGTTGTCGAACCCGGCGGTCGCGCCCGGAACGTCGACGACCTCGATTCCCGTCAGCACACCGAGACCCTGCACGAGATCGACGGCCGACGACATACGACCGACGACTCCGTATGTCGCCGCGAACGACGGTAGCGCCGGCTTCACACCCTGGCCCCACAACCAGATCTGCGTCGCGACGGACCCGACCGAGCTCGCGGTCGCGCCCACCACTCGACGCGACGCATTCATGAGGTCGTTCACGTCGGGCGCCGACGCGCCACGGGGAAAGACCGCGGCGCGCCCCGTGAGATCGTGCGGAGGCGTGCACTCGGCATCGGTCCAGCTCCGCGGGACGACACACAGGTGGCGGTACTCGACACCCGGGTGGAATCGCACGCCGGCGCGACCGTGCCCGAGCTCCTCGTCGAGCGCGGCGACGATCGCGTGGCTCTGTTCGTTCGTCGGATGGCCGGCCGCGAAGTCGACCATGATCGGGACAGCGTCGGCGGAGAGGGTCACGAGGTTGCAGCGATAGGCGACCTCGTCGGGTCCGATGTCGACACCCATCGCCGCCGCCTCGATCGGCGCCCGACCGGTGTGGTACTCCGCGGGGTCGAAACCGAGGATCGACATGTTGCCGACGTCGCTGCCGGGCGGGAGCCCGTCGGGGATGACCGCGGCCCGACCGACCTCCGACTTGGCGGCGAGCGCGGCCAGGCGCGGCATGCGCGCGACCTCGAGCGGCGTCCGGTCGCCGAGCTCGGGGAGTGGAACGTCGGCGCAACCGTCGGGAACGAAGACCACGTACTTCATCGCCGCGCACTATACGGGCGCTGCGCGGCGGCCGTTCGACCGACGCGTCCGGTCGGAGCACCCGATACGGGCGAGACGTTTCGGCCCGTAATCTGCCCGGCGTGCGGCGCTCGTTGTTCCTCGTGGGTGCCCTCGCGCTTGCGGCGTGCGGCAGTGGATCGTCTTCGAGGACGACCGGTACCGCGCCGATCCCACCGACGAGCCCGGCGCCCTCGGTTACGACGAACACGCGCAACCCGGCGTCGCCGACACCCGATCTCGCGGCCGTGCACATCGCGACGACCCCCTTCGTGTCGGGACTCGACAGCCCGGTCGCGCTCGCGTGGCGCGCGCACGATTCGCGCGTGTTCGTCGCCGAGCAGACCGGTCGCATCCGAGTTGTCTCCGCGGGCGGCACGCTGTCGCCCACGCCGCTCCTCACCGTCGGTCCCTTGTCGCACGGCAACGAAGAAGGACTCCTCGGCATCACGTTCTCTCCCGACGGCTCCAAGCTCTATGTCGACTACACCGATCCCGACGACGACACTCACGTCGACGAGTACACGATGCAAGGCGACGTCGCGTCGGCCTCGTCCCGCCGACAACTGCTCGTCGTGCAGCAGCCGTATTCGAACCACAAGGGCGGCGAGGTCATCACCGGTCCGGACGGAATGCTCTACATCGGCCTCGGCGACGGCGGCAGCAAGGGCGATCCGAAACGCATCGGTCAGAACAAGAGCTCGTTCCTGTCGAAGATCCTCCGCATCAATCCCGCTGCCGCGG
>JAODBI010000291.1 GCA_025463875.1 Actinomycetes bacterium
AGATAGCCGTGGTCGCCGCTCGTCCGGATCGACGTCACGTGCCGCAGCCGGCTCACCTGCGCGAAGTCGGCCGGCGACGCCATGCACCACTGCGCGGTCAAGTTGCGCGCGCCGAGCGCGGCGTCCATGCCTTCCTGCCAGGTCGCGGCGCGTCCAGGCCCGCGCAGGCCGCGCACACCGAGAAAGCACTCGATCAGCCAGTCGTGCTCGAACACCTCGACGCCCCACGAAACGGCCTGGTCGAACAACCGCTCGTAGAGCTCGCTCGTCTGCGGGTGGGCCCGGTCGCCGTCGATCCACATCGGGAACTCCTCGAGATACGGAGACTGCGACGACAGGTGCCGGCAATGGGTCACGAGTGGGCGGCGACCGAGCCGCTCGCGCAACGCGCGCATGCCGTCGGGGAGTACGTCGGCGCGCGGTTCCCAGCGAACCATGCCACTCGGCGGTACGACCCACTCGTCGGTGTCGAACGGGCGCGACTCTTCGTGCGGATACCACCACGAGTCGAGCTGCACCGCGCCGACGGGTAGCCCGCGCGCCTCGAGATCGTCGACCGCGGCGACGACTGTCGACGCCGCGTCGAGGCCGGGCTCGGTTCGGTACCAGTACGCACTGCCGTTGTCGGTCCAGTACGAGAGTCGTGTGCCGAGCGCATCGGCGTCGCGCCCGGGGGCGGCCACTCCCGAACGATCCCGCAAGAGACGGGCCCAGCGCGCGTAGCAGTCGCGCATGCCGTCGCCCGCGATGATCGCGAGCTCGGTCGCGAAACCGGCGCTCACGTCGTCGACATCTCCGTGCCAGCCCATGCGCAATCCCGCGGTGGCGTCTTCCTTACCCGCCGGCACCGCGATCACCTGCTCGTGAAACCCGTCGAGGGGCGCGATCAACACCGTGCGCCCGTCGGGTGTGACGAGGCCCAACGGCATGACGACGGCCGGACGGAACGGCAGCAGGCGCCAACGCGAGAGCGCGTCGTCACTGAACACCGGCAACGCGAACTCCGTGTACTGGTGACCGAAACCGCGCAAGCCCGGCGGCGCGTCGCCCGCGGGGCGCGCCAACGGGTCGAAGTGCCAGGCCACCACGGGTGTCGCGAACGCCCCGGTCGCAAAGCCTTGCCGGGCTCGGCGCGCTTCCAGATGCAGCCCGACGACCGGCTCGTCGTCGAGCGGTTGGATCCGACCGGTGATCCACTCCGATTCGACCACGAGCGCGTCACCCGAACGGGAAACGCGCGCCGCCCCGGTCGGGTCGTCGGGCGTGATCAAGCGACCGGGGCCCAGCCAGTCGGGCTCGTCCCAACCGACGCGCACCACTCCCGAGGCCGTCAGCTCGACGCGCAGCGGACCCGCGCTGACGAAATCCGCGTCGTGGTTGTCGGCGTCGTCGGCGTCAGGCACGCGCTGCATTCAATCGGAGGTTGCATCACCACGCACACCCGCCGCCCGAGCCGAAGAAGACCGCGGGAGCGAGGAAGACGCGATGCGGAGGACCGCTGCCCACGAGCACCGTCAGTACGGATCGGGAGTGCCGAAATCTCATATATGCCCCTGCCGTGAAGTGAATCGGCTGCCAACCGCGCGCGCCTTCCCGGCGCGGGCCGTTCGGCTTAGTACCCGGCGCACGTTGCACGCAACGCCGCCGGGACGAGCCCGCCAACAAACGGGCCGCTGTGGCAAAGGCGACCAACTCACCCCACATGCCTCGTGCCTGCACACTTTGCACCGCGCCGTGTGTCGCGCACGATTTCCGCTCGCGCGTGCCGCACGGCGTTAGCATCCGGCGCGTGCTGTCGGGTTCACGTCGTGTGGCCCGCAAGCCCGATCGATTTGCGCTGCGTCTCGCCGCGATCTGCGTCGCCGCAATCGCATTGCGCGTGCTCTACGTGCTCACGTTCTCGCGGCACCTGCACTTCGGTCTCGACGCGATCTGGTACGAGCTCGTCGCGGGAACGATCGCCGACGGCAAGGGCTTCGTCGACCCCGCCAAGTTCTACGGGCACGGCCTGGTCGTGGAGACCGCGTTCCGTCCGCCGCTGTATCCGCTGTTCCTCGCGGTCGTCAACAAGACCATCGGCGGCAGCCGAACGACGTACCAACTTGCCGGGTGCGCGCTCGGCACCCTCACCGTCGCATGCATCGGCCAGCTCGGCCGGAGAATCGGAGGAACGACGGTCGGCCTCGGCGCGGCGGCGCTCGCGGCCGTGTCACCCGCACTCATCGGCATCGACGCGTCGGTGATGGCGGAGACGCTCTACATCCCGCTCATCGCGCTCACTCTGCTCGCACTCGTTCGCGCGTGCGAACGACCATCGCTCGCGCGCTGGGCCGTTGCGGGCGCCCTCGGCGGCGCGGCGACCCTGGCCCGCGGCGACGGCGCGCTGCTCGTCGTCGTGGTCGTACTCCCCGTCGCGTTCCTGGGCTCGGGGCGTCGCTCGCGCCGGGAGCGGTTGGGTGCGGTCGGTATCGCGCTGCTCGGCGCGCTCGTCGTGATCGCGCCGTGGATCGTGCGCAACCAGATCGAGATGGATCGGCCCACGCTTGCGACCCTCGACGCGGGAACGGCGATCGCGGGTACGAACTGCGCAACCACCTACTCCGGATCTCGGATCGGGTCATGGGACGAGGCATGTACGCACGTACCCAATGAGGGTGGGCTGACGGAGTTGCAGTTGACCGACGCGCTGCAGCATCGCGGCGTGCAATACGCAACCCATCACATCGCGCGCGTTCCGCTCGTCGTAGCCGCACGTGTCGCGCGCCAGTGGGGAGTCTGGGCACCTGCGAACGAAGCCCGGCTGGAAGCCGTCGAGAGCAGAAACTACGGATGGCAGCTGGTGACGTGGGTGTTCGATCTCGTTCTGGCCGGCCTGTCGATCTACGCGTTTGTCGCGTTCGGCAAGCGGCGCAAGCTCGCCGAGATCGCGCCGTTGGTGCTTCTTCTGGGAGCGGTGACTCTCGACGCCGTGTTGGTATACGGCAAGCAACGCTTCCAGGCCGCGGCGCACCCGGCGCTGCTCGTCCTCGCGGCGTACGCGCTTACGAGTCTGATGCGCCGGGCGCGCCAGAGCCGGGCGCCGGTCGGTCCTCCGTGACCGACGTCAGCGCTTCTTGGCCGTGCCGCCGGAGAAGAGCTCGCGCCAATTCTCGGCACTCACCTCGATGTCGAACTTCTTCGCGGCGGCACGGATCTTCTTCCAGGCCCGATCCCGCTCCGCGTCGGTGACGTCTTCGACCTGATCGAACCGGGCGATTGCGTTCCGAACGTGTTTGGCGTCGGTGAGGGGCTCCTTGCGCCGACGGGTGAAGGCAAATTCCTTCGCCGGAAGACGGTTCTGGTCGGCGGTGCTCAATGAGGACGACTTCTTCTGCTTGGTGAAAGCCATGCGTGCCTCCTTGAACGCGGACCTTCGCGAGCGCGTCGGCGGTTGTCGACGCCGCCTCTAACGCAGCACGCCGATCAACAGGAGGATGATGAGAATGACGACGACGGTTCCAATGCCTATATACATGGCATCCTTTCGGTCAGGCCTTTCAGTGCAGGCCTTTCGGTGGTGGACAGAGTCGTTGTACCGACGCGCCCGCGCGCTCCAAACCCCGCCATGTTCAAACCCGTTCCGATCGCGCCACTGACGTCCGATGCAATCTCTTGCACGTCTAACGCGCGCGGTTCTTGGGAAGAAGGAGCCAATATCGGAACCATCCTCAATTCCGATGCCGTTCACCATTTCGAGAGGGGGCCGCAATGGCCGGACAAGATGATCAACATGATCAACATGATCAACTCTCGGGTAAGCGCGTCGCGTTCCTGATCGCCAACGAAGGTGTCGAGCAGGTCGAGCTCACCGAACCCTGGAAAGCGGTCGAACGCGCGGGCGGACAACCCGTACTGGTCGCGCCGAAGCCGGGGAAGGCCCAGGCGTTCAATCATCTCGACAAGGCCGACACCTTCGACGTCGACATGACCGTCGACGACGCGATGGGACAACCGTTCGATGCGCTGGTGTTGCCCGGAGGTGTCGCGAACCCCGATCAGCTCCGCATGCAACCGAAGGCGGTGCACTTCGCCCATTCGTTCTTCGAGGCCGGCAAACCGGTCGCCGTCATCTGTCACGGACCGTGGACGTTGATCGAGGCAGCGGCAGTCCGCGACCGCACGATCACGAGCTGGCCGAGCCTCAAGACCGATCTCACCAATGCGGGCGCGGAATGGGTCGACGAGCAGGTGCGCGTCGACACCAACGGCCCCAACGTGCTTGTCAGCAGCCGCCGACCCGACGATCTGCCGGCCTTCACCAAGACCCTGGTCGAGGTCTTCGCCGGCGCCGGGTAACCATCGCCGACCGGCGCGACGCGAACGAACGAGGAGCGTCATGAGCAAGCTCAGCGAATTCCTGACCCGGGCGAAGGGCAAGGTCGCGCGTCCGTGGGCCGACGCCGCGGGCGACCGCCACTCCGAGGCCAACGCCGCGATCGAGGCGGAGACCGGACACAAGCCCGACGACCAACTGCTCGATGCGGTCGAGCACGAGGTGCGCCGCCGACACGGGGACATCGACGAACCTCCGACGTGAGCCGTACGAACATCCCGAACGCGAGCGCCGACAGCTTGGTGTCGATGTTCGCCGCGTCCTCTCCCTGATAAGAGTCGCACGACTGCCCGGCCGCGAACACCTCGACGATCGTGTCGCCGGCCGCGTCGTATGCTCGGTTCGGTCGTTTCGTTGGCTGATCATCGTCGCGGCCCTCGGACTCGCGACCGCGGCGTGCAGCTCCTCCGCCTCGTCCGCGACACAGAGTGCATCGAGCTCGACGGCACCGTCGTCGGTCCCGTCCACCGCGTCGACGACGGCATCCGCGCCGACGACCGTCGCGCCGTCGTCATGCGTCGCGACGGTCTTCGCGAGCTTGACGTTGCCCCAGAAGGTCGGGCAGCTGTTCGCGTTGGGACTGGCGAACAACCGGGTCGGAGAGGGCGAGACGGGCGCGATCGACGAGGCGCACGTCGGCACGCTGTGGTTCACCCAGACGACGACCGCGGGTGTCGGCGCGGTCAGAGCTGTCGCCTACGCCGTGCAAGCGCGTGCTACGCGCTCTGCGACCGGCTGTGTGCGGTTCTTCGTCGCCGCGAACCAGTAAGGCGTCGAGATCCTAGCGCTCGGCGGCGGCGGCTTCTCCCGGA
>JAODBI010000303.1 GCA_025463875.1 Actinomycetes bacterium
GTTCAAGGCCGTGAGCTTCCCCGAGAATCCGGTCGATCTCGGTGCCGGCCTGCCACCGATGATCGACCGGTACTGGGACCCGTTCCTTCGGGCGTGCGAGGAGACGGAGACCGTCGTCTGCCTCCACAACGGCTCGTCGTCGTGGACCGCGGCCCGCTCGCCCGGTGCGCCGCTGGAGCTCTACACGAGCCTGTTCCCGGTGAACGCACTCGTCACCGCGGCCGACTGGCTGTGGGCGCAGGTGCCGACCCGGTTCCCGCACATCAAGATCGCGTTCTCCGAAGGCGGGATCAGCTGGGTGCCCATGCTGATCGATCGCATCGACTACGTGCTCAGCCATTCGGCCGTCGGCTCACACGGCTGGGACGCCACCGACGTCTCGCCCACCGACGCGCTCCGGCGCAACTTCTGGTTCTGCACGATCGACATCGGCTCGACGTTCGAGCTGCGCGAGCACATCGGCGTCGATCACATCTGCCTCGAGAGCGACTACCCGCACGCCGACTCGACGTGGCCCGACACACAACCGAACGCGTACGCGGCGCTGCACGATGTCGAAGCCGACGTGGTCCGCAAGGTCACGTGGGAGAACGCGTCGCGTCTCTTCCGCCACCCCGTGCCGGCCGACCTGCAGCAACCGTGAATCTCGAACTCGCGATATCCAAGGAGCATTGATGTACACGACCGACGACGCGGTACCCGGCGGCAGCGACGATCCGCTGTTCGACGTGTTCTCGCAGCAGTGCGCCGACGATCCGCATCCCGTGTACCACGGGGTCCACGAGCGCTGTCCGGTGAGTCGCGAGCCGGGCATGTTCGGCGGGTACAGCGTGACGCTGTCGCGCTACGAAGACGTGATGTGGGCGCTCAAGCATCCCGAGGTCTTCTCGTCGAAGGACGTCGTCAAGATCGGAAACGACGTGCCGCTCATCCCGCTGTCGGTCGACCCTCCGGATCACGCGAAGTACCGCCGCTTGCTCGACCCGCAGTTCTCGCCGAAGCGGATGAAGGCGCTGGAGCCGGAGGCACGCTCGCTCGTCAACGAGATCATCGACACGTTCGTCGCGAGTGGCGAGTGCGACTTCCACGAGGATTTCGCGACCCCCCTGCCGTCGACCATCTTCCTCGCCTTGATGGGACTGCCGCAGGAAGACCTTCCGCAGTTCCTCACGTGGCGCGACGACACGATCCGGCCGCAGGGCGACGAGAAGATGACCGCGGAGGAGAAGCGCGACGCGGCCGGCAAGGCGATCGAGAACTACTTCGAGACCAAGATCGAGGAGAAGCGCGGCCATCCGGACGATCGTCTGCTGAGCACGCTCGTGAACTGCGAGATCGAAGGGCGTCCGCTGACCCACGACGAGCTGCTCGGCACGACCCACCTCCTGTTGCTCGGGGGTCTCGACACCGTCACGGCCACGCTCGACTGCATGATCGTGTACCTCGCGCAGGCGCCCGAGCGCCGGCGCGCGCTGGTGAACGACGGATCGCTCGTCGCCGGCGCGGTCGAGGAGCTCCTGCGCCACCAGACGCCCGTGATGATGGTGCCGCGGATCATCGCCCAGGACGCGGAGATCGGCGGGGTGCAGATCCAGGCCGGTGACGGCGCAACGTTGTTGATCGGCGCCGCGAACTGCGACCGCGCCGAGTTCGAGGACGCGACCGAAGTGCGCTTCGACCGCGAGACGAACCGCCACCTCGCGTTCGGCGGCGGTGCGCACCGCTGCCTGGGCTCGCACCTGGCGCGCCTCGAACTGACGGTTGCGCTCGAGGAGTTCCACCGGCGCGTGCCGGACTACGAGCTCGCGCCCCACACCGTCATCTCGTTCTCCCCGGGCATCCGCCAGTCGGAGAACCTGCACCTCCGGTTCGCGGCCGGTTCATGAGGGGCGCCGCGTGAGGGCGGCGACGCTGCGCGGCACCGGAGAGCCGTTCGTCACCGAAGACCTCCGGCTGCGCGACCTCGGTCCGCGCGACGTGCACGTGCGCGTCGTCGCGAGCGGCGTATGCCACTCCGACCTGTCGATCCAGGACGGCACGATCCCACATCCGCTGCCCGCGGTTCTCGGTCACGAAGGCGCGGGAGTGGTGCTCGAGACCGGCGCCGACGTGACGACGGTCGCGACGGGGGATCACGTCGTGCTCGCCTGGGTCGCGCCGTGCCGGGCGTGCTTCTTCTGTCTCCGGGGACGCCCGGAGCTGTGCGAGCACGGTCTCGACCACGCATTCACGGCGCCCTACGCGACCGCGCCGGACGGAACCGCCTTCCTCGCCGCGTTCGGCACGGCGACGTTCGGCGAGCAGACGATCGTCCCGGAACGGGCATGCGTGAAGATCGATCCGGCATTTCCGCTCGAGCTCGGCGCGCTGGTCGGGTGCGGGGTCGTGACCGGTGTGGGTTCGGTGTGCAAGAGCGCGCGGGTCGAGCCGGGTGCCGGCGTGGTGGTCATCGGATGCGGTGGGGTCGGACTCGCCGCGATCCAGGGCGCGCGGCTCTCGGGCGCGGCGCCCATCATCGCGATCGACCGGGTCGCGGCCAAGCTCGCGCTCGCACGACGTTGTGGCGCGACCGACGTGATCGACGCGACCGAGGTCGACCAGGTCGCGGCGGTGCGTGAGCTCACCGCGGGTCGGGGCGCCGACTTCGTGTTCGAGGTCGTCGGCCGTTCGGCGACTATCGAGGCCGCGTTCGAGATGACGCGGCGCGCCGGCACCTGCACGATCGTCGGAGCCGGTAGCCCGACCGACATGGTCCGGTTCGGAGCGTTGCAACTCATGGTAGGCGCCAAGACCCTGCGCGGTTGCGTGTACGGATCGACCGATCCCGCCCGCGACTTCCCCGAGATCGTGCGGCTCCAGCAGGCGGGTCGACTCGATCTCGACGCACTCGTGACGCGCCGCGTCGCGCTCGACGACCTCAACGACGCCTTCCGCGCGATGCAGGCCGGCGAGGTCGCCCGCAGCATCATCGCCTACTGACTGATCTCCGAAGCGCGCCTCGGTCCCCGGGGGCCGACGCGTCACCCCGTACGCTCGCTCCTCGACGTGATCAAGTACCTCGGCTCCAAGCGAAGACTGATCCCGGTGCTCGGCGCGATCGCGACGATCGCGGACGCGCGCACCGCGCTCGACCTGTTCACCGGCACGACCCGCGTCGCCCAGGAGCTGAAGCGGCGCGGCGCACAGACGACCGCGGTCGACACCGCCCGCTACGCCGAGATGTTCGCGCAGTGCTACGTCGCGCTCGACGGCGACAGCGCCGACATCTCGGCGATCGAAGCCGCGGTCGCCGACCTGATGGCCCGGCCCGGGACCGACGGCTACTTCACCGAGACCTTCTGCGTGCAGTCGCGCTTCGTGCAACCCGACAACGGTCGCCGCATCGACGCGATGCGCGAAGCCATCGAACGCGACTACCGCGACACGTGGCTGTACCCCGTCTTGCTGACGAGCCTGATCGAGGCGGCCGACCGGGTCGACTCCACCACCGGAGTCCAGATGGCCTACGTCAAGCAATGGGCCGATCGCTCATTCCGGCCGATCGCTCTGCGCGTCCCCGAGCTCGTCGCCGGGCCGGGTGCCGCGCTGCGGGCCGACGCGACCGATGCGGTCACGGCGCTCGGCGCGTTCGATCTCGCGTACCTCGATCCTCCGTACAACCAACACCGCTACTTCACCAACTACCACGTGTGGGAGACACTCGTGGCCTGGGACGCGCCCGAGCACTACGGCATCGCGTGCAAACGCGTCGACGCCCGCGATCAGTCGACGAAGAGCGTGTTCAACGACCGCCGGGCAATGCCCGCGGCGCTGATGAACGTGATCCGCACCGTCGACGCAAACCTCCTCGTCGTGTCCTACAACAACGAGTCCTGGGTCGACATCGACGAGCTCGAAGCGGTGTGCCGGGAGCGCGCCGGCGCCGTGGCCACGCTCGCATTCGACTCCCGTCGCTATGTTGGGGCGCAGATCGGAATCCATAACCCCGACGGCAAGAAGGTCGGGCGGGTGTCGCATCTGCGAAACGTCGAGTACGTGGTCTGCGCGGGCGAACAGGCGCTCGTCGATCGCATCACCAACCAGGGGGACGAGCTGTGGAAATTGCCGGCAACGTCGCGCTCGTAAC
>JAODBI010000343.1 GCA_025463875.1 Actinomycetes bacterium
GCGCGGGCCGCGGCGCGGGTCGCCGACGAGCTGCGCCGGTTGTTCGAGCTCGATCCCGCCGCCCAGCGCGCCACGCCGCTCGAGATCATCCGGTCGCTCCGGCGGGAGGCGTCCGAGGTGCTGCAGGCGGCGGGTGTGCCCGAGGTGGTGCGCGACCCGTACGAGGTCCGCGCCTTTCCCGACGACGTCTACGGCATCGTCCTCAAGACCCCGGCCGAGCTCGGCGACGACGAGCTCGGCGGCGCCCTCCTTGCCTGGGGCCTCGGCAAGGCCAAAGTTCTCCGGGCGAACAGACTGTGAACGGTCCTCCGGTCGAGGAGGCCGTGAAGGCGATTCGGCGCGATGCGGAGTGGTAACAATCGGGTCTCGGTCCGGAAACAGGTTTCGGTCAGGCTCCGATGTGGTCTTCGCCGCCTCCGCCTGGGCCGCGCAGACCCGCGCCGCGGACGAAGGAGCACCGTATGAAGATCGTGGTGGCCATCGTGAAGCCCTTCAAGCTCGACGACGTGAAGACCGCGGTGCAGGAGTTCGGCGTCCAGGGGCTGACGATGACCGAGGTCCAGGGGTTCGGCCGTCAGCGCGGTCACACCGAGGTGTACCGCGGCGCCGAGTACACGGTCGACTTCGTGCCGAAGGTGAAGCTCGAGATCCTGGTGGAAGACGAGGACGCGCCGCGCGTCGCGGAGAAGATCGTCGAAGCGGCGCGCACCGGGAAGATCGGCGACGGCAAGGTTTGGATCCTTCCCGTCGAAGACGTCATCCGTATCCGAACCGGGGAAGCGGGCTCTGACGCGCTCTAGCTCCGATGCCGAACTGATCTCGGGTCGCCTGCGCGACGCCCGCGCGGCGCGGTTGGCCGACGAGTCGTTGCGCGGCCGCGCCTTTGGCGCCGCGCTTTCCGACGCGGTGGACGCCGCCCTCGTCGAGGCGTTCGCCGATATCGAAGTCGACGCCGCGGGCGAGGTTGCGGTGGTCGGTCTCGGTTCGTACGCACGGCGTGAGCTGTGCCCCGCGTCCGACATCGACGTGTTGCTGGTGCACAACCTGCGCGGTCGCCACAGCGCCGACGCGGTGCGGTCGATGACTGAACAGCTCTGGTATCCGCTCTGGGACGCGGGTTTCGTCACGGGTCACGGGGCGCGCACGATCAAGGAATCGATCGCGCTGGCCGACGATGACCTCGACGCTCTGACCGCGCTGCTCGACGTGCGCGTCATTGCCGGTTCCCGCGAGCTCGCGCAGGAGCTCGAGCGCAAGGCGCGGGAGCTGGCCGGCCGGCGTCAGGCGCGCGTCCTGCCCCTTCTCGCCGACGCGGTCGACCTGCGCCGCCAGCGTCCGGGTGTTATCGCGGAGATGCTCGAGCCCGATCTCAAGGAAGGCGCGGGGGGTCTGCGCGACGTGCAGTCACTCGAATGGGGTGGCTGGGCGCTGGGCGCGCCGGGAGGGGTCGCGTCACTCATCGCCCGCGACTACCTCACACCGGCCGACCTGATCCGCGTGGAGGCCGGGCGCGAGCTCCTGCTCGACATTCGGGTCGCGCTGCAGCGCACCACCAATTCGCGTTCCGACCGCCTCCCGCTGCAAGAGCACGACGGCGTGGCGGCGCGGCTCGGCTTCGACGACGCCGACGCCCTCGTGCACGACCTCGCGCGCGCCGCGCGCGAGATCGCGTGGATCGCCGGCGACGTGTGGTCGCGCGTGCGCGACATGCTCGACGGTTCCGACGCGAAGAGCCCGTCCGACCAGCCGATCGCGGAAGGCGTGTGCTTGCGCGACGGTCGTATCCACATCGACACCGACGCCGACGGATCGATTCCGACCTTGCGGACGCTCGAAGCCGCCTGTGCATCGGCCGAGTACGACGTGCGGTTCGATCGCACCTCACTCACGCGCCTCCAGGCGACGCGTGAGCCGACATGGGACGTCTGGCAGCGCGCCGCCTTCGTGCGGTTGCTGCGGTCGGGGACACACGCGGTGCCCGTGTTCGAGGCCCTCGACCACGAAGGTGTGCTCACCCGACTGCTGCCCGAGTGGGAGCACGTGCGCTCACTTCCCCAGCGCAACGCGTATCACCGTTACACCGTGGATCGACATCTGCTCGAGGCGGTCGCGCAATCGGCACGGCTGCTCGACGCGGGCGACGCCCGCTTCGAGCCCGGAGGGGAAGTCGACGTCGAGGCGATCGTCGCGCGCGCGTGCCGCCGGCCGGAGTTGTTGCTGTTGGGCGCGCTGCTGCACGACATCGCCAAGGGAACGCCCGGCGACCATTCCGAGGTCGGCGAAGCGACGGCCGAAGGGATCGTTCGTCGGATGGGCTTCGACAGCGAAGCCCGGGAGATCGTCCCCTGGCTCGTGCGCAACCACCTCCTCATGGCCGAGGTCGCGACCCGGCGCGATCTCTCGGACGCGGCGGTCGCCGACAATGTCGCGGCGGCCTGCGCGGGCGATGCGGAACGACTCCGGCTGCTCTACCTCCTGACCATCGGTGACTCCCGGGCGACCGGCCCCGCGGCGTGGAACCCGTCGAAGGCAGCGCTCGTACGTGACCTCTTCGTGAAGGCGGCGACCGCCATCGAACGCGGCGAGGCGAAGGCCGTCGCGAACGATCGGCGCCTTGCGCTCGAGGAACGCATGGGCGAAGAGAACGCGCGCACGTTCCTCGCCCGTCTGCCGGAGCCGTATGTCCTCGCGTTCGATGTCGACACGATATGCGTGCACGAGTCACTGCTGCGCGACTGCCCGACCGTTCGGTGTGAACCCACCGATGCGGGCCACGTGGCGGTGACGGTTGTCGCCCGCGACCGTCCCGGCCTCCTGGTGACTCTCGCGGGTGCGCTCACCGTCTGCGGTCTCGATGTGCTCGAGGCGAGCCTGTTCGGTACCAGCGACGGATTCGCGCTCGACGTGTTCCGCGGCGCCGATCCGTTCGGCCGCGTCGCCGACGACGATGGTGTGCGGGTCGCGCAGACCATCGAGCGCGCGCTCGCGGGCGATCTCGATCTCCCGGTCAAGGTCGACGCGCGCCGGCGCGCGTACGCGAAGATCTCCGCGGCCGCGTCCAACGAGGTGCGCGTCGACGTGAGCTCGGACGAGTCGGAGACCGACACGGTCGTCGAGGTCCACGCCGACGACGACATCGGCCTGCTGTACCGTTTGGCGTCCGCGTTCACCGAGCTCGAGCTCGACGTGCGGATCGCGAAGGTCGCGACGCTCGGCAAGCGGGTCGTCGACGTGTTCTACGTGCGAGACGCGAACGCCCGCAAGATCGACGATCCCGACGCGGTTGCGCGATTGCGGGCCGCGCTCGTCGCTCGCATGACTCGATAGGGTTCGGTCCGATGAGCACACCTGGATTCGCCGATTCCGCGGCCGACCTCCTGCGTTGGGCCGAGACCTTGTCGGGCATCGCGCGCACCGGGCTCGGCTTCACCCAGAGCCTCTACGAGAAGGAACGATTCGAGGAGGTGCTTAAGGTCGCGGCCGACATTCGGGCGACGGCGATCGACGAAGCCGAGTCCGACGTGCTGTTCGACGAGTGGTTGAGCACCGTCGGCGAAGGCGTCGCGGGTTACGTCACGCCCAAGGTCGCGGTCGCGGCCGTCGTCGGGAACGACCGGGGCGAGATCCTGCTCACGCAACGCGCCGATTCCGGTTGGTGGCTGTATCCCGTGGGCTGGGCCGACGTCGGTTACTCGCCGTCCGAGATCGCGATGAAGGAAGTGCTCGAAGAGACGGGTATCGAGTGCGAACCGGTGTCGTTGATCGCAGTTCTCGACGGCCTCCGCCTCGGCTTCGCGCGCGTCCCGATGTACTCGATCGTCCTCCACTGTCGTATGACGGGCGGCGAGCTGAAGGGCCACCCCCTCGAGACGAGCGCCGTCGGATTCTTCCCCCGTGACGCGATGCCACAACCCCTCGCGGGCGCGCACCGCTGGCTCGATCTGGCGTTCCGTGCGATCGACGGCGAGAAGGTCGAGACCTGGTTCGACCCGCCCCGCACACCCACCTGGCGCGGCGAAGCCTGACTCGCGCGCGAACAGCAATTACACCAGCAATTACATCGCGAGCTGGTCGATCAAGAGAGCGACGATCGAGATCTTGCCGTCCGAGCGCTCCCACTCGTCGCCGATCGCCTGATGATCGACGAGCCCCGTACGGTCCGGTGCGAGCGTGAGCGCGGTGGTGACGAGACCCGCGAGCCGCGCGGGCTCGATCTCGTCGCCGTACGCGGGGAACGCCTCGAGTCCGTCCCACAGACCGGAAAGCGGTCGGAGTTCGGAACCCAGACGAAGCGCCTGCGGATCGACTCCCTGCGAGAGCTGGCTGACCACCGTCTCCCACACGTCGTAGTGGGAGAACTTGGCCGGCAGGCGGTATCCGGCGACGGGATGCATCCGGAACTCGATGACGAGCGCGTCGTCGTCGGGGGTTCCCTTCTCGGGTTCGTCACCGACCAACCACGTCTGCGAGCCGTTCACGTAGCTGTCGACGGGCGGACCGAGATGCTCGTCGACGGCGAGCACGAGTTCGGGCGAGATGCGCCAGACAGCGGTGGGGACGAGATCCACCCCGTAGACCGTAGCGACCATGGGCTCTACGATCGGCCGCCGATGAGCCAATACGACCGCCTCTCGTCGCTCGACGCGAGCTTCCTGCACTTGGAGCGGCCCGAATATCCCATGCACGTGGGCGCGATGAGCGTCCTCGAGGGCACGCCGTTCTTCGACGCCAACGGGCGATTCCGTATCGGCGAAGCGCGGGATCTCGTCCTGTCGCGCCTTCCGCTCCTGCCGCGTTTCCGGCGCCGCCTCATGCACGTGCCCTACGAACAGGGCCGGCCCATCTGGGTCGACGACGACCAGTTCGACATCACGTACCACGTGCGCCACACCGCGCTGCCCCGACCGGGATCGTGGGAGCAGCTCGTCGCGCTCACGACACGCGTGCAGGAGGGACTGCTCGACCGTGATCACCCACTCTGGGAGATCTGGATGGTCGAGGGGCTGGAGGGCGGCAACGTCGCGCTCCTGCAGAAGACGCATCACGCGTTGATCGACGGCGTGTCGGGCGTCGACGTCGCGACGCTCCTGCTCGACATGAGCCCCGACTACACGCCTCCGGTCGTGACCGAGTGGGAACCGGAGCCGGCTCCGAACGCGTCCCAACTCCTGCTCGACACGCTGCGCGAACGCATGACGGAGCCGGCCGAGATCGCGCGCTCCATCCGCTCGATGTTGCGCGGTCCGCGCCGCGCGCTCAAGGGCGCGCAGGAGTTCGCACAGTCGATGAGCACGATGATGACCCGCGATGCGATCGCACCGCGCACGTCGATCAACGCGCGCACCGGCCGCCATCGTCGGATCTCGGTAGTGCGAGTCCCGCTCGCCGACATCAAGGAGATCCGGCGCGGTGTCGGCGGCACTGTCAACGACGTCGTGCTCGCGGGTGTGGCGGGCGGTTTGCGCCGGTTGTTCCTGCACCGCGCCGACGACACCGAAGACCTCCAGTTGCGTGTCCTCTGCCCCGTGTCGGTGCGTTCGCAGGATGACCGCGGCGCGCTCGGCAACAAGGTGTCGGCGATGTTCGTCAACCTGCCGGTCGACAACCGGCCCGCGATCGAACGACTGCACGCGATCTCGGCGCAGACGGCCGACCTCAAGGAACGGCGCCAGGCGGTCGGCGCGGAGATGCTGCTCGGCATGACCGAGTACGTGGCCCCGACGCTGATGAATCTCGCGGCGCGCGTCGTGCACCGCCAGCCGTTCTTCAACTTGATCGTGACGAACGTCCCCGGTCCACAGCAGCCGCTCTATCTCATGGGTGCGCGGCTGCTCGAGGCGTTCCCGATCGTGCCGCTCACTCGGAACCTGACGGTGGTCGTCGGCATCTTGTCGTACGACGGCACGCTGCACTTCGGGTTGTGGGGCGATCGCGACGCCTGTGCCGACATCGAGGTGTTGGCGAGCGGTATCGACGATGCGTTCGGGGAACTTCTGAAGATTGCACAGGAGCAGGGGCCGACGTGACCGAGATCTGGGAACGCGATGCATGGGACCTTGCCGACGCGGTCCGGCGCGGCGATCAGAGCTCCGCCGAGCTTCTCGACGTGTTCGTCGAGCGCGTCGAGAAGCTCAACCCGGAGCTGAACGCGTTCTGTTACCTCGATCTCGAAGGCGCGCGCTCGCACGCGGCCTCGATCGACGCCTCGGTGGCGCGCGGTGAAGATCCCGGCGTGTGGGCCGGCGTCCCGATGGGCGTGAAGGAGCTCGTGTCGGTGACCGGGTGGCCCGAGACGCACGCCTCGCTGCTCTACAAGGACAAGATCGCCGATCACGACTCCACCGAGGCGGCCCGTCTGCGGGCGGCCGGGGCCGTGCTCGTCGGGCTCACGACCTCGCCCGAGTTCGGTTCCACCAACTGGACCCACACATATCTGCACGGCACCACCCGCAATCCGTGGAATCCGGAACGCACGCCCGGCGGTTCCTCGGGCGGTTCGGCGGCGGCGGTCGCGGCAGGAATGATGCCGATCTGCACGGGTAGTGACGGCGGTGGATCGATCCGTATCCCGTCGGCGTACAGCGGCCTGTTCGGTTTCAAGACGAGCTTCGGACGGGTCGGCTACACCGGCAACTTCGACAGCGCGCTCACCTCTGTCCCGGGTCCGATGTGCCGGACCGTGCGCGACGCGGCGCGCTACATCGACGCGGTCGCCGGTCCGACCAACAGCGATCCGATGTCGTTACCGCGCCCGGCCCGCTCCTACGAGGACGCGGTTCTCTCGGGCGACGCGGTCGCGAACCTGCGGGGCAAGCGCGCGGCCTGGTCGTCGACGCTCGGCTTCGCGGTGTGCGATCCCGAGGTCGAGAAGCTCTCCTACGAAGCCGCGCTCGCGCTGTGTGCCGATGCCGGAATCGAGCTCGTCGACGTCGACGTCAACTTCCCACGTCCGGGGGGCGCGTGGGGCTTGATCTCCTCGCTCGACACCGCGGCCAACTACCTCGACGACGCGCGCGACCACTGGGACGATGTCACGCCCGTGTCGCGCGCCGGGCTGCAGGCCGTCGATCGCGTCACTTCGGAGCAGCTGATGCGCGGACTCAGGCGCAGGTTCGAGCTGCTGGCCGCGATCGGCGCGGTGTTCGATCAGGTCGACCTCCTCCTGACGCCGACGACCGCGACCACCGCGTTCGTCGCCGAAGGACCGCCGCCGTTCGAGATCGCCGGTCAGAAGGTCGGCGGCATGGGTTCGGTGCCGTACACCGCGCCGTTCAACATCTCGGGCATGCCGGGCGTCAGCATCCCCGTCGGTCCGGCCTCGGACGGACTCCCGGTCGGGCTCCAGGCGGTGGGTCGCCGCGACGACGAAGAGGCGGTTCTCGCGTGCGGTGCCGTCGCCGAGGCCAACCGCCCGTGGGCGAAGTTCGCGCCGCTCGCGTACACCTGAATCGAACCTGCCGCCTCCGATCGGCGCTCCGGATCGCAGCGTCGGGGCGCGGGGATACCCTGCCCGCCATGACCGACACTCAGCCGCGCGCCCGTCCTCCGCGCCAGGAGCAGGAGCCGGCATCGGAAGAGGTCACCGAGGTCGCGCCCGGCGTCCTGCGCATGCAGTTGCCGATCTGGCTGCCCGGCCTCGGGCACGTCAACATGTACGGCCTCGTCGACGACCGCGGTCTGGCCGTCGTCGATCCGGGTCTGCCGGGCCCGCAGTCGTGGAAGGCGTTGAAGCAACGGCTGAAGACGGCGGGCTACCGCGTGAAGGACGTGCACACCGTCGTCGTCACGCACTCCCACCCCGACCACTTCGGTGGCGCGGGGCGGATCGCCCGCGAAGCCGACGCCAAGCTGATCACGCACCACGCGTTCTCGACGTGGACGGTCAAGGGGCCGAGCCCGCAGCGCGCGCTCTCCGAAGGCGAGGCGCGCCGGGTCGAGATGGACGCGGCCGCGTACGCCCAGAGCGTCGACGTGCCACCCGACGAGCTGCCGACGATCAACGATCCCGATGTCGTGCGCGACGACACCGAGGAGACGGAAGCGACGTCGAGCCCGTGGGGCGCGGTCACTCCGTGGGGCACCACGAACCAGGGTCCGCCCCTCAAACGGCGGCTGATGATCAAGGCGATGCGCCTGTTGTTCTCGCCGCCCGAGCCGACCGACCGGGTCCACCACGGTGAACGGATCCGCCTCGGAAATCGTGACTGGTTCGTGGTGCACACGCCCGGGCACACCGTCGACCACCTGTGCCTCTGGGATCCCGAGTCGGGCACACTGCTCACCGGCGACCACGTACTCCCGTCGATCACCCCGCACGTCTCCGGGGTGCGCAAGGCCGACTCGCTGAAGTCGTACCTCGCCACGCTCGATCTCGTCGGTCAGTTGCGAGGGGTCAAGATCGGATTGCCCGCGCACGGCCATCCGTTCCCCGATGTCGCCGGCCGGGTCGAGGCGATCAAGGAACATCACGCCGAGCGCATGGAACAGTTGCGCGAGGTCGGGCTCGCGCTGGGTCCCGCGACGGTCGTCGCGCTCTCTCACGAGTTGTTCCCGAAGCGACACTGGGGGACGATGGCCGAGAGCGAGACGTTCGCCCACCTCGAGCATCTCGCGCACGCCGGCGACGCCGAACGCTGGGAGGAGAAGGGCATGCTCGTGTATCGGATGGAGCCGAACGGCGGAACCGAGGAACTCGCGCCGCAGGCGGCACGCTCATGACTGCGACCGATGTCGAGATCGCGAACGAATCCGTCGATCTGCTCTCGCAACTGATCCGCAACGAGTGTGTCAACGACGGCACTCCGGAGTCCGGGTTCGAGTCGCGCAGCGCAGACCTACTCGCGCAGTATCTCGGCGACACTGGTCTCGATCTCGAGCGCTATGTCGCCCGGCCGGGTCGCGAAAATCTCGTCGCGCGCATCGAAGGCAGCGATCCCACCGCGCCGACGTTGCTGCTCATGGGTCACACCGACGTGGTGCCTGCGAACCCCGACGGCTGGCAACGCGATCCCTTCGGGGGCGAGGTAATCGACGGCGACGTCTGGGGTCGGGGCGCGGTCGACATGCTCAATCTCACCGCGACGATGGCGGTCGCGTTCCGCGGCCTCGCTCGCTCTGGCTTCAAACCCCGAGGCACGTTGGTGTATCTCGCGGTCGCCGACGAGGAGAACCTCGGCACGTGGGGTGCCGAGCACCTGCTCGATCACGAGCTCGACGCGGTGCAGGCCGACTACGTGGTCACCGAGGCGGGCGGATTCCAGATGCCTACGCCGCGCGGCCCGCGCTTGCCGGTGATCGTCGGGGAGAAGGGTTCGTACTGGTGTCGCATCACCGTGCGGGGAACGCCGGGGCACGCGTCGCAACCGTTCCGCACCGACAACGCGCTGGTGACCGCGGCCGAGATCGTGAAGCGGCTCGCCGAGTACCGGCCGCCGACACAGATCCACGAGACCTGGCGCCGGTTCATCGAAGGCGTCGACTTCGGTCCCGAGTGGAACGCGAATCTCCTGAACGAGGACACGCTCGCCGATTTCTGCGAAGAGCTGCCCATCGGTCTGGCGCGCCAGGCCCACGCGTGCACGCACACGACCTTTGCCCCGACGGTTATGCACGGCGGCACGAAGACGAACGTCATACCCGACTCCGTCGAGCTCGAGGTCGACATCCGGACGCTGCCGGGGCAACGCGGCACCGATATCCAGGCGATGCTCGAAGACGCGCTGGGTGATCTCATCGCGTGTACCGAGATCACGCCCTTCGACGAGAACGAGTCGACCTCGTCGCCGGCCGACACGCCGTTGTGGGACTCGATGGGCCGGGTCTCGTCGCGGTTGGTCGAGGGCTCCGCGCTCGTGCCGTTCCTCACGGTCGGCGCCACCGATGCCCGGTTCTTCCGCCGCGGTGGCTCCGTCGCCTACGGCTTCGGGCTGTTCAGCCGGAAGCTGTCGTTCGACGACTACGCCTCGATGTTCCACGGCAACGACGAACGCGTCGACACCGAATCACTCGTGCTGTCGACGCGGCTCTGGGACGGGCTCGCCCGCGACATCCTCGGCTAGCAAGGTGTTGTGGGGGGTCGACGACGAAGCCCACGACTGCCCGCAAACATGCTTATTGGTCGCTCGCGCTGCGCCGTTCGAAGTGCGGCTTCGCGGGGTATTCGATCGGCTCCGCTGTCGCTCCTGGTCGCTCGCGCTGCGCCGTTCGAAGTGCGGCTCCGCTGCCGCTCCTACTCGTCCGGTTGGTCCCGGAGGTAGCGCTCGAAGTCCTCGGCGAGCGAGTCGCCCGATGGCAACTCGTCCTCGTCGAACCAGTCCTCGTCGTCGAGGTCGTCGTCTTCGTCGTCGACCGCGATCTCGTCGTCGGTCTCGGCCCAGCCCGGTCCGTCGTCGGCGGTGTCGAAGCGCGTCTCGAGCCGTTCGACGTACGAGGCCACGTCGGCATCGCCCGCGACAACTTCGGAGACCGAGCGTTCCCATGCGGCCGAAGCGATGTCGAGATCGGTGAGGTCGAGGCCCAGGTCGAGCAGGTCGCTCAGCCGGTCGAGCAGCGCGCGCGTCGCCTTCGGGTTGGGCGGCGTCGCGACGTAGTGCGGGACCGGCGCCCAGATCGACGCCGACGCGAAGCCGGACCGGCGCACCGCGTCGTGGAGGACGCCGACGATGCCGGTCGGTCCTTCGTAGCGCGAGCGTTGCATCCCGAGCCGGGCGGCGAGCACTTCGTCGGTCGCGGACCCCGTGCATTTGATCGGACGCGAATGCGGAGTGTCGCCGAGCAGGGCGCCGAGCGTGACGATCATCTCGCAGTTCGTCTTGCGCGCGACGCCCACGACGTCGTCGCAGAACGTGCGCCACTTGAGATTCGGTTCCACGCCGAGCAACAACACGAGATCTCGTCCCCCCGCGGGGAGCGAGCCGGCGGAGAACGCGAGCGACGGCCAGTTGACCGTGCGAACCACTCCGTCGACGAGCTCGACGGTGGGACGCGCCGCCTGGAAGTCGAGATACTCCTCGATGTCGAGCGCGGCGAAGGGGCGCGCCGCGCTCGCCCGGACGAGCCACCGCACCGCATCCGAAGCCGAGTCGGCGGCATCGTTCCACCCCGAGAACGCGGCGATCATCGCCGGGCGGTGCAACGACGGCTCGACGCTCCAGCGGACGGTCACCCGATCACCTTAGGTCTCGTCCGGGGAAGCGCCCTCGCGTCGGACGACCGGGTTGCTCAACGTCCCGACGCCCTCGACGGTGATGTCCACCACGTCGCCGTCGACGAGCCAGCGGGGAGGCGTGCGCGCCGCGCCGACCCCGGCCGGCGTGCCCGTGAGGATCATGTCGCCCGGTTCCAGCGTGCATCCCTGACTGATCCAGGCAACGAGAAACGGCACCGAAAACACCAGCTGCGACGTGTTCGACGACTGCATGACCTCGCCGCTCACCCGCGTTTCGATCGCGAGCCCGGCGGCCAGGTCGATCTCGTCGAGCGAGACCACCTCGGGACCGAGCGGACAGAACGTATCGAACGACTTCGACCAACTGAACTGGCCGGTGTTGTACTGATGGTCGCGGGCCGACACGTCGTGCGCGACGGTGACACCGGCGATCACGTCGAACGCGTCGGCCTCGCGCACGTCCTTCGCGCGCCGGCCGATGACGACCGCGAGCTCGCCTTCGTAGTCGGGCTGCTTGACATGCGGTGGAACCACAATCGGATCGCCGGGTCCGATGACCGCGCCCGGCGACTTCACGAACAACGTGGGTGCTTCGGGTAACGGGCGGCCCGTCTCGGCCGCGTGATCGCGGTAGTTGAGACCGACACCCCAGATCACGCGCGCCGCGGGAACCGGTGACCTCAAGCCAGTGCTCCGGTGTCGTGCAGGCGCGCGATCTCCGCGTCGTCGACACCGATCTCGCGGAACACCTCGTCGGTGTGCTCACCGATTCCGGGCGCGGCCCTCCGGATCTCGAGGCCGTGGCCGTCGAACTGCATGGGCGACGACGACAGGCGCGCGGTCGGATGACCGGGATGGCGCGCCATGTACCCGTTCGCGTGCACCTGCGGGTCGTCGATGACCTCGACCGGTGACGCGATCGCCGAATAGATCGTGTCCTGAGCCGACAGCCGCTCCTTCAACTCTGCGAGCGAGAGTGACGCGATTCGCTCGGTGACGATCGGGTGCAGCTCGGGCGCGCGCTGCTGGCGTTGCGCCGCGGTGGCGTAGTCGGGATTGTCGAGCAGCTCCTCGAGTCCGAGCGCCCGGCACGTCGGCTCCCAGTGGCGATCGGGGTCGAGCATGTTCAGGCTGATCCAGCGCTCGTCCGCGGTACGGAACGAGCCGACGAGCACGCTGCTGAGGCTCTTGCCCGCAACGTGGCGGGGCGGCTCCACGCCGAGAATCGTCGTGGGTACGAGGTCGTTGGAGAGCGTCCACACCGCGGCGCCGAGCAACGAGACGTCGACGATCGTCGGTTCACCCGTGCGCTCGCGCTTGAACAACGCGGCCGCCACGCCGCCCGCGAGATACGCGCCACCGGGTGCGTCGCCGAGCGCGCCGCGCGGTTGCACGAGTTGGCCACCCTGCGGAGTGAGCATGTGGGCGAGGCCACCGCGTGCCCAGTAGGAGACCGCGTCGAAACCCCCCTGGTCGGCGTCCGGGCCCTGGAGACCCTGACCCGAGCCGATCGCGTACACCGCCTTGGGGTTGACAGCCCAGATGTCGTCGGGGTCGAGCTTCAACTTGGTGCGCGCCGACGGGAGGAAGTTCGTGATGAACACGTCGGCCCACTCGATCAGCCGGTCGAGCGATGCCCGCCCTTCGTCGTTGCGTAGATCGATGGCGACGCCGCGCTTGTTGCGGTTGAACTGCTCGAACAAGAAGTTGAAGTCGCCCGTATCCGCGACGAAGCCCATCGCCATGATGTGCCGGAGCGGATCTCCCGTGGGCCTCTCGACCTTCACGACGTCCGCGCCCCACTCGGCGAGGATCGCGGCCGCCGACGGGACGAATCCGTGCTCGGCCACCTCGAGAACCTTCACGCCGTCCATCACACCCATGACGCATCCTTCCGATCTGGCTTTCGGTCCGGACTTTTGAGCAGGCGGCGACGGAACGCATCGCCGGCCGCAGTTGGCTCGAGGATCAGGCTCAGGAGCGCAGTGCGTCGATCGACGATCGCGAGCATTGGTCGAGCGCGCCCTGCACCATCACTTCCACAAGTGATCCGATGTGGTCGAAGCCGTCGCCGACGGTCTTGCCCATCAGGAAACGCGCGTGGATACCTTCGAGGATGATCGCGAGCTTGTACGCGGCGAGTGCTTCGTAGAAGTCGAGTTGACTCACGTCGCGCCCCGACTTCTGCGCGTACCGCTCGACGACGTCATTGCGAGGGAGGAACCCGGCCTCGGGCGAGATGGTCGCGCCGACGTTGCCGGTCTGCGCGTCGTCGCGCACGTAATAGAGCAGATAGAGGCCGAGATCGGCGAGCGGGTCGCCGAGCGTGGCCATCTCCCAGTCGAGCACCGCGACGATCTTGCCGGCGTCGTCCGGTGCGAGCATCGTGTTGTCGAGGCGATAGTCGCCGTGCACGATCGTCGGCGACGGCGACGTCGGGATCGAGGCGCGCAATCGCCGTGCGAGCTCGTCGACGATCGGGAGCTCGCGCGTCTTCGACCGCTCCCACTGTTCGCCCCAACGCCGAACCTGGCGCTCGACGTAGCCGTCCGGATGGCCGAAGTCACCGAGACCGACCGCTTCGTAGTCGACCGCGTGAATCGCGACGAGCACGTCGATGAGCTCCTCGGAACAGCGGCGCGCTTCGTCGCGCGACAACGACGCGATGTCGTTCCCGGTGCGCAGGATCCGGCCGTCGATCAGCTCCATCACGTAGAACGGAGCGTCATTCACGGCGACGTCGTCGCAGAACGCGCTCGTCTTCGGCACCGGCACCGCGGTGGGCGTGAGCGCGGTGAGCACCTTGTACTCACGCGCCATGTCGTGCGCGGTCGGCAACACGTGGCCGAGCGGTCGGCGCCGCAGAACCCACTCGTTCTCCGCGTCGCGAATGGCATAGGTGAGATTCGACCGCCCACCCGAGATCAGCGAAGCGGTGAGCTCGCCACCCGTCGCGCCGTCGACATGTGTGGCGAACCACGGGCGCAGGCGTTCGAGATCGACCCCGGGCGGCGCTTCGGTCATTGGCGGGAGATTACATATCTCCGGTCGTAGAGGTCCCCGAGTCACAGAGGCCCGGCTGCGAAGCCGGGCCGGTCTGTGTCGTCGGATGTCGTCGCCGCGATGCGGGACCGATGCGGATTGCCTACGCGATGCGGGACTCGCGCGGTGCGACGGGCTCGCCGTTGCCCCGCGGGTAGCGCGCGACCCGACCCACCGGCATGTCGACCCGGAATCCGGCGGCGGCGCGTTCCTCTTCGGACTCCGCACCCCAGAAGCCGTACTCGCGGTGCTGGCGAGCCCAGTCGCGGCACTCCTGCAGCGCCGGGCAGGAGCGGCACACCGAGCGGGCTTGTGATTCGCGGACGACGCGGGCTTCGGGACGCTCGCCGGCCGGCGCGAAGAACAAGCGCGTCTGGCCCTGGCACGCGGCCTCGGCCGCCCACGTGAGCGGACCGGTGAAGATGAAGGTCGAGATCATTTCGGCGGTCATGGGCTCCCCTTCACGACCTTGCGATTGACGGAACTCGGGGAGCCGGGCGGGGGGACGCCGGCTCCTCGAGCCCCTGTCGTACCCAACTAGTGAACCCGATCACAAGGCTATCTGTCAAAGACGTGGAAGCGATACTCTGCATCGGTAATGGCGATGGCTGGTCGGGATGGCAGAGCCGGGGCGGGCCGTGGACGGCAGCCCCGTTTTCCGCCGTCTCCCCGAATCGGCACAAGGAGGACGAATGGACGTACGTCAGTTGGAAGCGCTGCTGGCGGTCGCGGAGACGGGCAGCTTCACCAGCGCCGCCGACCGCCTCCATACGGTGCAGTCGAACGTCTCCGAGCACGTTCGTCAGCTCGAGGCCGAAGTCGGAGTGCAATTGCTGGTGCGGGGCCGGCGGGGGACCGTCCCGACCGAGTTCGGGGTGCGGGTGATCGAGCGGGCGCGGGCGATCCGCAGCGAGATCGAGGCGCTGCGCAAGGACCTTTCGATGCTGCAGGGTCTCGAGACCGGGCACGCGACGCTCGGCGTGGTCGGAACCGTGAGTCGTCTCCTGGTGCCGATGGTGGTCGCCGAGATGCGTCGCAGTGCACCCGGCGTATCGCTGCGGCTCACCGAGGGCGCGTCGGAACGACTCGCGGGCGAGGTCGCAGGTCGCCAGCTCGCGAGCGCGGTCGTCACCGAGCCCGTGAGCGACCCGCGGCTGCACGTCGAGCACCTGCGCGACGAGGACCTCGTGGCGCTCGTCCCCTTCGAGTTGCGACTGCGTGGCCGCGAGCCGATCGCGTTGGCCGAGCTCGCCCAGGAGACCTTGATCCTGCCGCCCGCGGGCAACCCGTTGCGCGACGAGGTCGAAACCGCGGCGCGCGCGGAACGCGTGGAACTGCGGGTACCGATCGAAGTCGAAGGTGTGCGCCTCATCGCCGATCTCGTTGGTGCCGGAGTCGGGGTGTCGATCCTGCCCGAGACAGCGGTGGCGAGCGACCACGTCGGAGTACGGCAGTTGCGCATCGCGCGCATGCCACCGCGCCGACTCGCGCTGGTTACCACCCGTGGTGTGCAGCTCTCGCTCGCCGATCAGGCCGTCCACGACGCGGTACGTCGCCTCGTGCGCGACGAACGCCTGCCCCACGTCGACCGCCCGACCACGGAACAGATCGCCTGACAGAAAACCTCGCAGACGACGCCCTCGCAACAGGTGTGCGCGAAAACTGCCGCAGGCGCGGATATGCGGGTATCTCGCGCAACAGTTGCGGGGAGAAACCGGCGGAACTACGAGCTGGCGGGGGTGAAGCGGGTGCCGATCACTGTGCGCTCCGCGTCGAGGCCGATGATCTCGAGCCGGTCGACGCCCGGGTGCTCGGGGCTCGTCTCCAAGCGGACGCGCGCGCCGCGCGGCCACACGAGATCGGCCGAGGTCGGGGTCTCGTGCTCGAGGTCGCCCCGGAGCACGCCGGCGAAGAAGCCGAGCGCGGACGGCAGCGACGGAGTGCGTAGCACGACGCGTCGGAGGGTTCCATGGCCGACGGCGGGCGTGGGATCGGTCCACCAACGCGGATGCATGTTGGGCCCGTTCACGGCGATGTGGTCGAGGAGCTCCTTGCGCGTCTCCGGATGCCCGTACGACTCCGCGAGCTGGACGACGGTGCCGTGCGCCTCGCGCGGCATGAGGAACGCTTCCTTCCATTCGGGATCGGACATGTCGATGTTGACCGGATGGAATCCTGCGCCTCGTACCCGTACGAGCGCGTCGGCGAGGCTCGGCACCTTGAACGTCAGGTGATGCGGACCCGCGCCATGGCGGGTGACGAAGCGCTCGAGGAAGTCGTTCTTGTCGACCGCCCACGGCTCGAGCAACTCGACGGGCATGCCGTCACCGTCGCGCGAACCGAGCCACACCTGCATGGGCCGAAAGCCGACGGCCTGCCCGCCGAAGAGGATCGTGCCGCCGAGATCGCCCGTGAGGAAACGCAGCGCTTCCGACGTGTCGGGCGCGGCGAGCGCGATGTGGTCGAGGTCGTAGCGATCGGTCACGAGCGGGGCAGGCTAGGCGCGCTGCCCGACAAGGGCGTCGGTGGCGGGGACCGGTCCCAACCGCCTCGGATCCGTCCGCCCCGCGCGCGTGACCCAGTTGGCGATGTACCACGCCGCGGCCAACACGACGAGTCCGCCGACGGCGTCGAGTATGTAGTGGTTCGCGGTGACGACGATCACGATGAAGGTGACGACGGGATATAGCCACGCGAGCGCTCGCGCGGTCCGGCTCTTCAGCCGGGGCGCGAGTGCGATCGCGCACCACGTGGACCACGCGATGTGCACGCTCGGCATGGCCGCGTACTGATTCGAGATGTTCTGCACACCGCCCGAGTTGAACGACCAGAACGCCGGATCGTTCAACAGTGTGTCGACGAAGCCCGGGAACATGCGCGGCGGAGCAAGGGGATAGAGCGTGAAGCCGATGAGCGCGAGTCCCGTCGCGATCGCGATCGTGTTGCGAAAGCGGGGGTAGTCGTCGGAGAAGCGCCGGTAGAGGAAGATCCCGGCGAAGATCGTGACAATGAAGTGGAACGAGCCGTAGTAGTAGTTCGAGAACAGGATCAGCGGCCGGAAGTGCAGCGCCCATTCCTGGAACGTCTGCTCGTGGTAGATGCCGAGGTGGTGTTCGAGGGACATGATCTGGCGAGCGTGGTCGAACGCATGCGGCGGCGCGGCGGAACCGCCGTGAATGTTCCGGATCGCGGAGTACACGACGTAGAAGACGAGGATGGCGAGTAGCTCCATCCACCAGTAGAGAACGTGACCGTCGGAGAGAGTGCGACCGCCGCGAAACCGCGAACGGTGCTCCACCTCCGTGCTCACGCGTGCTCCTTCGAGACCTTGTGTGATGAGTGACGATTTCCGACCGCGAAGGCCGGAGCGCCGAGCATGCTGACGGCGATCATGCATCCCCACCACAGCAGGCCGGCCGCGACGGCTTGCGTGTTGCTCACGCCGAACGAGTGGAAGAACAGTACCAACGCGCCCTCGCGAACACCGAGACCACTGAACGAGATCGGGAGTACCTGGAGCATGAGCACGGCCGGACAGAACGCGATGACGGCCGCGACCGGCACGTCCAGATCGAGGGCGCGGAAGATCAGGCCGAACATCAGGATCTGCGACACCTGGAAGATGAGCGCGGTCCCGAGCACGGGCCAGATGAGTCGCGGCTCGCGGCGCATCCGTTCGACACCCCGGTGCACGGCACCGATGAAGCGGACCCAACTCCCGCGCTCCGCGAACCGCCCCGCGAGCCGTGGGTGCCCGGCGAGGAAGAGGATCAGCGCGAGCAGCGCGAGGGTCACGACCGCGATGACCAACGCGATCCACGCGTGCGCGTGTTCGATCAACGACGGTCTGATCGCGAAGCCCGCGAAGACGAGCAGCGGCAGGGCCACGAATCCGGTCAGCCGCTCGAGCACAACCGACCCGAACGACACCTCGGAGGAGCCGAGTGTGTTCGACGCGCGCGCGACCCGTACGACGTCACCGCCAATGGTTGAGGGCAGGACGTTGCCCACGAGCAGTCCGACCACGTAGTGGGAGAAGAGCGCGGGGATCTTGACCCGCACGTCGAACAGGAGCAGGACTCGCTGCCACCGCCACGCCGACAGGCCCACCCCGACGAGGGCGGTCAGCACGGCGCCGCCGAGCAGCAGGATCGTGAGTCCGTGATGCTGGTCGGGGATCGCGTCGTCGACGTTGGAGGCTTTGGAGGCGACCAGCGCGAGGAGCGCCGCGCTCACCACGATCCGTAACACGAGCATCGACCGTGGTCCGGGGCGGCGACGGGCCGGGGAACCCTCCGTCATCGCCGTGATCCTAGAAGACGACAGCGCAGCGACCCGGCGGTCAATAGTCGCAGACACCATGGGGAGCGGAGCGTGGAGTCGACCCATGAAAGAGGAGACGACAGCGCAGCGACCCGGCGGGATGGGCGAACGCGCGAGGTCTGCCGATACGTGATTTCCCCGTACGTGGAAACACGCGTGTGGAGGTGGCGCGATCGGGGGCTTCGCGGCGACCATGGGGCATGAGAATCACCACGAGTGACGGGGTCGGGCTGGCGGTCGAGGTCGCGGGAGCGGGTCCGGGTCTGCTCCTCGTCCACGGTTTCGGCGGCGCCAAGGAAGACTTCGCCAGCCATGTACCGGCGCTGGCACGCGATCACACCGTCGTGATCTTCGATCACCGCGGCCACGGTGCGAGCGACAAGCCGACCGATCCCGCCGCGTACTCCATCGACCGACTCGCCACCGACATCTTGGAAGTCGCCGACGCGTGTCAACTCGATCGTTTCCGGCTGCTCGGGCACTCGATGGGCGGGATGGTCGGGCGCCAGGTCCCGTTGCGCGCGCCCGAACGGGTCGAGGCGCTCATCATGATGGACACTTCGGCCGGTCCGATCCCCGGTTTCGATCCCGCGCTCATGGACATGGCCGCCGACGTCGCGTTCACGCGCGGCAAGGCGGCGTTGAAGGAGCTGCTCGACATGGTGCCGGTGCTCGAGACGCCGGCGTACAAGCGCACGCTGCTCGACCTCCCCGGGTATCAGGCCTTCCAGGATCGCAAGTGGGCAGACACCTCCGAGATCATGTGGGGCGCGATGGCGGTCGCGCTCGCGCACCAGCCCGACGACCTCGCCGCGCTCGCCGAAGTGGTACGCGTCCCGATGCTCGTCCTCGTCGGATCCGAGGACGCGCCGTTCGTCGCCGCGTCGCACGCGATGGCGGAGGCGATCTCCGGCGCGCAGCTCGAGGTCATTCCCGACGCGGGTCACTCGCCGCAGTTCGAGAACCCTGGAGCCTGGATCGACGCGCTCTCGCGTTTTCTCGCCTCGGTTCCCGCGTTCGCCAACTGAGTCGCGCCGGTGGACGCGCACGGCGGCCGGCTCGCGGTCGAGGTCCTGCAACGCCACGACGTCGACACGATGTTCACGCTCTCGGGCGGACATCTCTTCGTCCTGTACGACGGTGCGGTGCAGACCGGGCTCCGCCTCGTCGACGTACGGCACGAGCAGAGCGCGACCTTCGCCGCGGAAGGCTGGGCGAAGGTCACCCGCCGCTTGGGGTGCGCGGCGCTGACCGCGGGTCCCGGCGTGACCAATGGTGTGAGCGCGCTCACCGCGGCGCGCATGAACGGCTCACCCATCGTCGTGCTCGCAGGCCGTGCGCCGCAGGCGCGTTGGGGCTCGGGGTCGTTGCAGGAGCTCGACCACATCCCGATCGTCGCATCCGTCACGAAGACCGCAGCGACCGCGACGTCGGCGGAGTCAATCGTCGCCGAGGTCGATGCCGCGTGTCGCGCCGCTCGTACTCCGCACCGCGGCCCGGCGTTCGTCGACATCCCGCTCGACGCGTTCGGACCCGCTTCGATCGAGCTGCCCGACGTCGCCGGCGCGGAGGGCTTCCGCGGCGCGGCACCCGACCCGGACGCGGTCGCGCGCGTCGCCGCCCTTGTGCGCGACTCGGCGCGCCCGGTTCTGATTGCAGGTGGTGACGTGTACTGGGCGCACGCGGAAGGCCCGATGCGCGCGTTCACGGAGGCCGCGCGTGTCCCCGTCTTCGTGAACGGCATGGGACGCGGAACCCTGCCCGCCGATCATGAGCTCGCGTTCTCGCGTGCGCGATCGACCGCATTGCAGCAAGCCGATCTCGTGCTCGTCGCGGGCACGCCGCTCGACTTCCGCCTCGGGTTCGGCCGGTTCGGCGACGCACTCGTCGTGCATCTGTGCGACGCCGCGAGCGAGATCGCCGCGCACGCCAAGCTCGCCGCATCGACGGCCGGAGATCTTGCGGCAACATTCGCGGGATTGGCCGAAGCCGGTGCGGCCCCGAGCGCGCACGACGACTGGATCGCGCGGCTGCGCGCGGAGGAGCAGTCGAAGCGCGCGGCCGAGACCGCGTCGCTCGACGCCGACACCGATCCCATCAAGCCCACGCGCGTGTACGGCGAGCTGAAGAAGCGACTCGACCGCGACGCGATCGTGATCGGCGACGGGGGCGACTTCGTCTCGTACGCGGGCAAGCTCGTCGAGAGCTTCCATCCGGGCACGTTTCTCGACCCCGGACCGTACGGATGTCTCGGGATGGGACCGGGCTATGCGCTTGCGGCCGGCGTCGCACACCCGGATCGCCAAGTCGTGTTGCTGCTCGGCGACGGCGCGATCGGGTTCGCCCTCGGCGACTTCGAGTCGCTCGTACGCCACGGTGTGAACGTGACCGCGATCGTCGGCAACAACGGCATCTGGGGACTCGAGAAGCATCCGATGCAGGCGCTCTTCGGTTACGACGTCGTCGCCGAGCTGTCGCCGGGCATCCGCTACGACAAGGTGATCGAAGCGCTGGGCGGCCACGGCGAGCTCGTCGACGCGCCCGCCGACCTCGGCCCCGCGCTCGACCGCGCGTTCGCCACGCCGGGCGTGTCGCTCGTCAACGTCCTCACCGACCCGGCCGACGCCTACCCGAGATCGTCCAACCTCGCCTGACGTAAACCCTGCCCACAGTTGGCAGGATTTCGTGCGCCACGCGCCAGTTTTCCTGCCCACAGTTGGCAGGCTCCACGATCAGATCGGTCATAGCTCCGATTGGGCGCGTTCGATGAAGCGGTCCCGGACCACCACGACCCGGGTGATCCGGCCCGCGGCGACGAGACCCCGGGCATCGGTGACGGAGACGCGGAACGTCAGCCGCCGCCCTTCGACTCCTTCCAGCGTGGCCTCCGCGGTCACTTCCGACCCGACCGGGGTGGGTGAGAGGTGAGCGAGCTGGACCTCGTAGCCGACCGATGTCTTGTCGGGCCCGAGCTTCCCGCCGATGGCCTTCAGGCTCGCCTGCTCGACCAGGGCGACAAGGCGTGGGGTCGCGAGAACCGGGACGTCGCCGCTACCGATCGCGAGCGCGGTGTCACCCTCTTCGACATTCAGCGTGATCGACGCGGTGAGACCGGAGGCAACCCCCATCCGCTTACCATAGGCAGCCCGGCGTCGACTCGGCATGTTGGCGCGAACGAACGATGTTCTCAACGATGTACGAGGCGTATATGACCGCTCCTTTGATCGAATCCGACGTGCTGCAGGCAACGCTCGACCACGCGTTGAGCCTCGGTGGCGATTTCGCCGAGGTCTTCGTCGAGGATCGGCGGTCGTCCAACGGTCGTTTCGACGACGGGCGCATCGAAGAGCTCGTCTCCGGACGCGACCGGGGTGCCGGCTTGCGTGTCGTCCGAGGTGACACGACGGGATTCGCGCACACCGCCGATCTGTCGCGCGCAGGCTTGCTGCAGGCGGCCGAGGCCGCGGCCGGAGCCGCCCGGGGCGGCAACAGTGGGACCAACACCGTCGCCCTGCATGCCGCGGCGACGCACCCGATCGAGAACGACATCGTCTTGCCGGAGACCGTGGAGAAGCGGCGCAAGGTCGAGCTCCTGGCCCGCGCCGACGAAGCCGCCCGCGCCACCGCGAGCGCGGTCACGTCGGTCACCGCCTCCTACGCCGACGCCCGCCGGCGCATCCTCGTGGCCAACTCCGACGGTCTGCTGGCCGACGACGATCGGGTCCGTACCCGCATGTCGGTGCAGGTCGTCGCGACCGGCGACACCGGCATGCAGACCGGGTACGAAGCGCCGGGCCGGACGATGGGATTCGAGCTGTTCGACACTTTCGCCCCCGAAGAGGTCGGCCGGCGGGCCGCGCGGCGCGCACTCACACTGCTCGAAGCAGTCCCGGCGCCGTCCGGGCGGCTCCCGGTCGTGCTGAAGCGCGGCGCGGGCGGCGTGCTGTTCCACGAAGCGTGCGGCCACGGGCTCGAAGCCGATCACATCCTCAAGGACGCGTCGGTGTTCAAGGGGCAGATGGGCACGCAGGTCGCGTCGCCGCTCGTAACGCTCGTCGACGACGGCGGTTACGCCCGCGAGTGGGGCACGCTCGCGATCGACGACGAGGGTCATCCCGCGCAGCGCAACGTGCTCATCGAGGACGGCATCCTCACCGACTTCATGTGGGACGTCGTTCGGGCCCGTAAGGAGGGGCGCGCGCCGAGTGGCAACGGTCGGCGCGAGAGCTATCGCCACCTGCCGATGCCCCGGATGACCAACACGTTCGTCCTCGAAGGTGAATCGGACCCCGACGACATCATCCGCGGCGTCGACTTCGGTATCTACGCCGTCCAGCTCGGCGGCGGTCAGGTCGATCCGGCGACGGGCGACTTCGTCTTCGGCATCACCGAGGCGTACCTCATCGAGAAGGGCGAGGTCACCCGGCCGATCCGCGCCGCGCAGTTGATCGGCAACGGTCCCGAAGTGCTCCGCATGGTCGACGCCGTCGGCAACGACTTCGAGACCTGGACTGGCATGTGCGGCAAGCAGGGACAGAGCGTGCCGGTCTCGTCGGGCCAACCGACGGTGCTCGTGCGCGAGATGACTGTCGGCGGTACGGCGGCATGAGTAGCCCGGAGCTGCTCGACATCGCCCGCTCCGTCGCGGCGACGGCGCGTGAAGGCGAGCAGGTCGAGGCCTACGTAGTCCGTACCCGCGAGACCGATGTCGAAGTGTTCGACGGCGCGGTGGAATCGCTCACGACCGCGAGCGTCGAGGGCATCGGCATCCGGGTCATCGCCGGGCAACGCCAAGGTCTCGCGTGGGCCGGTTCACTCGCGCCGGACGTCATCGACGAGTCGTTGAAGGAAGCGCGCGACAACGCCGGTTTCGGCGAGCCCGACGAGTGGTACGGGCTCGCGTCGCCCGCGGAGGTCGACGGCTTCGAAGCTCCCGCGCTCGATCTCTGGCGCGAGGAGCTCGCGTCGGTACCGACCGAGGAGAAGGTGCGTATCGCACTCGAGCTCGAGCGGGCGACGAAGGCGGCCGATCCACGTATCCGCAACGTCGAGTCCGCCAGCTACGGCGACGCGCTCTCGGAGTCTGCGCTCGCGAACTCGTTGGGTGTCGAGTCGAACACGCGGCGCACGACGTGCTCGGCGTCGGCCGTCGCGCTCGCCGACGACGGCTCGGGCACGCAGTCGGGCTACGGGTTCGTCGCCGGGCGCACGCTTTCCGATCTCGACCTCGACTCGATCCCGCGCGACGCGGCCATCCGTGCGTGCCGGCTGCTCGGCGCCAAGCCCGTCCCCGGCCGGCGCATCGCCGTGATCCTCGACCCGCTCGTGACCCGTTCGGTGCTCGGCATTCTCTCGACAGCCTTCAACGGTGAGTCGATGCTGAAAGGTCGTTCGCTGTTCGCCGGACGCTCCGGTGAGAAGGTCGCGGCGCCTTTCGTGCAACTCATCGACGACCCGACCGACGCGCGCGCGCTCGGCGCGTCGCAGT
Organism: Actinomycetes bacterium; assembly: GCA_025463875.1. Lineage (GTDB taxonomy): Bacteria > Actinomycetota > Acidimicrobiia > IMCC26256 > PALSA-610 > PALSA-610. The sequence goes on from JAODBI010000343.1 coordinate 24,021, forward strand.
ATGACGGCGACGGAATCCCGACGCGCCGCAATGCGCTGATCGTCGACGGGGTGATGCAGGGCTTCCTTCACAACGTCTACACGGGTCGGCGTTCGGGTGAGGGCACGACCGCGAGTGCGACCCGCGGGCTCGGCTCGACTCCCGGTGTCGGAGTGCGGGCCTTGCGCCTCGAGCCCGGTCCGCGGACGCCCGAGGCGATCATGAGCCGCGCCGGTGAAGCGCTCTACGTGCAGTCGGTGAGCGGTCTGCACTCGGGTACGAATCCCATCAGCGGCGACTTCTCGGTCGGCGCCGACGGCTTGATGGTCCGCGACGGCGTGTTCGCGGAGCCCGTGCGAGAAATCACGATCGCGTCGACGCTGCAGCGCATGTTGCTCGACATCACCGATATCGGGAGCGACCTCACGTTCCTCCCCGGCGCGGTCGCGGGAATGACCGTGCTGATCGGTGAGATGACGATGAGCGGCGCGTAGACCAACGCGTAGACCAACGCGCCGTCGAGGCGCTCAGCGCGTCGTCTCCGTCCCGCGTCGTTGCAGGATCGATTCGAGCTCGGCGAGCGCGGCCTCGGGTTCGAGTACCTGCACTGCTTCCATGCCGAAGGCGCGTGCGGCGGCGACGTTCTCGGCGTTGTCGTCGAGGAAGACCGCTTCGCTCGGCGCGATCTTCATGCGCGCGCACGTGAGCTCGTAGATCTCGCGGTCGGGTTTGCGCATCCCGACGTGCGACGAGTCGACGACCTCTTCGCACAGCTCGTCGATCGGGAACATCGCCCGCCAGTTCTCGCCGAACTCCTTGACGTTGTTCGTGAGCAGGCCGATGCGCAGCCCCCGCGCCTTGAGGTCGCGCATCTTGTGCACGACCGTCCAGTGCACGCCGGGCGCGGTCTGGCGCCAGAACCGGCCGTACGCCTCCATGTCGATGGGCATCCCGATGACGCGCGGCGCCTTCTCGACCATGCGTTCGAAGTAGGTCGCCATGTCGAGCCGGCCCTTTTCGAGGAGATGCCAGTCGGGCTCGTCTTCGACCTCGCCCTCGTGCTCGGCCGCGTCGGGATCGGCCGCGACCGCGTCGGCGACGGCGCGTCCCTCCACCCCGATGTACGACGTGTCGCCGAAGAGCAGGCGTAACAGCGAGCCCTTCGGATAGCCCTCCGCTTCCTCGAACGCCCCGATGCCCACGAACAGGGGACTCGAGATCACGCCACCGAAATCGAAGATCACCGTGCTGATCGTCACGGGCCGCAAGTTATCCAGCCGGTCACATTCGTGCGACGCGTTCCGTCGCAGCACTAC
>JAODBI010000367.1 GCA_025463875.1 Actinomycetes bacterium
GACCCCGAGGGCAACGAGTTCTGCGTAGTCCTACGGGGCGACTTCCTGGCGACCACCGATCTGATCGGTGCCATCGTGTTCGAGCCGGCGGACCCGATCGTCGGGCGGTTCTGGAGTGAGGCGACCGGCTGGCCGATCGTGTACGACCAAGACGGCGACACCGCCATCCGAGAGCCGGACGGACGAGGTCCGTTCGTGACGTTCGGCCCACCGTCCGGAGCGGCCAAGACCGGGAAGAACCGACTGCACCTCGACATCGCACCGCCGAACGACGGCAACCAAGCTGCGGAAGTCGAGCGTCTCATCGCACTCGGAGCCCGGCGGATCGACATCGGGCAGGGCGATGCCTCGTGGGTCGTGCTGGCCGACCCCGAGGGCAACGAATTCTGCGTGCTGACACCTCGCTGAGATGTCCCGAAGTCGAATCAGGGAATGTGCAGGCCGGAGGGAAAGTGACGTCGCGTCAGCAGAGAACAGCCGATCCAGAGTCCGCTACCTCGCGTTCCCGCTGACACGAGCGCCAACAACTCAATCAGGCAGTTGTGTGCGCGTGTGCTGTTCAGCCGAAGTGGAAGGCGGCGATGCCTGGGCCCAGCGCTTCGCCGATGTAGACGAAACTGTTCGCGACCGCGGGTGACGAGTCCATGGGAAAGAAGTTTGAGTTGCTTGTAAAGATCGGTGTGCAGGTTTTTGGCGTGCCCGAGCAGTGCGTGGTGCCGGACGCATCGAACGCGCGGAGCTGACCGATGCTGGTTGATTCGCCGCTGCCGATGTAGACGACGCCGTTCGCAACCGCGGGTGACGATTCTTGGCTGAACGCCCCCGTGGGCGCGGTCCACAGTGGCGCACATGTCTTGGGAGTGCCCGAACAGCCAGTCTTTCCTGCCGCGTCGAAGACGTAGAGGGGTCCGCCAAACTCGCTTACGTACACGTGGCCGGAGGCGACTGCGGGGGCCGAAGGTGGGCTCGCGGTCGTCGCCGTCCAGAGCGGCTTGCACGTTTTGGGCGTGCCCGAACAGTTCGTCGTCCCGGCCGCATCAAACGCGTACAGCGTGCCCGTCGAGCTGGGAGAGAGTGTGCCGGAGCCGACATAGACGGTGCCGGATGCCACCGCGGTCGCCCCGAAGAAGACCCCGCCCGACATGACTGCGGTCCACAACGGTCTGCAGGTCGTGGGCGTGCCCGAACAGTTCGCAAAGCTGGCGGACGCGTCGAAGGCGTACAACTTCCCGTTGCCCGACGCGACGTAGATGATGCCGTTCACGACGGCAGGCGCTGCCCGCACGATGCCATCGGTCTCGGCAGTCCACAGCGGCGCGCATGCCTTCGGGACACCCGAGCAGTTCGTGTTCCCCCCCGCGTCGAACGCGTACAGCCGATTGTCGTCGGAGCCGACATAGACGACCCCATCGACCACCACCGGCGACGACCACACTAAGCGGCTGCCGGTCGGCGCGATCCACAACGGGAGACACGTCTTGGGCGTGCCCGAACAGTTCGTCTTCCCTGACGCGTCGAACGCGTACAGCAACCCGACCGACGCGCCGATATACACCACGCCACTGGCCACCGTCGGCGACGCCAGATCCAGACCCAAACCGCCACCGCCCCGTGTTGCAGTCCAGAGGGGCGAACACTTCTTGGGCGCGCCCGAACAGTTCGTGTTTCCCGCCGAGTCGAACGCATACAGCTTGTCGTCGTTGTCGCCAACGTAGACGACCCCATTCGCGACCGCCGCCGACGCCTCCACCAACCCGCTCGTGATGCCCGTCCATGCCGGGTTCGCACTGCCCGACGCCACCGAGCTCAGACTGATCGACGTATCGGGCGTGAAACCGGTACGGGCCGGATTGAACCCGAACATCGGCCAGTCGCAGCCGGCGAGCATCACCGTCAAGGCCGCCGCGACCACGAGCACGCTCGGACGTCGCATGATCCCCCTAAGTTCCGTGCCCGCTCCTCCCCACGGTGCTCGCCGCCGCGGCAGATGTCAACGCTCGTCTGCACGATCCAGAACGACTCTTGCACGGCTCGACCAGCGTGGCGCGACGAGAACGGCATGTCGCGCACGTACGCAGATGCTCGCAAACGAAGACACGCCGGGCACGCAGCATGCCCGGTCTCGCGCCGGAGCGGCGAGTACCGATAGGCAGTTGTGGCGCTATTAGCGAAGCGCGAGGTCGGCGATCTCCACCAGCATCCGTAGTACGGCCGAGCATCTGGCGGGAACGTGGGCAGAGCAGCGATCAAGCTGTCCTTCAAGGTGACGGATACCACGGTCACAACGCGCACGGTGTCGGACCGATCGTCGCGTGTTACCTGCTCGGCTATAGCGGCGACGTTCGTCGGTTCCCAAACGGCTTCTCATTGCGCCGGCTACGACGCGATGACCCTGACCTTCCGCACTCGTCCCGGCAATGAAGACGCCGTGCAGCGTGCAACGTGCGCCGCGATCGACGCAGCCGAGAAAGCGCGCAACCACTGCCGATAGCGCACAACTGCCAATTGGTTCGTCGAGTTCGGCCGCTACTTTCTCGGCTTGACTTTGACTTTGAGATTGGCGAGCAGATTGCGCAGGTAGGGTCGCGAGCCTTCGATTCTCACCAAGACGCCGTGTTCACACCAGACGCCGACGGTATCTGCGGGTGTACCTCCGAACGTTGTTGGAGTGGTACCGATGAGGGCTGGGCACGCGGATTGAATGAGGTCAACAGACGTGTCCGAGAGGTCCGGGACCCTTCCGAAGTCAGCTTCAGAGTTGTCGATCGTGCTGCTCGCCGGTATGTCCAGTACCGGTCCGTTCGGGGTCGAGCGCAGGTGCCAGAGATCGAGAATCCTGACCACGGTCGCGTCCGCCACCGCGGTGTGATCCCCATTTTCGAACGACGCGATCAAGGTCCAGTCACCGGTCGACAAGATGGCGAATCGTCCGGCGACCTGTTTGAGGTCGGGTTGCACTGCCTGCGTCGCGGACACCAACACCGGGGTAGAGACCGGGCTCGGCCCGAGCGTTGCGAAGAGGTCGCTCGGCGCGGCGTGGTCGATACTGAAGCTCAGTGCGCAACAAGCCGCCGAGTTCTTCGGTGTTACGGTGCCGAAGAAGGTCGCGCCGAGCGTTCCGATTGCCTTCGTCACGCCACCCGATAGTGAGACGGACACGCCCGTCGGCAGGACAATTTTTGTCGTGTCAGTCCCGTCGGGCACCGGGTAAAACCGGCCCAGGATGGGTTCGTTCGAACGGACGGGTGACGTCTGTGGGTTCGTCGGGCCGGCCGAGGAAGCCGTTCGAGCGGCGACCGCGTTCGTTGAGCCAGTTCGATGGTGCCGGGACTGCGTCGCCGCGAACGAGAGCGCGACAATCGCAACAATCACAATCGACAAAATGAGAGCGACGACTCGTCGGCGCGACGCCAAGCAACCGGGTCGAGTCCGCGTTCTGTCGGGATCCCCGCCGAGGTCAATCGCCTCGAGATCTGGCGCCGCGGGGTCCACATGCCGAGTATCCATGCCCGATTGCAGATACGCCACCGCGACTTCACGCTCCGGCGCGAGCAGGCACCACATCCAACGGCCAGTTCGCAGCCGCCCATGACTGCCTGTCGGCATTCGCCTCGTGCGCGACATCGGGCAATCTGCGTGCGGTCGATCGGCGCATGACGCTTACGGCCTCCACGCGTGGTAGATCATTTCGCCGATGTCGGCGAGGGTGCGAGGCCCTTCGTCATCGGTCTGCTGCCAAAGGCCGGGAAGATCTTTCGCCATCGCGGCGATAACCCATGAACACTCGTCAGTCTCGAACAGACCCGCGTCGACGCACTCGCACGCTCCCCAGCCAGCTTTGCCGTACACGCGCACCGGCGCGGTGAGGTCGTGGTCGATCGCAGCATGTACGTGAGGTATACGACGGGGCAGAAAGTCCACCTTCTCGACTCGGTACAGAATCTCCCGAGCGTGCTCGTCGAGGTGCGTGTAGACCTCAGCGAGGTCATGCGGCGTCGCCGTAAAATACGACGCGCCCTGCTGCAACGAATCATGCAGTCGGAGCTGCGAGACGCCGAGCGCGTCCATCTCGGCGTTGACGACTTCTCGTCCGCCGAGTTCGCGGATGAGCGCTCGAGTCGCGATGTTGTCGGACAGCACAATCATCAGCCATGCCAGATCGTCCAGAGTGGGCGACAGGCCCGGCGCGAGATAGCGCAGCACGCCGCTGCCGAGTTCGTGGTCTTCGCCAAGCAGTGTGACGCGACGATCCCGATCGTCGTCGCCGAGCCGTATCCTCTTGGTATACGCGAGGAGGACGCAGACCTTCACAGAACTCTGCGCGGGCATCACTTCGTCGGCTCGAATGTCAACGGTCTCGCCTGTGTCGAGATGACGCGCGTAAACCCCCCACGTCCCGGCACGGCCGTCGATCATCGTGCGCAGCTCATCCGCTACGGCCACGCGCGCAGTATCGCATCCGCGCCGTCGCACGCGCACGAGATCACAAGGACGCACAGACCTGCCGATCTGGGCACGCGACTTGACCGAGGTTGGCAATATTCGCGCGGTTGTCGCGGGAAGGGCCACGGCGAGTATCGGACCGACGGCATTGGTCGTCGCTCTCACGTCGAGCTCGAACCATTCGCTTGCTCGTGTCTGAGCAGAAGGAGTGCTCCTTTACTGAACGCATCGACGGCGGAATGGACGTGGTGGTGACCGGCGCCCGAACGGTTCGGGCGCATCTCGGTGCTGCGTCCCTGCACGCGCCACCCCACCCGCGGGGATCCGGCCCGTCGGTCGATGCAACCGGGCGAGCCGGTTGAGGCCGCGGCGGCGAAGCACACGACGCAGCCTCGGCGCATCTCCTCCCGCGGGGGCCAGCCCGAAGAGGAGATGCGCCGCACTCGTATCAGAACACAGCGGAATGCAATGGAACGGTAAACATCGGTGCGCACGGGGGTGCGCCAACGACCGCCCCGCTCAGCTACACCGGTGCTGTGCGCCACGAACACGAAGTCAGGTGCGCGTGGGAGAACCGATGCGATTGCAAGCCAGCGAGGAACCGGACGCGGTCGTCAAATGGTCGTGACAACACGCGGCAACAAACCGCCGCCGACCGTCCCCGGAGCACGCCGCATTACTGACGCCGATCGGCACCGCCGCCGCGTTTTGGGATCGCGCAATCTAGGCTCGTTCGGAATGCCGTGGTTCAACCGCGAGGTCGTCCCGGTCTGGTGTTTTGGGCTCTGCATCGAGTAGCAGATCGCGCTCGACCAGCTCGGCTCGGGTCCCGATCTCGGACGCCAGCACGATCACCGCGACGATCATCGAAACGATGGACAGTCCAATCGCGACGTTGTCGAACGAGGTACGTCCGCTGATGCGTTCGTGCAAGACGGTGATGCCGACCCAGGCCGCGACCAGTGGCTCGGTGGCTTCCAGCGCAGGTAGCGACGTTGCGAGCGAACCGGACTGGAACCCGTTTTGGGTGAGGAGGATGCCGACTATCGACAAGGCCGCGAGCGCGTACACCTCCCAGTGGGATGCGGTGTAGGGGACGCCGCGCTGGATCTGATCGACGAACGTCTTGGTCAACGACGAAGAGATACCGAACAATCCGCCGGCGGAAATGCCCAGCAGCGCGGCACGAGCTCGACCGTCCAGTCGGCTCGCGACCGCGACCGCGACCGCGATCGTCGCGAGCACCGGGCCGGTGGCGACCATCCAATGCAAGAACGGGGAGTGCGTGCCGCCTCCGCTCGGTGATGCCTCGACCAGAAACGTCGCAAGAGCCGTGCACAGCAGGATCGCACTCAACCATTCCGAGCCGCGCACCCGCAGACCACTCCAACGGGCGCTGAGCGCCAACGCAACGAGCAAGCCACTGACGAGTACGGGCTGCACGACCAGCAAGCCGCCAAACGCGAGCGCCGCCGCCTGAAAGCCGAAGGCGCCGACATCGTTGAGCATCCCGAGCGCCCACCGAGGCGACCGAGCGAGACGTCCGAGTAGACGAACGCTTACACCACGGTTGGCGGGCACCGTCCGCGCTACCTGGTGTTCGAGCGCGTTCCCGAGCCCGAACATCACAGCCGCCAAGAGGGCGAAGACGATGGCGAGCGGGCTCTGCACGAACCGCACCTCCTCGCCACCCGGACCGAGTTTGCCGGTCACGCCACAATACGTCGGAGTTCGGACGGTCGATGCTGAGAGCCCGCACGTCTAGTGTCCCGCACGTGGCTGACGCACGCAGGTTCCGTATGGGCCGGCTCGACCATGTACACATCCGTGTGCCGGACAGAGCCGAGGCTGCTTCCTGGTACGCAAAGCACCTCGGGTTCGACCCGGTCGAGAAGTACGACTTCTGGGCACTGGGCTTCGAAGGTGGTCCACTGCAAATCTCCGCCGATGGCGGAGCGACGACGCTGGCCTTGTTCGAAGCCAACGAAGGACACCCGATGGTCGCTCAGGAGACTGGCGTTGCGTTCAACGTCGACGCCGAGACGTTCATCTCCTTCACGCGGTCGCTGCCGGGCGAGATCAACAGTCCTCTTGGTCAACCCCTCGTGGCGAACGACGTGATCGATTTCGACATGTGTTGGGCCTTCGATCTTGCGGACCCCTGGGGCAACCAATACGAGCTCAACTGCTACGACTATGACCGCATCAAGACCGATCTCATCGAGCCCGATGGGATCGCCGCCGTTCGTTACTGGCCGCGTGAGTTGTACCAGGAGTACTCCAAGGCTGATGAAGCTGGCGAGCAGACCGCCGGATCGGCCACGTAACTGACCCCTGTCGGCGGCTGCACCATTCGTCTGTCAAAGTGGCCGTGTGGCTGAGCAGCCGCTCGATGGCGGGATCGCGAACGCGGGCCGGGTCGTCCGCGTCGGTCCGCATGTTCTTCGCCCCTCGAATCCACACTCAGGTTCGATCCACGCGTTCCTGCGGGCGGTGAGGCACGCCAGCTTCGAGGGCGCCTCATCACCACTCGGCATCGACGAGGACGGACGCGAGCGCCTCGTCTTCATCGACGGTGAGGTCCCCGTTGCGCCCTATCCGGACTGGAGCCAGTCCGACCGCGCGCTGGCGTCCATCGCCAGGCTGCTGCGCCGGCTGCACGACGCTGCCCGCGGGTTCGACCATCAGGGTCTCCACTGGAACGATGCTCTGGCCGACCCTGCGGGCGAGACGCTCGTGTGCCATAACGACGTGGAACCTTCGAACGTCGTGTTCCGTGACGGCATCGCCGTTGCGCTGCTCGACTTCGAGTTCGCTGCCCCTGGCCGCCCCCGTCTACGACCTCGCGCAGCTCGCCCGCCTCTGCGTGCCGATCGACGACGACTTCGACCAAGCCCGGCTCGGCTGGCGACCCGCCGACCGGCCGGCACGGCTACGACTCGTCGCCGACGCCTACGGACTGGACCGGGAGGGTCGGGCGGAACTGCTCACCGCCATGAACGATGCCATCGACCGCATCGAAGTAGCCGTCCGGCGCAGCGTCGACGCCGGTGACCCGAACTCCATCGCGATGTGGAACCGGACCGGTGGGAGCGAGCGCTACGACCGCCGGCGCCGCTGGTGGATCGACCACCACGGCCGGTTCGCCGCCGCGCTCCTCTGACGCGCATCCCTTGCGCCGACCTCTTCGGACCCAGTCCACCGCGCACCGCTTGGTGAGTGCACTTTGGCGACGTTCGGCGCGCATTCCGGCGAGACCGCCGGACAAGGCGCGGGCGACGACCAACCGCTGGATCTCACGCGTGCCTTCGAAGATCGTGTAGCTCACGTTGCGTAAGGGCAGTAGCGACGCGTCCGCTCAGCAGGCCCGACCCACGTTGCCACCGCGCCGAGTCCGTCTCGTGAGCGAAGGACTCCGAAGCCAAGCTCTTCGAGGAAACTGAGGCGATGGCGTATTCGTACGCCGACCTTGCTTTGGATGGTCGGCCCGGATGGATCCTGATTTACTCGCCACGACCTCGGTGCCGCACGGTCGGCGCGTTCGACCCAAGCGCGTGACGCTGCTCGGCGGAGCTGGTGTACGTGCCGGCGAGGATCGCCTTGACCTGCTCGACGCGCGGTTCGAGCGAGCCGTGCACTGTCGAATGCGAGATACCTCGCACGGCCAAGTCGTGCACGACCATTCCCTGCATCCGTCCGCGCCACACCAGGTTGTCGCGCCAACCGTCCTGTTCGAAGGGGATGTCGTCGGCGCACACGATGACGTGTTGGTAGCGGATTCGGCAGTCGTCGGCCAGCTTGCGCAGGTCGGGACCACTGTCCCGGTTGTAGTAGTGACTGAAGAACATGGTCGTGATCGCGTTGGTATCGACGAAGAGGTACCGATTCGCGCGCAACGCCGCAGCGTCCTCGAGCGCGCGATGCCGGACCGCGATCTCGACGTAGTCGTCGAGATCAAGCTGTCCGCCTCGTTCGGCGAAATGGTCCCGCCCATACTCCGGCACGAACGCAGTAGCGAGCTCGCCCGCCATCCGCGCCGCGAGTGTCGACTTGCCGGTGGACTCGGCGCCGAGGAAGACTACGCGTTCGACGAAGTGGCGGTACACCCGAGGGTCAAGGAGGTCTCGATGGGCGTGGAGGTCGGATCGCAGCAGGGTGCCCGACGCCGGGACCGTTGTGCGATCTGGATCGACGAACTCGTGTGAGGCGCCGAGAAACGAAGCGAAGCCCGGGCCGTAGGACTCGCTGGTGAAGACCACGTCCGGAGTCGCTCCATGCCTCTGAAGCAGCGCGGCGACGTAGCGATGCTGATCGATGTCCGGAGCGTCATTGCTCGGCCCATCGTGACCGACGATCACCGTCGCGCGCGGGTACAGCTCACGCAGCCAGTTCGCTCGCACCTCATTGGTCATCGTCGGGAAGTCGGGATTCGACCAAATCACAATCGTGACCACCGGTGCATGAGCGATCGCCGCGTCAAGGTCAAGCTGGTGGCCACGGTGCAGAGGTGCGAACTTTCCGACGACCAGTGCGTGCTCATACGAACGCATGGGTCGGCTCCTCGACTTTCCGCTCGTCGCGGTGCCAGACGATCCAACCCCGCACCGACATGGCGAACAGTACGAACTGCAACAAGAACTGCCCGCGAAGTACGAGGTGTTGGAAGTACACGGCCTGTAGCGCGTTGACCACGAGCCACACAGGCCAGCTCCAGGTCCACTTGCGCGTCGTCGCCCAGTTTGCCAGCAAGGAGAGCGACACGATCACGAACTCGAGCCACGCCCAGCCGTCTACGAACTGGGTGACTGCGATCGTGTATCCGAAGATCCCAAGGCTCAAGATCCAGCCCGCGCTGTACCACGCTTGTTCGTTGAACCGGCCGCCCCCTCGATCGCGCTGACGTTCGAGCTTCCAGAGCACCAAGCCGTGAACGCCGAACACGAGATAGCTGGCCTGGAGGCCAGCGAGCATCAGCTCGTGGCCCGAGACGAAGAGTGCGAAGTACGGAATCAGCGATGCATTCGACCAGTGCCAGTAGCCGTTGCGCTTGCGGAACAGATACACGAGCGACACCACGACCATCAGCGATCCCGACCAGTCCAGCATCCAGCTCGGGATCCCTAGACCGAAGACGTACATCAGCGCAGACCTCGGGCGCTCCGGCGCGGACGACGGATCGGCGCGCCGCTCTTCCACGCCGAGCCCACGCGGAAAAGCTCGGGCGGCTTGCCTCCCTCGGAGGCCGGTGCTGAACGCTTCCCCGTCGCGACGACCCAGCCGTCTTCGCCGACGAGCTTGCGCCGGAAGTTCGCACCATCGAGCTCGACCTGCCAGATCGCTTCGTACACGGCCCGGAGCTCGCTCAACGTAAACGTCGGTCCGACGAACGCCGTCGCGAGCCCAGTCGTCTCGAGGTCGCGTCGTATTCGCTCGATCGCGTCGCGCACGATTCGTTCATGGTCGAATGCCAACGACACTCGCCCGCGTATCACATCGGCAACCGGATGAAGGGATGCGTCGGCGGCGTCGCTGCCCGGCACGATGTCGCCCAACTCGCGAAGCACGGCGAGGTATGCGACGGTGACGACGTTCATGCGAGGATCTCGTCCGGGATCTCCATATGCGCCGAGTTGCACGAGCAACGCCTCCGCGTCGACGCCCGTCTCCTCCTGCAGCTCTCGGCGAGCGGCGTCATCGAGAGTCTCTGTTGGCTGCTTGAAGCCGCCCGGCACCGCCCACTCCCCCGCGAACGGTTGTTCTCCACGACGCACGAGGAGCACCTTCAACTCGCCCGCGTCGAGCGTGACGATCACGACATCGACGGTCACGCCGAACGGCGGATACGCCGCGGGGTCGTATCCCGGGGCGGAGGTTCCACGTACTTCCCCGTCACTATTGGTCACTTCGACCAAATCTAGCGGCAACTATTAGTCCTGTCGACCAATACAGCCCGAGCTCTTCCCTCGTCCGCAGCCCGTACACTTGGTACGGAAGACATATCACCAAGTGTCCGAGGTGCAGGATGAGAACCGAGACATTTCGAGTGTCAACCTCGGGGCAGATGAGCCTGCCGGCCGCGGTCCGGCATCGCTGGAACCTCGATCGAGGAGGGCACGTCGATCTCATCGACTTGGGCTTCGGGGTGCTCGCGGTGCCGGCCGGCGACGCACGGCGACTTCTCGACAACGTCCTTCCTGCAGAGGTGCACTACGCCGCCGTGGCCGCCGAAGTCGACCCGGATCTCGCCACGACGTGACGGTCGTTCTCGACGACCATCTCTTCCGGGACTGGATGGCACAACGAGACGATCCGCTCATCGACGCGGTCGCCGGCGAGCAAGTCGCGACCACGAATCTCTGGTACGTGCGTCTCTGCAAGAGTG
>JAODBI010000134.1 GCA_025463875.1 Actinomycetes bacterium
GTCGAGGTTGTCGCGGGCTCGAAATGGATCGAGCCCGACGACGCGGCTCAGGCGCTAAGAGACGCCTACAACCGCGCCAAACCAATTCTTGATGATGTCGTAGGGGAGTAACCATGACAGAACAACCCAGCCATCATCCCTCTGACATCTTCTTCAGTCATCCGTCGATCGATGTCGCCGCTGGTGTCCTCGTGGCGGGGCTTCTGTGGGCCTTCCGAATGGACCATCACGATCCGCTCGGTCTTCTCAATGCGGATCAGCGCCAACTCGCCTACGGGACGGTAGCGACCGCTACCGCTGCCCTCCTGGGCTTCGGTGTGACCGCGATGGCGATCTTCGTTGCACTTGTTCCCGGCGCGCGCCTTCGACGCGTCTTGGAACGTCGTCGGGCCACGGTACGTAAGACGTTCTCGTCAACGATCACGTCGCTATTTGCCCTCACCGTGGTCTCGTTGGCGGGAACATTTCTCGATGTCGCGCGGTCGACTCCCGTGTTGCGGGTGGTGATCTACGCGGTGTCGACCATCGCGCTGTTGCGACTCGCGCGCATGCTCTGGCTGTTCTCCAACCTTGTCGCGATCGGTACTCGCGATCGCGACGAGGGAACAACCGATATCAACGAAACGCCGATGAATCTCCGCTAAGGGTTCGTCAGCGGTCGATAGGCGAGCCGGCGACCGGCAACTTGGCCCATTAGCCGGTACACGCGCTGCGTGTCGGTCAGCTTCCGAGTCGAGTACCGGAAGTCGAACTCGGCCAAGTAGCGGTCGAGATGTTCGTGGCTGACCTTATGAAAGGTGCCATCGATGGACCGCTTCAGCTGGCCGAAGTAGTTCTCCGCCCGGTTGGTGCTTACGTCGCCGCGCACGTACTCGCCCAGGTTGTGCGTGACCGAGTCGTGACCGAGGCCGAACTCCCGGCCGACACCGCGGTAGCTCATCGACTCGTCGGTCATGAGTCGCGAGTTGGGCATGTCGACCTGGGCGCGGATCGCGGACCAGAGCGTGTCGCCCTTGACGTTGGGGACGACCTTGGAGCGCGCCTCGCCCGACTCCGCATTGATGAGGGTGAACACAACGGCCTTGGCCGGGACGATGTGCTCGATGTCGGCGCGGAGGTGGCCGTACTTCCGCCGCGACTGCCCACCGATGTAGGCCTCGTCCGCGACGATGGTTCCGGTCATGGGCTGGAACGCGTCGCCGCGCTTCATGGCCTCGCGGAGCCGGTGGAGCATGTGCCATGCCGTCTTCGGAGTCAGCTCGTACTTGCGCTGAATCTCGCGGGCCGAGACGCCATTCTTGGACGAGCAGATTTCCACGATGACGAACAGCCACGTCTTGACGGGAATCTTGGACGAGTGCATGACCGTCCCGGTCAGGACCGAGAACTGACGACGGCACGCTGCGCACTTCCATACGCGCCGCTCACTGACCTTGCCCCGCCGGGTCGCCCGGCCAGCTTCGGCCTTGGGCGTCAGGAAGTAGTGCTCGCGGACCGAGCCGCAATGCGGGCACACGGGCTGGCCGGCCCAGCGCATCTCTTCCATGAACTCGTAGGCGTCGGCCTCGGACTGGACTCGCTTGCCGAGGGCTGGGATTGAGATGCGCTCCATGCCTCTAGGATATGCCAAACCCATGGGTTTGGCAAGTGACACATTGTGACACGGGACACGTTGACGATGAGACGTACAATGGACCAGTGTCTCAAGTGATGCAGTTCCTGACGGCCGACCTCAGCCCGCAAGCGGCACGAGTGCTCGACGCCGCCCGCACGTGCATCGGTCGCGTCGGTCTCACCAAGACGACGCTCGACGACGTTGCCCGCGAAGCCGGCTGTGCCCGGGCGACCGTCTACCGCTGCTTCGCGAACAAGCAGCAACTTCTGACCGCGCTCGTGTTGCGCGAGGCCGGGCATCTGCACGATCTCGTCGTCGCCGAAGCCGCGCCGACCGAATCGCTCGGCGACGCGATCACGACAACCATCGTCACGTCGGTCGACTCGCTCCGCGGCAATCCTGCGCTCGCGTTCATCTGCGCGCACGAGCCCGAGCTCCTGTTGCCCTACCTCGCGTTCGAGCGCGAAGACGCAGTGCTGCGCAACGCCGCGGCTCTCGTCGCACCCGCGTTCACGCGCTTCCTCGACGACGTCGCCGCATTGCGACTCGGCGAATGGATCGCGCGCATCACGCTCTCCTATCTCTTCAGTCCCTCCGAGAACTTCGACATCGGTGACGCGGTGCACGTTCGTGCGCTCGTGGCCGACTTCGTCCTCCCCGGTTTCGTCAACTCCGAAGGGGTGTCCCGATGACCACCAACAACGAACTGATCGGCCGCGACGAGATCAACGACCTCGAGGCCATCCTCTCCGTCAGCAACACCGATGTCGATGCCGTCGAGCACACGGTTGGCGCCAACTTCGACGCCGTGTTCACGTGGGACTACGAACGCAGCCGTCCGGCGCTCGGCAAGCTGTACGAGAAGGCCAAGACGTCGCAGTGGAACGTCACGACCGACCTCGACTGGTCGACGCCCGTCGACCAGGAGGCGCTGGCGCTCAACGAGATGAAGCGCGAAGACGTGCAGTTCTTCGGCGACCAGGTCGACCTGTCGGGCACGCCGTTCGCGAAGTGGACCGAGAAGGAATGGGTCGAGCTCGCGATCGAGGGTCAGAACTGGACGCTCTCGCAGTTCCTCCACGGAGAGCAGGGCGCGCTGCTCTGCACGGCCCGCATCGTCGAGACCGTCCCGTGGATCGACGCCAAGTACTACGCCGCGACGCAGGTCGTCGACGAGGCCCGTCACGTCGAGGTGTTCGCGAAGTACCTCGACGAGAAGCTTTCGGGTCACTACCCGATCAACGCGCACCTCGAGCTCCTGCTCGACGACATCCTCGCCGACAGCCGCTGGGACATGACGTACCTCGGCATGCAGATCATGGTCGAGGGTCTGGCGCTCGCCGCGTTCGGCTTCATGCACCAGATGACGACCGAGCCGTTGCTGAAGCAACTCCTTCGCTACGTCATGAGCGACGAGGCGCGCCACGTCGCGTTCGGCGTGCTCTCGTTGCAGGAGTACTACAAGGAGCTCAGCGACACCGAGATGATGGACCGCCAGGAGTTCGCGTTCGAGGCGGCCGTCCGCATGCGTGACCGGTTCCTGCAGCAAGAGGTCTGGGACCGCATGGGCGTGCCGGTGAAGGACGCGCTCGAGCTCGTGATGGCCGACGAGGGTCGCAAGCTGTTCCAGAACATCTTGTTCTCGAAGATCGTGCCGAACTGCAAGAAGCTCGGCCTGCTCGACCGCAACAAGGGTTGGCTCCGCCAGCGCTTCACCGAGCTCGGCGTCATCCAGTTCGAGGACTGGGTCGACACAGGTGAGGAATACGCCATGCTCGACGAGGTCGCCAAGGACCGCGAGCAGGCGGCCGCTGCCGGCGCGTAACCAGCTTCGATAGCGGATTCGTGCGCCCGGCAATCCCCTCTGCGGGTACTGAAGGGCGCACGAATCGCGCGGTCGGGGAGGGGACTGCACGCGGTCGGCGCGTGGTCGACCTCCCGGGGCGCGGCCCGGGGTGTTCGCCGCAGTAGCGTGCAGGGTTGATGTCGGTCCGGATCGTATTTCTCGGCGGCCTCGGCGAGATCGGCCGGAACTGCTTCTGTCTCGAGGTCGACGGCCGGATCCTCGTCGTCGACTGCGGGATCATGTTCCCCGACGCCGACATGCCGGGCATCGACCTCGTTCTTCCCGACTTCACGTATCTGCGCGACAACGCCGACCGCGTCGAGGCCGTGATCCTC
>JAODBI010000010.1 GCA_025463875.1 Actinomycetes bacterium
CGAGGCCCGTGCTCGCACCGGTTCATCTGATCTGATCGGTCGTGCTCTCGACTCGATGTGGCGGGGATGCGGCTGTCGTTTGAATTGTTCGAAGCATCTTCCGTTCCATGAGGAAATGCACGGGTTCGAGCCCGAGCGGTATGAAGGCGAACAGCCACCGCGGCGGATAGTCCGCGCGAACGCGTACCAGAAGGCGACATGAGTCATCACCTACGGGCGTGAGCGCGAATGTCCAGGTCCAGTCGAGTACGGCGCGGTCGCCTTCGTGAGCGGGCTCGGCAGTGAACGGGTTCATGCGGTAGTGCAAGACGAGCGCGTTCGGTGGGTCGAGCATTGCTACGGTGCCCCCACTCGGGCCGAGTGCGATGGTGTCGCCGACTTCGAGGTGTTGTAGTTCGGGAATCACGCGCTCCGCGTGATCCCCTTTGCGCGAAGTTGCCGGCCCCAACCAGACGTTCAATCCAGTCGTAGTTGTACCAGCCGCCTCGGCCGTACCCGATTTGAACGAGCCATGGCCACACGTCACTGCAAGCCGCCGAGAGGTTGATGCCGCGCGTGGTCTGCCAACGCGCCGGCACCAGATCATCACCGGGAAGCGGATCGCAAGCCCGCCGCGCACCAACCAGAAGGTGGCGAACGCAGCCGGGATGAGTCCGCCGACGCGTCGAACGCGACGCGACCACGCGCTGGTAACACTCAGCACCGCGGCGTTCCGTTCTGCTGGTTGAGTCATGGAGTCTCCGTCCGGTTCCGATACCAGTCGACGGTGGTCGTGACGGCGGCGGCCAACGACCTGTCGCGATGGACATCGTGCAATCATGCGACGATCCGGTCCCGTCGCGCTCTTTGCGCTCGACGATCGAAAGCTCGCGGACCTGAGTGGCCCCGAGTAGCTCGTCGAGGAACCTTCCGCTGTCTCGTGTCTTACGGCTCGCGCTGGTGTTGAGCTAGACGTACTCGCCGGGGTGGAACGGCCACGCGATCTCGGCGCCATGCAGCTCTCGGCCTGTGATGGTCCACGGGTCGATAAGAAGCCATGACTCTCTGTCGGCGACCCATGATTTCGGATCGTAGAGCTCTTGAAATTTGGGCGACATGGTCGCACGCGAGAGTTCACCCCGAACGAGTACCGACCAGCCTTCGTGGTGGATCGCATCGATGCAATCGATCTCGAATGCGACGCTGCTCGGCGCTTGTTCGATGACGGTTCCCGATTGCGTCCGCACCGCTAGGAGAGGGCCCGCGGATGGTTCGACGAGGCGATAGTTCACCGGAAGAATGAGTGGGTCGTCATCGACGACGAACGCGATCCGACCGATTGATCCCTCCCGCAGTAAGCGCAGACACGTCTCCTGCGAAAGTGGCTCGAGGCGACCTCCGTTCACGAGTCGGACGAGCGCGAGCGAATAGTCGCCCGGGTCGTGGAGACGGGCTGCGCCGCGAACTCGGTAGCGCTGACGACGACGTGATGCTCGGCGGATTCCATGAATGTGACGCCTGGACTATCGACACTCACGAGCGCCGGCTCGGAGTTGTCGGTGTTTGCGCGCATGACGGCGCGAACGGTCACTGCGGTCGCGGAGTCGATTTCTCCGACGGGTTTGCGGGTTCCCAAGAGTTCGATTGCCCCTTACTCGGGGCGAAGAAGCCGGGGTCCGGGGCTCGGTCGCATGGCGAGTACTGCGGTGGCACGGTATACCCGCGGCGAGATGCAGGCTCAGGGGGCCGCCAGGTGCGCGAGAGCGCTTGATCTCGGGGTGACGCGCACAGGATGCATGCTGGAAGTCCTCGTATTGCGTCGTGACGCGATTTTGCGCGGCGGCGTCCGAGTTCGTAGGGGCAAGAGCACTCGTGCACCGGCCGCCGGGACGAGTCCGAGCGGTGCCCGCTGCGGCAGGCCTGCCTGAGATTTTGCCTAAGAAACATAACGAGACGTAGTGAGACGACGGCTCCGGGAGGCAGCGCGAATCGCCTGGTGAGGGGCGAGGCGTGAGACCCGCCGAGACGTAGCGCTACGTCGGGGTGGTAACTGGGGGTCAAGAGGTCCCGGGTTCAAATCCCGGCGGCCCGACTCGAATATGCAGGTCAGAGCCATCCGTAAGGCACCGTGCTGGTGCCCTTCCTTTCGTTCGCGTGTCGTTTCCTACGCGCACGCGTGGTGCACGGGCGCGACCAACTGCTCGATACTCCGGAAGTGCCCTCGGTCATCACGACCGTTGGTGCCGTCTCGGAAAGGAGCCCCGTATGGCCAGACAGCCCGAGCCCACGACGACAGACTCTGGCATTCCGGTCGAGAGCGATGAACACTCGCTCACCGTCGGCCCGGATGGACCGATTCTGCTGCAGGACCACTACGTCATCGAGCAGATGGCTCAGTGGAACCGGGAGCGGGTCCCTGAGCGCCAACCACATGCCAAGGGCAGCGGCGCGTTCGGCCGGTTCGAGGTCACCGCCGACGTCAGCGCCTACACGAAAGCTGCGCTGTTCCAGCCGCGCGTGACCACCGGGCTCGTGGCCAGGTTTTCCACCGTCGCCGGTGAACGCGGTAGCCCCGACACGTGGCGCGACCCGCGCGGTTTCGCGGTGAAGTTCTACACGACCGAGGGCAACTACGACATGGTCGGGAACAACACTCCCGTCTTCTTCATCAGGGACCCGATGAAGTTCCAACACTTCATCCGTTCGCAGAAGCGGCGAGCTGACAACAATCTCCGCGACCACGACATGCAATGGGACTTCTGGACCCTGTCGCCGGAATCGGCGCACCAAGTCGCCTACCTGATGGGGGACCGGGGCATTCCGCGGACCTGGCGGCACATGAATGGCTACGGCTCGCACACCTACATGTGGGTGAACGCCGAGGGCGGCAAGTTCTGGGTGAAGTACCACTTCATCAGCGACCAGGGCGTCGAATTCTTCACGCAGGAAGACGCCGACGCGATGGTGTCCTCCGACGGCGACTACCACACCCGCGATCTGTTCGACGCAATCCGGATGGGGGACCACCCCAGCTGGACGCTCAAGATGCAGATCATGCCGTTCGACGATGCCAGGACGTACCGGTTCAACCCGTTCGATCTGACGAAGGTTTGGCCGCACTCGGATTACGCGCTCGTCGAGGTCGGTCGGATGACGTTGGACCGCAACCCCACCGACCACCATTCGGAGATCGAGCAGCTCGCGGTCGAGCCGAGCAACATGGTCCCCGGGATCGGGCCGAGCCCGGACAAGATGCTCCTCGGCCGGATGTTCTCCTACCCGGACGCCCACCGCCACCGGATTGGCGTGAACTACAACCAGTTGCCCGTGAACGCGCCCGTCGCGCCGGTGAACAGCTACAGCAAGGACGGCGCGATGCGGTACACGAAGGTGTCCGACCCGGTGTACGCGCCGAACTCCAAAGGGGGTCCACAGGCCAACGCGGGCCGATACGGCGAGCCCGCGGGTTGGCACACGGACGGCGACATGGTGCACGCCGCGTACACGCTTCACGCCGAGGACGACGACTGGGGCCAAGCCGGCACGCTCGTCCGCCAGGTGATGGACGACGCGGCCCGCGATCGTCTCGTCGGCAACATCGTGTCCCACCTGCGCGATGGGGTGACCGAGCCCGTGATGCAACGCGCCTTCGAGTACTGGCGCAACGTGGACGACGACCTGGGGCAGCGAGTCGAGAAGGAATTGCATACCAGGCCGTCCTGATCCGCATGGCCGGGGAGAGAACGCGAATGCCTCGAGCAATACGATTCGATCGCTACGGGGACCGTGACGTCCTGTACATCGCCGATGTTGCAGTTCCGGAACCCGCAGTCGGCGAGGTCGTCGTCGAAGTGCGCGCCGCGGGGATCAACCCGGGCGAAGCGGCGATTCGGAACGGGACGCTCCAGGCGAGCTTTCCGGCGACGTTCCCGTCGGGCGAGGGCAGTGACCTCGCCGGGGTGGTCAGCACGGTCGGCGACGGGGTCGCGGGGTTCGCGGTCGGCGACGAGGTGATGGGTTGGTCGTGGCGACGATCGAGCCAGGCCGAATACGTCGCAGTTCCCGTGACCCAGCTGATCCCCAAACCGACTCGGTTGAGTTGGGAGGCCGCCGGGTCGCTCTACGTCGTCGGGTGCACCGCGTACGCCGCGGTACGAGCTGTCGACGCAAAACGCGGTGACACGATCGCGGTGTCGGGAGCGGCCGGCGGGGTCGGCTCGGTCGTGGTCCAGCTCTTGCGGACGAAGGACGCGACGGTGCTCGGCATCGCGTCGCCTGCGAATCACCATTGGCTCGCCGCGCTCGGCGTCGTGCCGGTCTCGTACGGCGATGGGATTGCTGAACGGCTCCGCTCCGCCGCGCCGAACGGCATCGACGCGTTCATCGACCTCTTCGGACCGGAGTACGTGCAGCTCGCGGTCGATCTCGGAGTCGCGAAAGATCGAATCGAGACGATCGCCGCGCGTGAGAAGGCGCAAGAGCTCGGAACCAAGGCCGAGGGGAGCGTGGACGCTTCCACGACCGACGTCTTGTCGCAGATGGCGGAGCTCGTCGCGTCGGGACGGATCGAGATCCCCATTGCCGCGACCTATCCGCTCGAAAAAGTTCGCGATGCGTTCGCCGAGCTCGAGAAACGGCACACGCACGGCAAGATCGTGCTCATCCCTTCCACTGCTCGTACCAGCGACCCGGCGCATCATGAAGGTGCCGGCATGCCGCTCAGTGACTACTTCGTCGAGCCGCCTGCAGACTGGCTGTTTCGGCCGCACGGACGCGTCGTCGCACTCCTGGACGACGAGCACTCACTGGTAGCGGCGCTCGAGGAGCTCGCGCGCGACCAGGTGCCGCGCAACAGCGTGTATCTGCTCGGCGGCGCCGATGGTGTGGAACACATCGATCCGTCCGGGCGTCATCATGGCTTGCGGGGGCGGATTTCTCGCCTGGTCGACACGATCGCGAGCGAGGGCGGTGACATCGAGGACGACTGCCGTCACGTGGAGGCGGGCGGCTATCTGATCGCCGTCCGTGCTCCGCGCGCCGAGAGGACGCCGATAGTCGAGACGCTCCGTGCGCACGGAGGGCATTCGATTCGCTATTTCGGGCCGCTCACCACGGTTGACCTGTCGAACTGAACGCAGAACACCACGGCGCTCCGGCGCGCCGCTGCGGCGCGGCTCGTGCAGTCGGACGGGGAACGTCAGCTCTTCGCAGTGAGCGAGAGGATCTCGTCCGGTTCGAGGCGCAATCCTGCCGCGGCGACATTCGCCTCGAGATGGGCGACCGACCCGGTTCCGGGAATGGGCAATATTGCAGGTGATCGGGCCAGCAGCCACGCGAGGACCACCTGCCGTGTCGTCGCGTGATGACTCGCCGCGATCGTCGCGACTTCGTTCTCGGCGATGTCGTGCATCGGCGCCCACGGCAAAAAGGCCGTTCCTTCGCGCTCGCACATATCGACCAACGCCTCGGACTCGCGGTCGCCGAAGTTGTAGCGATTCTGAACCGAAGCGACTTTCGTCATTGCCCGCGCGACGCTCATGAGCCGCTGGTCGACGTTCGAGACGCCAATATGGTGGATCTTGCCCTCCTGCGCGAGCTCGACGAGCGCGCCGACCGAGTCCTCGTACGGGACCGCAGGGTCGGGCCGGTGCAGCTGGTACAGCGGAATGCGTTCGAGACGCAGGCGCTGCAAGCTTCCTTCGCAAGCCGCTTTGAGATGCTCGGGCCGCGCGTTGTGGGGCCAGCGGTCCGGACCCGTGCGCTCGAGGCCGCCCTTGGTTGCGATGACGAGGTCATCCGGATACGGGTACAAGGCCTCTGCGATGAGGCTCTCACTCACATGAGGACCGTACGAGTCGGCCGTGTCGATGAAATTGGTCCCGAGCTCGACCGCGCGCCGAAGGACGGCCTTCGCTTCTTCGCGGTCGGCGGGTTGACCCCAGATCCCGGGACCGGTCAGGCGCATCGCACCGAATCCGAGACGGTTGACATCGAGATCGCCGCCGATCACGAGCGTGCCGGCCTGCGAGGCAGAGATGTTGCTTGCTTCCATGTTTGCTCCTCTGTCTTGGTACGGATCGACCCGGACCACTATTCGCCGCGTGCAGTCCCCGCGCCGACGTCTTCGTTTCCTGCACCGACCCACGCCGTCTCGACGTTGCAGAATGGCCGGTGGCCGGGTTCGTCCGTCGCGATCATGATGAGTCCTCCTCGTCTCGTCGGCAGTGCCACTGCAACAATGCCCAAACGAACGAGTTCGTTCACCCCGAGGACGCGTAGTGCGGTGCTTCACGGCCTGGCGACGCAGGCGTATCTTGTGAGTCCACGGGCACCGGAGTGGGGTGCCCGCCGATGCGCGCGATGTCGTCGTCGCGGATCATCTCCGCGGTCGGGTTGATCGTTGCCGGCATGGGGAGCTCCGTTGCACAGTGAGGAAACTCGCTTGCTCGCCGACGAGCAGGGCGCGCTGCGGCGGGTTGCGACGCTGGTGGCGCGCGGCACGGAGCCGGAGGAGCTGTTCACGGCCGTCATCGAGGAGGTTGGACGCCTGTTCCCGATCGATCTGGCGAGCTTGTGCCGCTATGAGTCGGACGGTTCACTCACGTTCGTCGCCAGCTGGGGCACGGCGGTCGAGCACTTTCCCGTCGGAAGCCGGCGGATGCTCGGGGGAAACAACCTCGGCACGATCGTGTTCGAGACCGGCCGCTCCGCCCGCATCGACAACTATTCCGAGAGCAGCTCCGGCCCGATCGGCGTTGCAGCCCACGCGGCGCGCATCAACTCATCTCTCGCGACACCCGTCATCGTCGAGGGCCGCCTCTGGGGCGTGATCGCCGCCGGCTCGATGCAGAAGCAGCGGTTGCCGGCGGACACCGAAGCGCGGCTCGCCAACTTCACCGACCTGCTCGCCGCCGCGATCGCGAACGCCGAGAGTCGCGCCGGTCTCGCACGTCTGGCAGAGGAGCAGGCGGCGTTGCGGCGGGTCGCGACGCTCGTGGCTCGAGGGGCGGCGCCGGAAGCCGTGTTCGAGGCGGTCACCGAGGAGATCGGGAACCTGCTTCCGGTGGACAGCGCGGCCATGGGCCGTTATGAGCCTGACGGCACGCTCACGTTCGTCGCCAGTTGGGGCAAGGCAGTCGACTTCGTGCCCATCGGCAGCCGGTGGAAGCCCGGGGGGAGGAACGTCGGGACGATGGTCTTCGAGACCGGCGCTCCGGTGCGGATCGATGACTATGCGGATTCCTCCGGCTCGACTGCCGTCAAGGCGCGCGGGCAGGGCGTCCGCTCGTCGGTCGGGACGCCGATCATCGTCGAGGGTCGCCTGTGGGGCACAGTCGGCGCGGGCTCGTCCGGGGAACAGCCCCTTCCGGCCGACACCGAGTGGCGGCTGGCCTCGTTCACGGAGCTGCTGGCGACGGCGATCGCGACCGCGGAGACCCGTGCCGATCTCGCCGCCTCACGCGCGCGCATCGGGGCAGCCGCCGATGAGACGCGGAGGCGGATCGAACGTGATCTGCACGACGGCACCCAGCAGCGGCTCGTCTCACTCGGGCTGGAGCTGCGTGCGGCGAGCGCGGCGGTGCCCCCTCAGCTCGCTGAGCTCGGACGCCGGTTAGCGCACGTGTCCGACGAGGTGACGAGCGTCTTCGAGGAGCTACGGGAGCTCTCCCACGGGATTCATCCCGCGATCCTGTCCAAGGGGGGCCTGGTCCCGGCGCTCAGAGCGCTGAGCCGTCGTTCGGTGCTCCCGATCGAGTTCGATGTGCACGCTGAGCGTCGGCTGCCCGAGCCGGTCGAGGTCGCGGCGTACTACGTGGTGTCCGAAGCGTTGACCAATGCTGTCAAACATGCCAGCGCATCTGTCGTGTACGTCGAGCTCGACGCGCGGGACACGACGGTTCGGCTGGCCGTCCGCGACGACGGGATCGGGGGAGCCGACGACCAGGGCTCGGGACTGCTCGGGCTCAGCGATCGAATCGAAGCGCTCGGCGGCACGCTCCAGGTGATCAGCCCCGCCGGCAAAGGCACCATAGTGACGATCGAGATCCCGTTGGAAGGACCCGGTGATCACCCGTTGATCGGATAGAGGCCGAGCGACACGAGCGATGCGAGGCGTAGTCGTCCGCCGGCCAAGCTCGATGCGCGAGGTAGGCGGCGACGTATCGCGGCGCCCAAGTCTGGAGTCTCCTCGACGCGATGTTGCTCGATCGGGACGAGCTCGATAGGTGCAACGCCAACGTTGCCTCCGCACACCGGTTGTGATCGAAGGATTCGTCTAGCCGGGACGCACCCAGCTCGGATCGTCCGCACCGGCCCGCCAGCTGACCAGCGCAACCACTGCGGTCACGACGAGCGCGATCACGAGTGGCGCCACGACGTGAACGTGCAGGGCAAGCGCGGCGCCGGCCAGCGCGCCCACGAACATCGCGGCGACGGCCAGGAGGCGACGCCCGGCCGCCAACCCGGCTCCCCCCGCGATCACGCTGTCGGCGGCCACGCCGGTGATCGTCAACGTGAGCACGGTGGTGGTCAGGTCGGGAACCGCGAGCCGACGCGCCGTGGCGTTCTGGATACCCATCGAGACTCCGAGAACGACGATCGCTGCGTATTGGTACACGCCGGTCACCGGGTCGCCGCTCGCCGCGGCGACGACAACTGACGCGCCGAGGAGGAGAACCTGGAACGACGTCGTCGCCGTGAGCAGGTGCCCGCGATGACGCCCGAGCTCGGAACCGGCTTTGCCGCCGAGCAACGCGCCCAGCACGAACGCACCCAACGCCACCAGTGACGCCGGGATCGAGAAGCCCGACGCCCCGGCGATCGCGAATCCCAAGAACACCACGTTGCCGGTCATGTTCGCGACGAACACGTGACCGAGGAGCAGGTAGCTGAATGCGTCGACCAGGCCCGTGACGACCGTGAGCCCGAGCAGCAGCGGTGGGAGCGGACCGTGCGTGCTCTCGCGACTCGGACGGAGGGTCGCCTGGACCTCGTCGAGGAACCCCGCGCCTGTCGACGAGCGAGTCATGACCCGCGCAGAGCCGGGAGCAGCTCGGTCGCTGCCCACGCGATGAAATCCTCCTGGGTCTCCCCACCGACCTGCACCAACGCGATGTGTGTGAACCCGGCGGCCTCGAACTCGCGTATCCCTGCAATGTGGCGCTGCACGTCGGGCCCGCACGGCATCCGGGCCGACACGTCTTCCGGACGCACGGTTCTTGACGCCGCGTCGAACGAAGCGGGAACGGGCAGCTCGGCGTTCACTCTCCAGTCGCCGGTGAACCACCGGAACTGTTCCATCGCCCGCTTACGCGCGATCTGCGCGTCCGTGTCGTACGACAGCGCGATCTGACCGACCCGCGGCTTGCCGGCGCCGCCGGCATCGTCGAACATCTCGCCCAACTCACGGCGGGGTTCGACCGCGACCATGATGTCGGCGTCTCGCCCCGCCAATCGACAGCTCTCCGGCCCCGACACCGCGATGCCGATCGGCGGAGAGGCATCGGGTAGGTCCCAGATCTTCGCCGACTCGACGTCGAAGTGCTTGCCCCGGTGCGTCACCGTGTCGCCGGTCCAGAGTGCGCGGATGATCTTGACCGCCTCATCGAGCATCTCGTGACGCACGCCGGCGATCGGCCACTGGCCGCCGACAATGTGTTCATTGAGGTTTTCGCCCGCGCCGAGCCCGAGCGTGAACCGACCGTCGGACAGCAGCTGCATCGTCGCTGCCTTCTGTGCGACCACCGCGGGGTGGTATCGCCGGGTCGGGCACGTGACGTACGTCATCAGTGGAATGCGGTCGGTCACTTGCGTGGCCGCGCCGAGCACGCTCCACGCGTACGGCGAGTGGCCCTGGGAGTCCAGCCACGGCGAGTAGTGATCGCTGATGACCGCAAAGTCGAAGCCCGCCTGCTCGGCGAGGGCGACGTCTCGCACCAGTTGCTTCGGACCTGCCTGCTCGCACATCATCGTGTAACCGATCTGCGTCATCGCGTTGCTCCTTGCAGCTCGAGCGCGCGCGTCACGACGGTGACGTCCTCGTTGCCGAGCCCCTGATCGACGACGAGCTGCCATTCGGCGGCAAGGGAACGGAGGACGGTCGACGGGTCGTTGCCGGCTGCGTCGAGCGCGAGGCGCACGTCCTTGAGCGCGAGCGACAACGAGAACTGGCTCGAAAAGTCTCCCTTGACGATGCGCTGCAGCTTGGCGGCCTGCCAGGGAGACACGAGCGGTCCACTCGCGAGTGCATCGACCACCGTGTCCGCCTCGAGCCCCAGCCGGCGAGCCAGCGACACCGACGCAGCAACCGCTTCGGCTCCGAGCGCGAGCCACGTGTTGTTCACGACCTTGACCCTGGTCCCGGTCCCGACCGGGCCGACCCAGATGGTGCGCTGCCCGAGCGCATCGAAGAGGGGAGTGACGCGTGCACGGGCGTCGTCGGGTCCGGACGCAAAGATCGTCAGCTGGCCCAGCTCTGCTGGTTCTCTGCTCCCGGAGACCGGCGCGTCGAGCAGCATGACGTCGGGACGCTCCTCGCGGGCGAGGGTCGCGACGCGTTCGATCCCGGCAACTCC
Organism: Actinomycetes bacterium; assembly: GCA_025463875.1. Lineage (GTDB taxonomy): Bacteria > Actinomycetota > Acidimicrobiia > IMCC26256 > PALSA-610 > PALSA-610. Next base: position 10,554 of record JAODBI010000010.1, read on the forward strand.
GATCGTGCTCATCTGTACCCAGATGGAGTCCGGTGCGAGGGCGGCGAGCATGCCCTGGTCGCGCGCGATGGAGATCACAGCATCGGCGTCGGTCACCATCGTGACCACGATCGCGGCTTGCCTCGCGGCGTCGGCTGGGTTCTCGGCGACTTCTGCACCGAGCTGGGCGAGGTCTCGGGTCGCCTCGGGCTCCCGGTTCCAGACGATCGTCGGGATGCCGGCACGCAACGCGCTCGTTGCCATCCCGTGACCCATTGCACCCGTGCCGAGCACGGCAACCCGATTCTGCGGTCCTGCCATCGTGTCCTCCTCACAGGTCACGCCGAGTGGTTCCCCGGTGTCACCTCCAGGATCGTCGAGGTACACACCAGGTTCACCACGCGGACGCGTAAGCGCGATCTCCAGGGAGAAGAATGCGGGCGAGCGGTGCCCCCGAAACGCGTGACCTGAGCGCAGCGTCCTCTCAGTAGGTCGAATCCGTGTGCGCACGGATGGAGCGCGGGGCTGCGATCCGTAGGGTCGTTCGCATGGAACCCTTCTTGATCAGAACGCTCGTGCTCTTCGAGTCGCGCTCTGGCAGCGGCGTGTCGCCATCACCATTCGCGGCAATTTGGTCGGCGGGGTGCTGCTCGGTCTCATCGGCGCCATCGTCCAGGTCACCGCGATTTCTCGGGTGGTCGAAGACATGGGTGACGTCGCGAAGGTGGCCGGGTACGCGATCGGCGTCGGGATCGGCGTGCTCGTCGCCTGCTTCGTTTCCCTCGCTCCGGACGCGATCTGGACGATCGAGCGCATCTCCTCGAGCCGCGGCCTGCTCGCCGTGGCATCGCAGCATCCCGGCGCCCTCGTGTGGGTGTGACCTGCTGGTCGCTACGCGTTGAGGCGGTTCTTGAACTCCGAGCCCACGGTGAACTTCGCGGTCTTGCTCGCCGGGATCTGCAACGGTTCGCGAGTCTGGGGGTTCATTCCGGTTCTGGCGTTGCGGAATGAGGGCGCGAAGGTTCCGAAGCCCGGAAGGACGACCTTCTCACCTTTCGCAACTGCAGACTGCACGGATCCGATCAGCGCGTTCAGGGCGCTCTCCGCGTCGGCCTTCGAAAGGTCCGCTGAGCCGGCGATAGCTGCGACGAGTTCGCTCTTGTTCACAGTGCACCTCCACGTGGCGGTTTGGGTCCCGCCTATCGACACATATTGAGGACTCCGGCACCGACGATGGACCGGACACGTTTGCGATCTCCAACTCGTGTAGTCGCTACTTGCTCGTCGAGTAGACCGATGACGCTATCCCGACTCCACCGTCAAGCCTGGGACCGGCTCATTCGGGTCGGCGCCCGGGCGGAACAACACGTCCTGACTATCGCTACCGAGCCGCGAGGGAGTCGGCGACCAGCTCGGACTCCAGCATCTCCATCTCGTAGTCGTCGGCCGCGGGGTCATTCTGACGGGTACCGCGCGGGCCGACGTGTGGAATCAGGAACGACAGACCGAAGCCGAAGAACAGCACCACCGTTGCGAAGATCAGGGGCGTGTGCGCGGCGTCGACGACCGCGCCGCGGCTCGTCTGTGTGCTCAGCATCGAGCTGATCACCGCGATTCCGAGCGACGCGCCGATCATGCGGACCGTCGTGTTCGCTCCGCTCGCCGCGCCCGAACGATCGGGCGGCACGTCGGAGAGGATGACATTGTTGAGTTGCGAACCGGCGAAGCCGATGCCGACGCCGACCAGGATGAAGCCGGGCAGCAGCGCGAAGAACGACAGCGCCGGTGTGTCGGCAATGGCGCAGATGCCCAGCCCGGTAGCCAGGATGAACAAGCCGGCGCGCACCACGTTGGTTGTTCCGAA
>JAODBI010000025.1 GCA_025463875.1 Actinomycetes bacterium
CCAGCTCGCGCGGGCGCGCGCGCTTGCCGGGCGCATCGGCGAGTTGCGCGCCGCGTTCGCGGCGGCCCCGGCGCGCGTCGACGGCTACGGCGCGACCGCGCTCACGATCGCGCAGGAGCTCGACGCGCAGGTCGAAGAGGCCGCCGCCGCCGTCGAGCTGCAGCACAAGGAGGAGCTCGACGCGTTCGACGCGGAGATGGAGCGGCTGGGCTACTCCGAACGCGAGGCACAACGCATGCGCCGACGCATCGACGAACGCCACAAGCGCGAGACGCGCCGTACGCGCATCGACTTGTTGTTGGAAGGCGTGACCGCGATCGAATCCGTCTACCGCGACGCCCTCGCCGCGCCTGCGGCCGCGCTGAACGCGGATATCCCCGCGCTACATGTGTCGCCGCGCGCCGCGGCCGCCGCGCTCGAGCTGTGCCACCAGACACGCGAGGCGTTCCTGATCAACGAGAAAGGTCTCGTGCGTCTCGTTGCGCTGCTCATGGAGCTACCCACCGCGGGGACCGCCTGAGGGGTCGGGTACACTCTCCAGCTTCGCCGGGGTAGCTCAGTCGGTAGAGCAGCTCACTCGTAATGAGCAGGTCAGGGGTTCGAATCCCCTCTCCGGCTCCACTGCTTTCGCAGGTGGGAGTCGTCGCGTCGCTCCTGTCAGCAGTACGCCTTCACCGTCCATCGCGCGTGCATCGCGCGCGCCGGCGAGGAAGTGATCCTCGATCGCCGCGGCCACCGCGCGGTCCGCGTGCGGTGCGACTTGCGCGTACACCGCGAGCGTAAGCCGCGGGTCGGAGTGACCGAGACAGTGCTGGGCGTCCGGACGTCGACTCCCGAGGTCACGAGGACCGTCGCCGCGGCCCGGCGCAGGTCGTGGAATCCGAGTCCTGCGAGGCCGGCTCGCGCGCAGGCAGGGACCCATACGCGGTCGTGAAAGTTCGCGTACCGCAACGGACCGCCCCTCGGGGCCGGAGAAGACCCGCGTCGGCGTCGGCCGGCCTGTCAGCAGCCCGTGCAGCAAATCGAGCGACCGCACGCGCAATGCCCAAGGCCAGACCTGTGACTACGTGTACGTCCTCGGCGACAAGCACCTCTATCGAGAAGCCGGCTACAGCGCGCTCACTCGGGGCCGCCACGAAAATCATCTCCACACCGCCCGCACCGAGCACGATGCAGAAGCGCATCACGATCGCGAACCCGAAGACGGGTACACGACCATCTGCAGAACGCTCGACCCCTCCCACCAAGAAGAACTCGCGATGCGCCGAGCGATCGAAGGCGCACTCGAGCAGCAACTTGGCCCCCGCAGCACCGACCGAGACCTCGGCGCCGGCATCGAGCTATCTCGCCGCGGTCGGCCCGGCGTTGCCGTTCCCGCATCAGAGCCCCGTGAAAGACGCGGAACGGCTCCGCGAGCTTCGACCCCGGAGCGACCGGAGCCAATGGCGACCGCTGTACGGAAGAGTGGCAGACACCTTCGTCGTCGTGGCGATCGGGCCGGAAGCGCTCGTCGACCCACGGAGAATTCCGACGAGCGGTCGCCGCCGCGACGAAACGGCTCGACGAGATCGAAGCATGAGGAGCCCGACGTGAAACTCGACAAGATGCGCAGCAGCGACAAGGTGATCGCACATCAGCTGAAAGACCCGCACGTTCGAGCAGAGTGGGAACGGACCGCGGTCGCGCGCGCGGTCGCCGCGCGCCTCGTCGAATACCGCGTCGAGCACGACCTCTCCCAAACCGCGCTCGCCCGGCTTCTCGGTATGAAGCAGCCCGCCGTCGCTCGTCTCGAGGCCGGCGAACACAACCCGTCCTTCGACACCCTCGCCCGCCTCTCGAGCGCGCTCGGCATCGAGTCCCACATCGCCGTCGCCCCCGCCGGCGATCTGACCTCCGCGGGATGGAGCGCCACCGCGGCACCGGCCCGTATCGGCCTGGATCATCGGAGCCCCCAGGCACAATGCAACATTCCTGCCGCCTGCGGGCTTAAGAAGAGGTGATGGACGACGGCGGGTTCGACGACTGGTATCGCCGTGAACACCCGCGAGTCGCCAACGGTCTCTATCTGATCTCTGGATCTCTCGACAGCGCGCGCGAAGCGACCGACGAGGCGTTCTGTCGCGCAGCGGCAAGCTGGTCGCGGGTTCGAAAAATGGATTCGCCGACAGGGTGGACGTTCAAGGTCGGACTCAATCTGCTTCGGCGAGAAGCGCGTCGTAGTCAACGCGAGCGCAGCGCGATCGGTCGCATGGCGCCAGAGGCCCCCACGGTCGTGGAGATTCCTGACGCCGACGTGTGGTCGGCGGTCCAGGGTCTTCCCGACCGACAGCGGCGGACCGTCGTCCTGCGTTACGTCGGCGATCTGCCCGAAGCCGAGATCGCTCGCATTCTCGGAGTTGCCCGCGGGACGGTCGCTTCGAACCTCGCGCGGGCGTTGGACACGCTCGAGTCTCGACTGCTCGAACAGGAGGCGCAGTGATCGACCTTCAGACCAAGGCGCAGGCGCTCAACCAGCAAGCCGTGCTGCCACTACTTCCAATCGACTCCGTTGCGTCGCGAGCGCATCGAATTCGTCGACGCCGACGGCTGGCAGCTCTGCTCGTCGTCATCCCGGTGGTGGCCGGCGTTGCGATCGGCACGTTCCTTGTCACGCGAAGCGACGTCACCAAACCGGCGATTTCCGTGCAACCGCCGACGACAGTTCCGGATTCGGCGCATGCACTGTCGCCGCTTCCACCCGCGGGGTTTCTCAGTGCACCCCCATCAGGAGACCGGCACACCCTCGTGGAGTGGGGATGGGATGGGCGTCGTCTTCGAACGGTGCACCTCAGCGCGACGGTCGATTGCTGCACGACGGTGGTGTTGTCGCCCGATGGCACTCGGCTGCTCGTCACCGGGGACGGCGAGGTCCTCGATCTGCAGGGCCACCTGATCGCCAAAGGAGTCGACGTCGATGGTGTGTGGGCCGACGACAGCAGACACCTGTGCTCGTTACGACCGCACACCTCTGGTGCCGGAATGCCCGACGGGCCGGCGGATCTGCTCCTCGTCGACCCCGGGAGCCCCTCGCGCGTCGTCGCCCAAGTACCGGGCTACGGCCCGCACACTGCGCCGAGCATCCTGCGCTGCAGTATCCGAGACGACGAAGCGATCGTTGCCGAGAACACGCTCGCGACGAACCTTACGATCACAGTCGTTCGACTGAGCACCGGGGTGACAAGCGTCCCGAGTTGGGCGCCAACGAACGGAGCCGTCGGCGAGCTCGTCTCCGTGTCAGGCGACGGCCACTACGCGCTGGAACTGCTCAGGGGGTCCGGCCCGCGCGGGCAAGTGCTGGATACAAGAACGGGCGCGGTGATGGCGCAGGTCTCAGGGCAACCCGAGGATCTGTCCTGGGATGGCCACGTGGTGCTGGAGACGATCTATCCGTCGCTACAGAGGCAAGCGGTCGACTGGCGCACGAACGCGATTGCGTGGCGTAGCGCGGCCCAGAATCCGACCTGCCCTTGTCCTCTCGCGTCATACGCATTTCGGGCACGCTCAAACACCGATGACCTCGCGCTCGCGGTGACCAACGAACCCGGCCAGCCGTACGGCCAAGCGGCGCTTTGGCGCATCGTCGATGGTCGATCTGCGCTCATCGACAAGGCCGTCCGCTACGGCATCATTTGACCAGAGCACGGCGTTCCATCGCGCGTCCATCGCGCGTTCATCGCGCGTGCGCACTCGTTCGGCACCGTTCGTGCTCGTCGTCGCATACCGACTGACCTGCGCTTAGGTCCGCTCGGGTTCGTCGTCGTCCGCTTCTGAATGATCTCGTGATGAGCAGGTCAGGGGTTCGAATCCCCTCTCGGGCTCTCGACTTTTCGGTCTCCGACCGGAACAGCCGCGGGCCCTTGCACGGCATCGGATTCGCCGTAGCTCGAGGTTCAAGGACGCTCCCCGACGCGTCGCGGCGACTGGATCGTCAACGCCGCAGGCTCTGTGTACGCGTTCGATGATGCGAAGCCGCTCCGCGCCACGGATGCTCTCATGCCGCGCTGGTACCGGCGGGGCAACGAGGGATACTGGCTCGTCGCATCGGACGGCGAGGTCTTCGCGTTCGATACGCCGTTCCGCGGTTCGATGGGCGGAGCCCGGCTCAACCGCGCCGTGGTGGACACCGCTCGCTACGGCAACGGAGAGTTCATGGTCGGCTCCGTCGGCGGAGTCTTCGCCGTCTCGAATGCCGCCTGCGCCGGATCGCTCGGCGCGACACCACCTAGCCGTCCGATCGTCTCGATGGCGACGTCCTCGTAGGCATGCGCGCAGCGGACGCCGGTGAGCGGATGCGGCCACCAACTCGCATCCGGCTCACCGGCAATCGCGCCACCCGCCCGATCTGACGGCACTCGCAGCGAGGGGGTGCGCGGGAACCGTGCGTGATATCGAGGCGGACTCCTGAACCTGCCGGCGAAGGTCCCCGAGCATGCCGAGCCTCGGTCGCGACCGATATGCCCGAATGCGGCCGTCAAGATCCTGCGCGGAGCGGGCTCCGTGCCTGATATCCGTTTGCCGACGCGGTTTGGATGGGAATTCTTGAAGGGCGTCCGACGCACGTTTTTCGCGCACGTGGACATCGCACCGAGAGGGAGGAAGCGCCTTGCCGATCCGCTCCGCCCTCGTGCGTGCCGGCGCCGTCCTGTCCGGCGGCGCGATCGTGCTCCTGTCGGCTGCGCCGGCCTCGGCGCTCGATCTCGGCGCCGTGCCCGTGCCTGTGCTCGCGCCGGCGGTGGGTTCGCCCCCGGCACCGGTCGACCTTCCGGCGGTCGCGTCGGTGACGGTCTCAGTCGCGGTGCCACCCGTGGTTCGCGTCGAACCGATCGGTGTCAACGCGGGCAAGGTCGCTTCCGGCCTCGACGCAGCCGTGTCCGTCTCGTCCGCGTCGGGTGTCGGCGTCGACGTGACGCTTCCGACTTCTCCAGGACCGGTCGCGCTTGCCGCCGGGACTCCCACCTCGATACAAGCGTCGGTCGGTCCGGACGGAACGAACGTTGCTCTCCCCACCGGCGGCGTCACGCTCCCGGGTGGGCCGACAGTTGTCGGTGCCCCGACCGTTCCGCCGCTCCCGGGTGAGCCGACGGTTGTCGGTGCCTCGCCCGTTCCGCCCGTCCCGGGCACTCCGCAGATCGGGCCGGCCGACGCCACGACGGGGCTGTCCGGCTCCTCTGCGTCAGGCTCGTCGGCGGCGGGCGTAACTCCAGATGGGAAGTCGTCCCCGACCGTGCGTTCGTCGCGTCCCGCTTCCACCGACGCGCCGGGTGCCGCTCACGTTTCGATAAGCGGCGCCTCACCCGCGAGGCCGGCACCCGGCGGACCGCTCGGCTCGGTCGACGCGGCATTGCGACATCCGGCGCCGGAGCAGTCATCGAGTCTGTGGCGCGCGATCGACGCGGTGACGACGCGCCAAGGCCTGTTGATCGCACTGCTGGTGCTCGTGATGGTCGCCCGCTGCGCGGCGGGAGGTCTGCTTCGCGACGCGCTCCGCCGAACCCGTTCCACCGCGTCGCCTTAGCTCAGGGCGCGCTCAGCGCGGCGCTCGCGATCACGGAACCTTGGCGCATCAGCGTCACCGTGCGGACCCGTTCGGGGTGGTCGACGACGAAGGCGATCACGCCTCCCCTCGGGAGAGCCGGGCCGATCACCGTCGTCCCGCCGGAGCTGACGAGGCCGACGGCGACCGCCGTATCGACTTTGAGGTCGTAGACCGCGCCGTTGCCGTTGCTCGCGAGCACGACGCGTCCGATCGCGCCGAGGGTGCCGACGCGCGAACCCGGTGCGCGGGCCAGAGAGTCGATCTGGGCACGGCGGACCGTTGCCAGAGAAACTCGGGCGGAGGGAACGGGAGCCGGTGACGTTCCCGTTGCGAGGATGACGCCGACGACGATTGCCGCCGCGACTGCCGTCGCGAGCGAAGCGACCCGGATCCGGCGCAGAACGCGCGACCGCTTTCTCTCCATGGGGGTCTCCATCGGGGTGGTGGTGCCGGTTGCCGCGCGGCGCTCGAGGGCAGCCCCGACGATTCGATCCTCGAGATCCGGCGCGGGTGATACCTCCGCGATCGGCAGGTGACCGAGCACCTCGCGATACTCGTCGACGACCCGCGGGTCGGCGGCGCGCGTTCGCTCGTCGGAGTCGGCGTCGAGTGCGCGGGCGATGGCCCGGTCCTCGGCGTCCGACGCGTCGTTCACGGCGACACCTCCTCGGCCTGCAACGCGGCGCGCATCTTCTGCATGCCGGCGCGTATGCGGTAGCGCACGGTGCCTTCGGGTTCGGCGAGCGCTATCGCGACGTCGCGATATGAGAGGCCGCGGTAGTAGGCCATCTCGATCGCGATGCGCTGCTCGGACGGAAGGTCGGCGAGCACCCGCTGCACGGCGGACCTCGAATCGAGGGTGGTGAGCGCGCGGGTCGGATCCGTCGCGACGTCGACAAGCTGGTTGCCCGCGGCCTCGAGCCGTCGCCGCTGGGAATCCTCCGCGCGCACGCGCTCGACGGCGCGGCTGTGGGTCATGGCGAGCAGGTACGAGCGCAGGCGGCCGCGCGCCGGATCGAAGTGATCAGGGTGTTCCCAGAGCCGTACGAAGACGTCCTGCAGCACGTCTTCGGCCTGGCCCCCGAAGCTGCCGAGCACCCGTGTGGCGAGACCGAGCACCGCGGGCGCGTGGTCGCGGTATGCCTCGCGGAGCGCGTTCTCGTCTCCGGCGACGAGTCGCTTCGACCAGATCCGGTCGGGCGAGTCCTCGGGCACGTGCGATCGACCTCCCGCTGCGGGTCCGGCGCGCCTGCGAAAGGTCGAATTGTACGTGTTGTACGTGCGCCAGCACCGGAGGTGCGGCGACTCGGCGGTCGTCGCGCCGGCGCGCGAGTCCAATATCGCGCCGGTGCACGCGGCGCTGCGCCGTGCCATGGGCCGGCCCGTCCGGCGGCCCATGGCAACGGCTCGTCGAGGCAGCGCCCGCGCCGCGATCTCCATGCGTGGTTGTTCCGCCCGCCGGGGCGGGGCGGATCGATATTCGTCGCGCTGACCGGACGCGCTGTGGGGTGTCAGTGTCCGGCGGTCCCGGCGGGAGACGCCGGGCCGAGGACGAGCAAGGGTTCGACTCGGAGATGCACCACGCGCGGGTGCACGTCGAGCGCGGCGAAAGCGCGCTTCCAGGCGAGGGCTTCTTTGGCCAGGACGTGCGATCGCACGATGAAGAGACGGGCCCCCGGGCCGGCGGCATGCCACGTCCGGAGCGCGTCGCGCAACGCGCTCAGTACCTCGGCATCGGTGCGGCCGATCATCCACTGCGCGCGCAGGCCCTTGACCTCGGCACGGAAGCCCTGCCCGGTCGAATCGTCGAGCTCGGTCGTGATCGAACCGTGCGGCCAGTAGTACGAGAAGCCGAAGGCCCCACCGCTGTTGACGAGGATGACGTCGTTCGGCATGCGATGGTTCGCGACGTAGGCCGCTTGCGCCCGCGCGTTCTCGTAGAAGATGTTCAGCGTGTCGACCCAGGGTCTGAACCCGATCGAGAAGAGCCACGCGAGCAAGACCGTCGCGGCGACGGCCAAGACCCGGTTCCACCGGTACACGAGCTGCACCGCCCAGGCCGCGCCCACCGCGCCGACGACGAACGACGACATCAGCAGGAAGTGCGAGGTCCGCAGGTCGAGGAAGGGGTAGCGGCGAAGATGCGCCGCGGTGCCCAACTCGATCCAGAGCAACGGAAGCGCGATCGCGATCGAAGGCGCCCCGAGGCGCACGAGCGCGACGATGCCGATGACCACGAATACGACGAAGATCCAAGCCGGCATTCCGAGCCAGAGGCGAAGATGCGACAGGCGGCGCCACGCCTGGCTGAGGCTGTCCCCGAGCGAGCCGTACAGGTAGAAGCTGTTCCAGTACGCGCGCAGCTTGTCGTTCGTGTTCGCCACGATCACCGCGCCGAAGTACCCGGCGATCACCAGTCCGGTCGCAGCCGCGGTGACGACGACCTCGACGACGCGGCGCCGAGCGCGCGCCAACAGCGCCGACCCGAGGAGTCCCGCGAACACGGGCATGGCGACGAACGCCGATGTCGAGCTGAACGGCAACACGACCACCGCCACGATGCCGAGCCACCACACGGCCGTTCGATCGGGGTCGCGTTCGACCCGGGCCGCGACGACGAGGATCAGGAGCGCGCAGAACGCGTCGCAGGTGTACTGCTTGAGGTCGTTGCGCAGCAGTGAGAGGGGAGCGAGCATCGCGACGAGGGCGGCGACCGCGCCCGCGAAACGGGCGCGCGGTTTCGACGGCCATCGCAATCCACGCGCGAACGCGTACGCGAGCACCACGGTTCCGGCGCTGAACGCGAGCACGAGGAGGCGTCCGCGCTGTTCGCCCGAACCGGGAACCAGCTTGAGGAGTGCGAGGAAGCCCACCGGTGTGCTCGAGCTCATCCCCGTGACGTGCGACCACGGAACCCGGGTCAGGACCGCGACCCACGCCTCGTCCAACCAGTACGGCTGTGTGAGCGCGTCGTGTATCGGGTGCACGACGAACGTTGCGATGAAGGCCGCGACGACGATCGCCGTATCGAAAAGATCCCAGAGGTCGGCACGTGAGTCGTCGGGCGGTTCGAGCGGTTCGAGCGGCTCGGTCAGCTTGTGGTCCGCGGCCGCCGTCGACACCGGAAGATATTCGCACAGCGCCCGCGAGAACCTTGACGCGGGCTTCGGGGCGACGCGCACGCGCCGGTAGGCTGCTCGCCCGTGACCGACGACGTCAAAGTGCTCTTTCTCGGTGGCAAGGGCCGCAGTGGCGGAACGCTGCTCGCGAATCTGATGGGTCAGATTCCGGGATTCTGCAACGTCGGGGAGCTCAATCGTCTCTGGGACTCGGGACTCGTACACAACCGGCGTTGCGGATGTGGACTTCCCGTGCAGGAGTGCCCGACCTGGTCGGCGATTCTCGACGAAGCCGATGCGCTGCTGCGCGGCACGCCGCTCGCGCCACTCGCGAAGGCACACATCGACCTCGACCAATCGGCGGTGGTGCGTTGGCCGCGCCTCGCGCGTCTCCTCCGCACCCGGGTCGACACGCGCGACCGTTGGGAAGCGCTCGAGCGGTACACGACCGCAACTTCCGCCGTCTATCGCAGCATCGCCAAGGTCACGGGCGCGAAGGTGGTCGTCGATTCGTCGCGGCTCCCGTTCGAGCCCGTTGCCCTCGGGCTCGTGCCGGGTGTCGACCTGCGGATCGGGCACGTGGTGCGCGATCCGCGCGCAGTGGTGTTTTCCTGGAAACGGGCGCGCGTCTTCACCGACCGCGACACCGGCGAACACCTCCCGCGCTTTGGTGCCGCGTTCTCCACGACGAGTTGGCTCGCACGCAACGTCATCGTCGAGATGCTTCGCCGCCGGCGCCCGTCGATCACGGTCAGCTACGACGAGTTGGCGCGCGACCCCGCGAAGGTGTTGCGGGAACTCGCCGATCTCATGGACGAGCCTGCGGGCGACCTGCGTTTCCTGACCTCGGACGCGGCCACGTTGGTGCCGACACATTCGGTCGGCGGGAATCCCGTCCGCATGATCAGTGGTGCCGTCGTGATCGAGCCCGACGAGGAGTGGAGGCACGAGATCTCGGTCCGCGACCGTTGGGTCAGCACCGCGCTCGCCCTGCCCCTCCTGCATCGCTACGGATTCCCGCTTCGCACGCTCGATCAGGCGCCGGAGGCTCCACCGCCGACCGCCGCCCAGCCACGCGCCTCCTGAGCCCGATCGGCGTCCCCGCCGAAAGCGCGCCCCGACGAACGCCGTATTTCGCCGGAGTGAACCGCTCCGCCGTATGAGGAATGCAATGATCAGTCGCACCGCTGCGCACAACAGACGAGTCGATCGAGGTTCCCCAATCTTCGCCATGCCCGTCCTGTCCACGAACGCCTGGTTGCGATTCGATGCGATTCGCGCGTCGGTGCGGCGAGCGCAGCCGCGCACCGTGCTGGAGATCGGCGCAGGCGAGGGCGGCCTCGGCGCGTGGATGGCGCAGCACTACGCCTACACGGGCATCGAGCCCGATGCCGACTCGCGTGTCACCGCCGACGCGCGGCTGGCGGCGGTGGGCCGCGGACGGGTGGTCGACGCCTTGCCGGCGCGCGGCGAAGAGCAGTTCGACCTCGTGTGCGCGTTCGAGGTACTCGAGCACATCGTCGACGACGCGGGCGCGCTCACACAATGGCGCGACTACGTCGTGCCCGACGGTTGGTTGCTCCTGAGCGTGCCTGCGCACGCTGAACAGTTCGGTCCGCACGACGAGCTCGCGGGTCACATCCGCCGTTACGAGCGACCGGAGCTCATCAACCGGCTGGAGGAAGCGGGCTTTCGGGTTGTCGAGCTACGGAGCTGCGGCGCCGGGCTCGGATCCCTGCTGCAACACGTCCGCGACGGGTTGGCGCGGCGCGGTGCGCAGCGGGCCGCCAAGACCGGAACGCTCGAGCAGCGCACGTCGGCGAGCGGGCGCTACATCCAGCCCCACGCGCGGCTGGCCGCGCTCGCGTGCGCGGCGGTCGCGCTGCCGGGTCGGGTCGCGCAACGCCCGTTCGCGTCGACCGACATCGGCACCGGATTCGTCGTCCTCGCGCGCCGCGCGAGTTGAGCGGATCGGCCACCTCCGTGGGGCCCGAGAAGAAGTCGTCGACGCGCCGCAACTTCCTCGAACGCCGCGCGCAGCCGCTGCCGCGGCGTGCGCAGATGGTGCTCACGATCGTGACACTGGTCGTCCTCGTCGTCGCGAGCGTCTGGGCGTGGCGCTCCGCGCACCTTTCGTTCTCGACGATCGACTGGCTGCCCATCGCCATCGCGTTCGTCGTCGCGGCGCCCGCGACGCTCGTGTTGAAGATGCTCGAGTACGACGCGGCCGCGCGCCTCATCGGATCGCGCGCCGGTCCGCGGCGTGCGCTCGAGGTCGCGGTGATCTCGTCGGCTGCCAATCTCCTGCCGCTGCCGGGTTCGCTCATCGTGACGACCCGCTCGTTGTCGGAGCAGGGTGCGACCTACGGCTCGGCCGCCGTCGCGTCGTCGATCCCCGGTCTCGCGTGGCTCGGTCTCGCGGGAGTGATCGGCGGGGTGTCGATCATGATCGCCGGAAGCTGGCCCATCGGGCTCGCCGTCGCGACGGGCGGTATCGCGTGCCTCGTCGTCGCCGGTGCGATGTTCCGGCGGACCGCGCCCGCCGACGGCCGACCGCAGCTCGCGTTGCGCATCGTGTTGATCGAGACGTCGTGGATCGGGCTCAGTGGCTTCCGCCTCTGGCTGGTGTTGCACGCGATCGGTGTGGTCGGGACGCCCGCACAGGTGTTGGCGCTCGCGGTCGCCGGTGCCATGTCGGTCGCGATCGGATTCTTCCCCGGCGGACTCGGCGCGCGCGAGGCGCTCATCGCGCTACTGAGCCCCATCATCAAGCTGCCGCTCTCGGAGGGCGTCGTACTCGGCGTCATCGACCGGGTCGTGTGGATCACGTTCCTGTCACTCGCCGCGCTGGCGCTCGTCACCACCCGCGCCCGCGCCCGCGCCGAGGAACCCTCGAGCACGACTCCCTGACCGCGCCGGAAACCCTGCCAACAGTGGGCAGGAAAACGTGCGCCGGGCGCCGGAAACCCTGCCAACAGTGGGCAGGAAAACGTGCGCCGGGCGCAGTGCTGCGTGGTCTCTCGTGTCAGCGGGCTTTCGAACGTAGGAGCTTCGACAGGCTCCGGGCGAGGTCACGCGCGAGCGCAGCGTCCGAGAAACGTTCGACGAACGTGGCGCGGGCCCGTTCCCCCGCGCCGACGCGTGCCGGTCCCCGCAAGGCGCGGATTGCGGCCGCGAGCGCGGGCGCGTCGCCCGGGGGAACGGTGACGAGGACGTCGCCGAACGCGGTGCGGTTCGCCGGCGTCTCGGCGGTGACGATCGCCCGTCCGGCCGCCGCGCACTGGTACACCTTGTTCGGCACGACGCGCGCGGCCTTGTCGGTGGTGCCGAACACGCCGAGACAGATGGAGGCGCGCCCGATCTCGCCGACGAGATCCGCCTCCGGGACCGAGCCCACGACGTCGACGTTGTGCAGGTGCAACTCCGCGATCAGATCCTCGGCCGCAGCGCGTTGTTGGCCATCGCCGACGAGTCGGATGCGCCGGCCGTCGTCGCGGAGAAGCGCGGCAGCGTGCGCGACCGTCTCGAACCCGTGCAAGGGGATGTAGGTGAGGTACCAGAGGATCGGTCCGTCGTCACCCGGATCCGCGCCCGGCGGACCGTAGATCGACTCGTCCGCACCGACCCACAGGACTGCGAAGTGCCGACGCCCTCGGTGCGTGAAACGGGCCAGGAATTCGGCGTTCTCGGGCGTGTCGACCACCACCAACGGCACGCTCCAGCACGCCGCGATGTCGATCGCCCGCGTCGCGATCCCGACCGCTGAACGCGGGCTCCTCAACGCGCGGTCGGAAACGACGGTGTCGTACAGCGAGATGAAGATATCGAGCACCGCCGGCACGCGCCGCAGGCGCGCGATCGGCCCGAGCACGCACGCGTCGAGATGTCCGGGGTACAAGAACACGACGAGATCGGGACGCTCGCACGTCAACAGATGCCACGCGAGCCTCGCCAGTCCCGCGACGACGCGCGGCAACATCGCCAGCGGCGTACGCGCCGTCTGCGAGGCGCGGTCGTCGTCCCAGGACGAGATGTTGCGCACGTCGACGACGCACCCGAGCCGGTCGAGCAGCCGCATCCATTGCCGCGCCCGCGGCGTGGTCGGATCGAAGGTGCCGATCACGAGGACGCGTCGGCCGCGCATGTTCTCGGCGGTCGTATCGATCGGGCTCACCTCATCGCATCGTCGAGCGCGAGCG
>JAODBI010000037.1 GCA_025463875.1 Actinomycetes bacterium
CGAAACACGTGCGAGCGATCGCTTCACACTCGAGGACGCAGCAGACGACGTGGTCGCGCTGGCCGACGCGCTGGCGCTCGAAACCTTCATCATCGTCGGCTACTCCATGGGTGGCGCGATCGCGCAGCTTGTACACCTCCGTCGTCCCGAACGAGTTCGCGGTGTCGTCTTGTGCGCGACGAGTCGAAGCTTCCGCAGCGCGATGCGCGAGCGCGCGGTGTTTGCGGCGTTGCCGCCGGCTCGGCTCGCGGCCCGCGTGATACCCGGCGAGGTCGTGCAGGCGGCGGCTCGCCGTGTGGCCGCGCACCTCGTCGATAGCGCCTGCGATGCAGTCATCGATAGGAACCACACGTTCGATGTCGGACATACGCTCGAAGCGGCCGCGGCGCTCGGTCAATTCGACTCGCGGGACTGGATCGCGCGGATCGACGTCCCCACCGCAGTCGTCGTGCACCTGCGCGACCAACTCGTTCCGACGAACCAGCAGTTCGCGCTCGCCCGTGCGCTGCCGCACGCGACCGTGCACCCGTTTGACGGCGATCACTTCGGCGTGGTCAAGAAGCCGCAGATATTCGCGGCGACACTCAACGCCGCACTGCGCAGCGTGCAACGCCGGACCTGTGCTCCGGCCACGCGTGCGGGTTGAGCGAACGAAGGACGCGCGGTGAAAGAGCAGTCGATTGACCGAAGCGCAGCGATCGCAGTTGGGCGCATCGTTCACGACATGACCCATGTCGACGTTGACAGCCCGGACACGACCGCTTGGGCGACGCTGACCAGAGCCGAACGCACCCTCGCCGCGCTCGTGGCGAAAGGGATGACGAACCGGCAGGTCGCAGAGCGCCTGTTCATTTCGCGTCACACCGTGGATGCGCACCTGCGGCACATCTTCCGCAAGCTCGGTATCAACTCGCGCGTCGGCCTCGCTCACCTCGTCGCGCTTCACACACTGACCTCATAAACATCAAGCCCTTAGGAGGAACCATGCTCGTGACCAATCCCTTCAGCCCCGGCACTTGGACCCGCGACCAAATCGACAACGTCAGCCGCAGTTGGTGGGTTCTGCTCGTGACCGGCATCGTCGGCGTGGTTGCCGGCGGCATCATCTTGTTCACCGACTGGAGCGTCAGTGACCTCGCCGCGTTCATCGGTGCGGTGCTGTTGTTCCGGGGCATCTTCACGATGTTCAGCGTCCCGCTCGACGGCTCCGGTCGCGGCTGGTCGGTTGCGCTGGGTGTGATCGAAGCGCTCGTCGGGCTCACAGTGTGGGTCTGGCCCGGTGCCACCCTGCTCGTCGTTGCGTTCTTCATCGGCTGGTACGTGTTGTTCAGCGGCATCATGACGATCGCCGGTTCGATCAGCGCCCGCAGCGTCCTTCCCTACTGGGGGCTCATGCTGGCCTTCGGCATCCTCGAGACCTTGTTCTCGTTCTGGCTGCTCGCCCGTCCCGGGCTCACGCTCGTCGCCGCGGTTCTGGCGCTCGGCCTCTGGTCTCTGATCTACGGCGTCATCCAGATCGTGCTCGCGTTCGAGACGAAGAACCTCTCGGCTCGGGCAGACAACGTTGACCGCAAACTCAACACCGGCTCCGGACGGTCGTTCGGTGCGGCCGCGGGCCGTTAGGAGACATGCGATGAGTGACCACCACGACCACCGCGAACGCGACGACGAGCACGGCGAGGAACGCGACGACGATGAACAGCACATCAGCCCCTTCGTGCGCGTCGCCGATCGCGTCAGCTATGCGATGGGCACCTGGCAGAACATCGTCGTCTGGATCATCCTCGTCGGTACTTGGTTCGCGCTCGGCCCATACCTGGCCCACCACAGCGTGTTGCCCGCCTGGTTCACGTCGAACAATTTCAACTTCCCGTTGAACACGGTCACGACGATCGCGGAGCTGTACATCGGCTTCCTTGTGGGCGCATCGACCAACCGCACCGAGCGCCACAACCGCAACCAGGCCGACCGGATGGAGGCACTCGAGCAGCTCATCCACACGGAACTGAAGCGGAACACGGCGATCACCGACAATGCGCAGACGATCGCGGAGCAGGTCCAGGCGCAGGTCCCGTTGCTCGAGCGCACGCATGCGGACGTAGCGCGCCTGCTTTCGGCGATGTCGCCGGCCCCGGCCGCGGCGACGTGATGTCGCCGTTCGGACCGCCGTGGAAGCTCGGCGTGATCGGCGCGGTCGCGGTGATCGCAGGCATCGCGCTCTTGCTCGTCGACTGGACGATCGCCCAGCTCGCGGCATTCGTCGCAATGCTGCTCATCGCCCGGGGTGCGCTGCACCTCACAACGACATCGTTCGACGGCGTCACGGGCGCGCTCGGGACGTTGCAAGGTGCGGTCGAGGCCGGCGCGGGCGTGCTGCTGTTGGCGTGGCCTCACCCCACCTTGCTCGTGCTCACCGTTCTCGTCGGCGCGATCGTGGTGGTGCAGGCCACCGTCGACGGGACGATCGTGGGCGCGACGCGTCGCGAGCACAGGCATCGGACCGCACGGCTTGGCGCAGACGTCCTGCAGGTCGTGCTCGGGGTCGCGCTGATCGCACGACTGTCCGGGACAGTGCACGCCGCCGGGCTGATCATCGGCATCGTCGCCATCGTCGCCGGTGGCGTCGAGATCGTGACCGCGCTCTCGTGGCGACGCGCGCCCCGACCTTTCCCCGCGTTATGACGCAACTGTTTCGGTCGCCGAAACGGAACGCTCGATGACGAGGCGCGCCAGTCCGACCCGTGATCGCAGACCGAGTTTCGGAAAGATGCGGTAGAGGTGCGAGCCGACCGTACGGTGCGACATGTACAGCCGTTCGGCAATCTCCTTGTTCGAATACCCTCGTGCGACGAGATCGGAGACACGGCGCTCGGATTCGGTGAGGCTGTCCCAGCCGAACGCGGGCCCGGCTTCATGTTGTTGAGCTTGCAAACGCATTGGTCGCTCCCTTCCCATTGCACCGCGAGGCGTTCCGTTGCACGACGTGCCGGTTGGCAGATGAACGTCGCGCCGGCGGCGTCGAGTGTGCACTGCTCATGGCACCAGGATGAGGCCAACGCCGGGTCGGCGGCTTGGATGATCGGGCGACCCTTTTGAAGGACCGTGCTCACCTGGGGTCCGGGACAGGACCCCATCTTCGGCTCCCGTGCAGAACGGCTACCCCAACGCATCGCTCGTAAACGCGAGTCGCGTCGCGAGTTGTGTACGCGAGGTGATTCCGAGCTTCGGAAAGATGCGGTAGAGATGCGAGCCGACGGTTCGGTGGGAGAGAAACAGCCGTTCGGCGATCTCTCGATTCGAGAGGCCGTCGGCGGCGAGCCGCGCAATCTGCATCTCTTGCGGCGACAGCGGCTCGTGCTCCGCCTCGCGGGACACGAGCGTGCGTTCGCCGGCGGCGCGGAGTTCGGTGCGCGCCTGTTCTGCCCACGTCGTCGCACCGATCGCGCTGAGCGTGGCATAGGCCGCGCGCAGGACCGACCGCGACTCGGCGACGCGTCGTTGTCGTCGCAGCCAACTTCCGTACGCGAGTTCAATGCGCGCGCGTGCCCAGGGCCAGCGCACGAGGTCCTGACTGAGCGCCGCGAGGTAGAGGCTCTCGGTGTCGTCGTCGGCGAGCACCGCACGCGCGTATGAGAGTTGGACGTGCAGCGTTGGCGACGGCGTGATGAGCGCGGCGCGCTCGAGGTCGGCGATGATGGCGCGCGCCTGCGCAACGTGGTCCGCTCGGACGGCGGCCTCGGCGAGGAACATCACACCGCGGGAACGTTCGACGGCGTGATAGCTCGGGTCCGCGGGATTGAAGATGCGTACGAGCGCATCGAATGCTTCCGGGTAGCGACCCGCAGCCAGCCAGCCGCACCCCCGCGCGATCTGCACCATGGTGAGCAATGGGTTGAGACGGCGACTCGTCGCCAACTGCTCGACCTCTCCGGCGAGCGCCTGCGCTTTCTCGTTGTCGCCCCGGAGGCCGGCGGTGAGCGCCTCGAGGACCATGCTCCCTGTCCTCCACAGGACTTGGCCGGTCTCCTGCGCGAGACTGCGCGCCTCGGCTTCGATCGACTCGATCACGTCCAAGCTGCCGAGTTCGACGTGATCCGCGATCTGGATCGTGAGAACCTGTGACAGCACACCGAGCCTTCCCTCCTCGCGTAGTTTCGTCTCGGCGCGGCTCAAGAAGTCGAGCGCCCGAACCGCGTCTCCGACCACCTCGGCCGACTGTCCGAGGAGCCGGAGCGCGTCGGCATCGGTGACGCTCTCGATGACGACGCGTGAGAGTCGGTCCATCACGCGGGCGGCTTGGAAGAAGGGATCGGCGATGGCGAGGGCTGCGACGTGGCGAGGGTCGTCTCCGAGATGGGAAAGCTCATCGAGAACGGCGACGACGCGGGCGCGCGCCGTCGGTCCAGTGTCGGACCACCAGCATCGGTTTGCCGCGCCGAGCAGCAGGTTGAGGGCGAGAGCGCCGTCACCGGCATCGGCCGACCGTTTGGCGATGGTGCACAGTTCGAGCACGCGACCGGCGTCACCGGGCACGCCGTCGTCGAAGATCTCCCGCAGCCATTCCATGTGCGCGCGATCGAGGTCGGAAAGTTCGAGCTGCGACGCGGATTTGAGGAGATCGTCGACTTTGTCGGGGCGGCCGAGGCTGAATGCGTATTCGGCCGCGAGGAGCAATCGGCGGACTCGGCGCGCCGGGTCGGTCGTGAGCTCGGCGGAGCGCTCCAGGGCCCAGACCGCGGCAGCCACCGAACCGCGCTGCAGTGCGGCGCGATGGTTCTCTTCGAGCTCGTCCGCGACTGTGTCGTCGGGTGCCATGAGCACGTGCGCGCGGTGCCAGGTGCGGCGATAGGGATCGCCGGTCAAGATCTCGGCTAACGCCGTGTGCGCGGCTTGCCGGCGGGCCACAGTCTCGAATTGGAGCACGGCGGAGCGCACGAGCGGATGCCGGAACTGCACGCGCCGGTCTTCCAGGTGCACGAGGCCGGCCTGAGCGGCGGGCTCGAGCGCGTCGACCTTGGATTCCGTGCGTGCGAGCACCGACGTTGCGGCGAGGATCTCCCCCAGGTCGTCGAGAGAATCGACGGCGGCGATGAGCAGCGCGTCGCGTGTCTCGGGCGGGAGCTCGGACAGGCGACCGGCGAACGCTCGCTCCAGGCGAGCAGTGAGCGGGAGCGCCGATGCGCTCGCCGAACTGTCGTCCGGCCGCCAGGCGAGCGGGAGTTCCACGAGTGCCAGCGGATTGCCGCGCGCGGTATGCAGGATCTCGTCGAGATCCGGTCGGCTGAGGCCGACACCTGTTCTTTCGAGCAGCGCGCGTGCCCCCGGTTCGCCGAGTTCGGCGACGTCGAGTTCTTCGAGTCCAGCGGTGTGAAAGGGCCCCGAGAAGCCGCGCCGCGTCGTCCCGATGACGACGATCGGATCGCCGCTCACCCGACGTGCGACGAACGCGAGCGCCGCCTGCGTTGGTGCGTCGAGCCACTGCACATCATCGACCGTGACAAGTACCGGGCGGGACGTCGCGAGATCGCACAGCAGATTCAATGTTGCAAGCGCGACCAAGAACGGCTCCGGCGCCGAGCCGACCTCGATCCCGAACGCCTTGAACAGCGCATCGCGTTGTGCGGTTGGTAGTGCATCGATGCCGTTCAGCGCGGGGCGGAAAAGCTCGTACAACCCCGCGTACGGAAGCGCGGCCTCAGACTCCACGCCGGTCGTCGCGAGAACGAGAAAGCCGGCGGCGTCGGCGTGATCGGCGGCGGCTTGTAACAACGTGGACTTCCCGATGCCGGGGTCGCCGATCAACATGAGCGCGCCACCATCCTCGAACGCGCCGTCGATGAGGCGGCTGAGCCGCTCGAGCTCGGATCCTCTCCCGACAACCTCGCCAACGTGAGACATCTCAGATTCCCCAAGAGATTCGAGCAGCATGCCTCAAGGGTGTGCGATCCGCGGGCCGGCGCGCATCCCGCGGTCCGCGTAGTCACGTGCGCTTCTGAGTCCGTCGCGGACACTGACGACATCGGAGATCGCGTAGCCCACGATGATCACTCTGCCTTCCTACCCGAATGGTCGTGGCTCCTCGGCGCGGTGGTCGGCCTACCGTGCGCGGCGATTTCGCAGAGCCGGCCCCGCCGAACGTGGGCGCGCTTCATTTCCTTGTGCTTGCAAACCCATTTCCTGACTCCTTTCCCGTTGCACCGCGAGCCGTTCCGTTGCACGATGACCCAGTTGGCAGATGAACATCGCGCCGGCGGCGTCCAGTTCGCACCGTTCATCGCACCAGGATGACGCCAACGCCGGGCCCGCGGCTTGGATGATCGGGCGGTCCTTTTGGAGGAACGTGCTCACCTCGGTCGGGTCACGACCCCATCTTCGGATCCGACGACCGGAGGCGCCCGTGACGGAGAAACTCATCCGCCCCGATGAACTCCCGCAATGGGTGCCGGGCGCGGTGACCGTTGCCACCCCTGAAAGCGGCTGGGACGGCGTGTCGGTGCGGGGATACCGCTACACCGAATCTGATGTCGGCGTGCCGCCCATGCGCGACTACCTCATCGTCGCTTATGCGTACGGCGTCACGCGCATGGACCGCGAGTTCCAGGGCCGCTGGAAGCACGAAGACTTGGGTCCCGGTGACGTCTCGCTGCTGACACGCGCCGCCGAGTCCCATTGGCACTGGCCGGAGGACATCGAGGTCGTGCACGTGTACCTCACCGGCGACCGGTTGGCGCAGATCTGCGCCGACGTCTACGAAAGGGACGTGGCGAGTGTCGAGCTCCGCGACGTGCTCAAGGCCGGAGATCCGGACCTGCACCGCACCGCGATGCTGATCGCCGACGAAGCGAAGCAGGGCGGATTGGGCGGTCGATGCTATGTCGACGCCCTCACGTGCCAGCTCGCCATCCAGATCCTGCGCCGGCACGCCGACGCCGCCTTTCCCGAGCTTCCGATCGGCGGCCGGCTGAGCGCGCGCGAAATCCGAGCGGTGACCGAGTTCATCGATGCTCACCTCGACGAGCAGCTGTCGCTCGCCCACCTGGCGCAAACCGTGTCCTTGAGCCAATACCACTTCGCGCGTCGCTTCCGGGAAGCGACCGGCACCACCCCGCATCGGTTCGTCACCGAACGTCGCGTCGAGCGCGCGGTGCGATTGCTCACGAGCTCGACGCTGCCGATCAGCGTCGTGGCGAACTCCTGCGGGTTCTCGGATCAGAGTCACCTGACGCGCGTGTTCCAACAATGGTTCGGTGCAACGCCGCGTGCCATCCGATTGCGTGCATCGACGTAGGTCTATGCGCTCGCGGACGCGGACACATCGGCGCCGTCGAACGCCATATCCCGTCGACATGACGACCACACGATCAACCACCGCCCTGCTTACGCGCGTCTCCGCACTGCCGGCATCGTCACATTCAGTCGTCTGACCGAAGCGGTGCTTGGGCGCGCGTCGTCATCATGGATGCCGCAAGTCTCGAGCACACAGCGGAACCGACCTCTCGAGGAGTGACGATGACGAGCGAGCCGATCCGAGATCCTCGTACCGACCACCTGTTGACCCCGGAGAACTGCGTGTTGGCGATCATCGACTACCAGCCGATCCAGGTTCAGTCCATGAAATCCATGCCGCGCGACGAGCTCGTCGACAATGCAGTACGCGTTGCTCGTACCGCGGTCACCTTCGACGTGCCGATCGTGTTGTCTACGGTCAATGTCCGCTCGGGACTGAGCAAACCGACGATCCCTGAGTTGACGTCAGTGCTCCCAGACGCCGAACCCATCGATCGGACGACAGTCAACTCGTGGGAGGACACCGACTTCAGAAGCGCGATCGAAGCGACTGAGCGCAAGAAGATTGTCATGATCGCGTTGTGGACCGAGGTCTGCCTCGCTTTCCCGTTGCTCGACGCGATGCGACAGGGGTTCGAGGCTTATCCGATCGTCGATGCAGTCGGCGGGACATCGGAGAAGGCCCATCTTGCGGGCCTCGAACGGCTCATGCTCGCCAGTGCTCAACCAGTGAGCTGGGTGCAATTCGCCTTTGAACTGCAGCGCGACTGGTCGCGAACCGCAACCGCGGACGCGGTCCGCGACATTGTGTTCGCCAAATCGTGACGGTAGCCACCGACCGCACAGGTGTCGTCTTATGAGTCCGGCACGGAGTCGCCACCGTGACGTCGGTGCGAGTGGCGTACGCGCCGCGGTGCTCGGGGCCGGGGATGGTTTGTTGACGAACGTTTCGCTCGTACTCGGCGTCGCGGGCGCGAACCCACCCGGGTCGACCGTGCGTCTGGCAGGCCTCGCCGGACTGCTGGCCGGCGCATTCTCCATGGCTGCGGGTGAACTGGTGTCGGTACGAGCGCAGGAAGAGCTCATCGAGCACGAGGTGGAAGTGGAGCGCGAGGAACTCGCGGATGATCCTCGCGGCGAGGAAGTCGAGCTGGCTGAGATGTACGAAGCCAAAGGACTCCCCGCAGACGAGGCGAGCACGGTTGCCGACATCGTCATGTCGAACAAGGACCTCGCGCTCGACACACATGTTGGCCTCGAGCTCGGCGTCGACCCGCACGACCCCCCGTCTGCATGGCAGGCCGCGATTGCCTCGTTTCTGTCGTTCTCGATCGGTGCATTCATTCCGCTGTTTCCGTGGTTGTTCTGGAGTGGCGCGACCGCGATTGCCGCGTCGATCATCCTCGGAGCGGTCGCCGCGGTTGGTTTGGGTGCGGCAATCGGCGCGTTCACCGGCTCCGGGATCGCGCGGACGGTGCTGCGACAGCTCGCGGCCGCGACCATCGCCGCAACGGTGACATTTCTCGTGGGCTCACTCTTCGGCACGACGACGACGTGAGCGGAATCAGTGCAACGGGCGGAAGTCGCTCGTTCGTGCGTACCCGATCTGACAGCGGCTGCGGAGTCCCGAAGGTTGCGCGCCACCGCGGGCCGGCGGCCGGACTCGCGCGTTCTCACAGCCGCTGCCTCTGCTTCGGACGTCGGTGAACGCGGTGCCGTTCAGATTCCAGTGCAGATGCACGGCCAAGGTCGGATGGTCGTCGGGTGGCAGTCGCGTGCCCAACGGCACGGTGAGGAACTGCCGTCCCGCGCTGGTGGTGAAGTGCCCGATCGCCCATTTCTTGCCGCCACCGGTGATGTCGTAGTTGACGTTGGTCCCGGCCACGAAGTTGATGTATCCCACGCGCAGGGTCGTGCATCGCAACACGACAGAGAAGAACTGTGGTCTGCGGGACGGCACCGTGTAGGAAATGGTCGCTTTGCCGTCCCCGGTGTTGATGCCGCTCTCATTGACGGTCGGTCCGGTTGCAGTGGGGGTCACGAAGCCGGAGCCGCCGCCCGCGGATGCTTCGCCCCCGGCGTTCGCAGTTTCGATGAACCCACCGCCTCCGCCGCCGTACCATCCACCGCCGCCCCCGTCGTTTCCTCCGGCACCAAAGCTGCCGGGGATACCGACAATGCTGAAGCCACCCGTGGTCGGACCGCCGCCACCGGCGAGACCGATCCCATCGTCTCGACCGTGAACTCCCCCTCCGTCTCCGCCCCGGAAGCCCTGACAGATTTCGGTGACGTCGGTACAGAGACCACCGCCTTGGCCGCCGCCACCCGCGACAACGATCCGACTCGTCAGCATGTCGCCGCCTTGGCGCACGTCCGTAGCGCCGCCTCCATGGTCATTTCCCGAGTTGAAGCCCCTATTGCCTCCCACTCGGACCCGGAGCATCTCGCCCGGCGCCACCGGGACAGTCGCGCCCGCATGTCCGCCCAGACCACCGGTCCCATTGACGATGGCAGGGCCGCCCGGGGGCGCAGGAGCGTCCGGGCCGGAAGCCCCCCAGACCTGAATGGTCACTTGCGTCACCGCGGTCGGCACGACAAATGATTGCGCGCTGCCATCAGTGCCGTTGGTGCCGTCATAGGAGAACGAGCACGTCACCTTGGAGGCAAGCGGCACACACGCCGGCGCGGCCGAGGCCGTGCCCGGCAACACCACGACAAGCAGACCACCAACGAGCGCACTGGCAGCGAGGACAGCAAACCTCGCGATCGACGGGCATCGCGGCCGGGACAGTTCGATCGCCATGAGCGACCTCCGGTTCGGCGGGAAGCCACACACCGACGGCGTGCTACCTACCCCGGCCGGTGTACTCCGCCGAACAGCCGCCGTCAACGAAACGCGCTCCGACCTAGGGGTCGGCGGGCGGTCGTCTCCTTCGCTCTGCCAGAGTTTGTGACCGCGTTTGGCTCAGTGTCGCGGCGAGCGCGACGCCGACCGTCTAGTAGTCGGTGGAACGGTGCGCTGCCGATCGGAATCCGCTGGCTGCAATCGAACCCGCGGGTCGCGCGCGAGGCAGGCGACGCCGCGCAGTTTGCCCTCGACATACTCGACGCCGACGTCCGACACCGACACCGACGGGATCATCGGATACGTCCTCGAACAGGAGCTGGCGAACGTCGCGCTCGAGCGAGAGGTCGTTTCGGTACACACGCGGGTGCGCGTTGACGCGCGTGACCAGGCTTTCTCGCCCCCGACGAAGCCGATCGATCCGCTCTACGACGAGGAGACGGCGATCGCGGTCGTGGCGAGTCACGGTTGATCCATCGGTCCCGACGGCGACCGGTTCCAACGTGCAATCGGGTCGGTGAGCCCTTGACCAGCTTTCGACGAGCTGGGAGTCTTCATTCGGCAACTAGCCCAATGCGGCAGTCTTGTCGATCGAGGTTGGTTCGCATGGGGATCGCTTACCGAGCGGTGCCGTCCGTGGGGTGCACCTTCGACGTTTGGGACGGGGAGGTGACCGCCGACCAAATTCGGTGGTACCTGATTCGTCTCGCGGACGATCGCAACTGGCCCGCCGGTCACGCTCACCTTACGGACTTGACCACCGTAGCGACGGCGTCGGTACCGGACCCAGTAGTGCTTGACGCCCTGTACGAAGGCACCGGCCTTGCCGACGACCTGAACGTGGCGGTCCTCGTGCCCGCGGGTGTTCCGACCGACGTCAGCTTGAAGTACACGACCCTGACGGAGGAGTTGGCAGCAAGGCCGTTCACCGAACTCGGTCCCGCGTGCGTATATCTCGAGATCGACGAAGCAGGAGCGCGCGTGATCCTCGACGAACTGCGACGGAGGCTGCACGGACCGGCATCACGCGACTCAGTGGACTAAAGCGCCGCATCGCATCGCACCCGCGTTCGCACCCGTAGCTCCATACCGTCGAGCTCAGCACACGGCCTCGAGCAGCTCACGCGACAAACCCAATCTCGCTGGTCGAGCCTTTGGACTCGGCTTCACGGGTGGGGGTGTTGACGACGGTGCGCCGCCGCCTTCGCCGCCGAGCGACGGCCGGCTTCAGCTCTCGCTAATGCTGCCGCCCTTTTGGCAGCCTTCAGGGCTTGCTTCGTTTGTGTGATTTGTGCGGCCCGCGCCGCGGCCACGGCAGCCTTGGCGGCTGCAGCTTTGTCCGATGCCGCGGCAACCTCACCACTGAGGACTTGCACAGCGGTATCGAAGTCTCCCGTGCCGGCGGGAAGAAATGTTGTCGTCAACCGATGGCCGCTCGACGTCCACTGCAACACCAAATGGGAACCGTCAAATGTGCCCGACCACGTGGCCGATCCGTCGTCGGGACTCAACGTCAGGTGAGTCCCCTGCAACGTGCCGTTGAAGGTGACGCTCGCGCCTTGCAAGTCGACTGGATCGGCGGAAGTAAACCACCGGGAATCGATCGTGCCACTCAACCTCGGACCCGTCACCGTCCACTGCAGACGATCCACTCGCCCGGAATTACGGGCGACATATGAGACCAGAGCGCGGACGGGCACCGACACCGGCGGGACCGGCGAACCTTGAGATTTCCCGGACGAACAGCCGGCCACGAGCGCGGCGAGCACGACCACGCCCGCGAACGCGACTCCCTGCCGATTCCTACGCCCCCCGACGGGTTCGAGCGCGCGCAACGGCACACGAGAAGCCATCCCCAAAATCCTTTCGGGCAATACTGTCCTCGACCCAGGTCGAACATTACGACACGCTCGGCGCTTCGAGCCATCGCCTATCCGGCGGACACCGGACGTCTGTTGACCCTCGCGGTGCTACCAACACGGAGTCGACGAAACGGTACGTGCACGGCCCCTGACCTACCGCGTCGTGGTGACCGATGGTCTCCCAACCCGACATCGAGCCGGCGATCGAACGGGGGGCGACGAGCCGCGGTCTCGCTGGCCGCAGATCCGCTACATGTACCTGTCCCAGTCAACGCGCGACGCTTCCGCGGCGCTCACCGACCCCCGCCCGCTGCGTCTCCCCCGCCACGACGTGGATGCAGATGATCTGCGCGCTGCTCATCCTTCAGCGCACGACGTTTGATCGGTCACTCGAGCTCATCTCGCCGTCGCTCGATATGCAAACTCGAGGCGCATGCCGTCGTTCACTGCCGCGCACCTCCTGTCAGCATCTACATCTAAATCCGCTTTCGGTCGCAGTTTCCGATCCGCTCGATATTGAGGGTTGCGCGATGTGTCGCGGCCGGTTAGACCCTCGCTCGGCCCGGAGAGGTCCGGGGCGAACCAGAATGAAAGGGGGCCTGCGGTGACGCGGACTCTTGCGGGGAAATACTTCTATCGACCGATTGCTCTGTTGTCGACATTGGCGCTCATACTGGTGGCGCTCGTCACCGGCGCGGCTCCCGCGTCGGCGGCACCACTGTTTCCACAATGTCCGGCAATCGGGGCGGACACGGGTTGTGGGACCCTGATCACGTTCAACCCGGATGGCTCGATCACCATCAAGTCGGACCCGAGTCAGCCACCCTACGATTCGGTGGAGGACACGCTCATCGGCGTGCAGAACAACTCCGGCGTCTCGCAGGGAAGCGTCAAGTTGACCGGGACGACGTTCCCGTTCGGGTTCGACGGGGATGGGTTGTGTGCCGGGTTCACCGGTTCACCTGCCGGATGTCCGTTCGGTCCGACCGGTTACGAGGGGCCGAACACGTCCTTCTCGAACATCAGCGCCGATTTCCAGTCGGGGACGGTGAACTTCACGGGCGGGTTGAAGACCGGCGGTTCGGCGTACTTCTCACTCGAAGGTGTGGTGAACGCGTCGAACATCAAGCCTCCGGGTCACCCGCCGAACATCTTCGAGGTGGACGTGAAGGGCTGTAAGACGATCCACATCGGGTACAACTACTTCCCGGTGGGGACTGTTATCAATTGGCGTGCCAACCAGACGGGTCGGGGGACGCTCGGCTCGGGTTCGACGACCACGGTCGCGCCCACGGGGAAGACGATGCATTTCGTGGACCTCACCCACACGCTCCCGTTGCTGTCGGGGTTGCACACGCACATCTATTTCAATTGGACGATCGGCGGGCAGACCACGAAGTACGTGGTGACTCGCGGTCCGGCGTGCAGTTGACGTAACAAGATGCGGTAACGGCTCTGCCTGCGCGGGGTCGGGTACCGCGTAATCGGAAAGTGGAACGTGGCCTTCACGACCGGTGGGGGCCACGTTCCGCGTCGCCTATTTCCGTGGTAAGCGGCGTCTCCGTACACATAGACCCTGCCCCGTGGTGCGAAAATCACTCCCGGCCTTCGCTCTCGACGCAGAACGCTCGGAGGGGGATCTCGCTTCACATCAACCGTCACCAACGTGCCGGCCGGGTACAGCTGGGTGCGGCGCCGTTTCGGTGGTCCGTGACCATCCGGTGATCACCGACTGACGGAGCGAGTTGACCACCGACCGGCGCAGCGAATGCAGCAAGCGCCCCGGTGGCTCCGGCCCGTGGCCACTGGCTCGACGCCGCCGACGGTGGCGTGTTGACGTTTGGCAATACGCGCTTCTGCAGCTCCCTCGGCACTCGGCAGCTCGACTCCCCTGTCGGCGCGTGGCTCGGGACGCCGACAGCCCTCGGCTAATCCATACCGAACTCGCTCCCACCGACGAACTCGATCGACTACGAAGTCGCGTGATGTGTCGGCCGCGCTCGGGGCGTACCGTCCGGAAGCAGAGGATCCTTCCCGGGAAAGGACTGCTCACATGCGCACGCCCGACAATGCCCTCGCCCACGCTGACATTGCCGCCGATTGCGCAGCCGCCTTCTACGCCGACCATTTCGTTTCTCAGGGCGCGGTGACCGCGACGCCGACGGATGCCATGGGCACCCCGACCGGCCCGGCACTGTTGGTTCCCACGCCGCTCGGCAGGAAGCCGACGGCGCGGCGTGGGCGGCGTCGGGCGTGACCGATGTCGTCGAGCGACTCGCCATCCTCCCGTAACACCGTGCCCGCGCCGACGCCGGGATCCGGTCGATCGTCGACATCCATGGACACAGATCCACCGCCGTCGGACGTCGAACTCAGGCGCGAACGGAAACGAACCAAGTGGGCTTTCGTCGCCCTCATCGGTCTCATCTGCGCCGCAGTCGCAGGCGGCGCGGCGTGGGTGCTCCACGCGGACACTACCGACCACTGGTTGGCGGTGCACACGGGGACGATCAACGAGCCCGGCCCGTACTACGGATTTTGGTCCGGGTTCGGCTCCGACCTCGCGGAGTTCGGGATCCTCGGAGCGATCGCCACCGGTGTGTACCAACTCGTGAAGAAGTACAACTGTCACGAGCCCGGTTGCTGGCGAGTCGGTACGCACCCCGCGGCAGGCGGGCAGTTCCTTCTGTGCTATCGCCACCACCCGGAGTACAAGGGCAAAAGGCCGACGCACGAGATGATCGAGCGACTGCACCGCGAGCACATAACGCAACAGGCGGCTATCCACGACAGGCTGAACGAGATCCAAAAACGCCTGGCACCGGGAGCCGTACATGGCGACGCCCGGGTCGACAGTGCAGACGAACGAGTGTCCGAAAGACACGAGATGGATAATCACCACACTCAATGACGCGCGCGCATCCGTTCCGTGAACGCACGAGACGCCCTTCAGGCGCTCTCGATCGCGCCGGGGGTCGCCGGGCTTTGGTGCAACCGACCAATGCTTGCCGTCCCAGCGCTCGACAGCGAGGTTCCTTCGAGGCTCGGAGCGTCGACAAGCGTCCACTTGGCGCCGTTCCAATGCTCAATCAGCGCCGCTGCGCGTGTCTGTGGAGACGCTTCGCTGTGTCCGACAGCCCAGCAGGCGTCGCGGCCGGCACGATCGTCCAGGCCCGGCCGTCCCACCGCTCGATCAATGCAGTCCCACGAAACTCCGGCGCAATGACAGACGCGCCGACGGCGAAGCAGCTCGTCGCACTGGCGCACGACACACCATCCAACTCGTTGGAAGCGGCGCGAGTATTCGGGCTGGGAAGAATGGCCCAGCCGTTCTCAGCGGGTCGGCATTGCGCGCTGTTATAGGTTGTCCGCGGTCGTCCGTGACCGGCTTGCCGTCAGAGCTACACGCTGCAGTAGTCGCACCCGGTCGATCGAGACATTCCCAACGCCACGGATGTGGTGTGACGGTTCTCAGTTGTGAACGGTGATGCTCACCTTCGCAGTTGTAGTGGTGTGTCCCGCGGAGTTAGTAGCGACGCTGGTCAACGTGTACCGGCCGTTCGGAACTGCGGTCGAGTCCCAGCGATAGACCCACCCGTAGCCTCGGACCGCGGCTCCGATGCGCGTATCCGAGTAGTTGCCGCCCGTGAGACGAAACTCCACCGCGCTTACGTCGTTTCGCGATGTTGACGCAACGAGCGGGGTTGTGCCTGTGACAGTCGCGCCGTTCTTGGGCATGTCGACCGAAACGGCATCCTGAACGACGCACGCCCCCGACGCGCGGAGCATCCACGGCGTCGTGGCTTGCAACCCTGGCAGATCGATGCTCGCGGTCGCACCCGGCGGAACACGGCCGATCGTGACCCAGATCGGGCCGAATCGGCGGACCTGCACGATGACTCCCCGGTCCGGAGCCCCGAGAACGGTCGTCGACGTAGCGGGAATCGGCGCTGCAGCCGCAAGCGGAAGGCACCGACCGGGCCGCGAACCCGGGACGACTGTCACTCGGAATCCGCCCAGGGCGATGAGCGCGACATCGGGACGTTCGGGGCGAGTCCGAGGTGGAGCCCCGTACTTGACGACGAGACTCCGGTAGTCGCCAGCGGACAGGGACGCGAAGCCGCCGAGCGGGATAATCACTCGATCTGGAACGACCTCCGTGCCGAGATTGGCAACGATCAAGTTCTGTCGTATACGCCGATGCCCGATTTCGAGGGCTCGCGCTTCATGGAAAATGCCGCCGTGGTTCGTGGACACGACGAGCCCGGCCACGACGAGCCCAGCGATGACCGCAGCGCGTCCGTGCATCCGCAGCGCACGACTTGGGCGCTGCACAGGAAGAAAGGCAAGGATTACGAGAACCGACCCCACGAACCGGTATCGAACCGCGTCGCTGCTGGAAAGTAGGCCACGCGAGTACGCCAGTGCGACCCACCAAAACAGAAGCGCGGCGCTCCAGGCGAGTTCGTGACACGCGATGCGCGGACCTCTCCTGACCCGCCAACCGAGGTTCACCACGAAGAGAACTGCGAGCACAAGGCCCAGCAGTCGATTGCCACCAACCAAACCCTGGAATGATCCGGCAAGCCCATGGCGTACAAACTCGACGCCCTGGGAGAATGTCCGAGCAAGCGGGCCTCGGCCCTGGTCACCGACCAACAGCCACCACCCTCCCCAAGCGGCGCTGGGCACGAGCACGGACATCCACCGCCGCAGCGGAGCCCGCACAACCGCGACATAGACCAGACAGCCGACGGAAGCCGCGACACCGACGCCGGAGCAGCAGAGCGCGAAGCTCAGAGCCAGGACCAAGGCAAAGTCGGCTGCGCGGCTTTCCCGTGTCAGCAGCCAAGCGCAGTAGATCGCGGCGGTGAGTGCGAAGTAATAGTTGAAGGTCACTGGGAGTATCACGAAACGCGGATACCACAACATTGAAGCGGCCACGATCAACGCGGGCGCAGCGCCAAGTCGATCTCGCACAAGAAGGAATAGCGCCCCAGCGACGACTGCGCCGCTGACAACCCCCACAACTCGTAGTGGAAGGTAGGAACCGAACCCGAAGACCGAGTACAACAGCCGATACACGGCGATCGGAACGATGCTTAAGTTGTTGTTATAGGGCTGGAAGAAATCGCCGAGACTCTGGCCACGGTCAGCCAATCGCCAGTCGTCGGCAAACAACCCGTAACCACTCGACTTCAGGATGAAACAGACGATCGTCGCAGCCAACAGGAGAACGAGAGCCACGTCGACGATGCCGAAACCCGACCCGACTTCCGCCGATCGCTGCTCGCTGGAGGCTGTGGCGGTCTCGTTCATCACCGCGGCTGCTCGTCGCGCTCGGGCGATGTTCCGTTCACTACGATGAGCGACGAAGTGTTGATCGCGCTTCTGGAACAGATCATCAAGACAACCCGCGACTGCTCGACCTGATCTCGCGGTCACTCGAGATCGAGATACCGATCGGCAGATTCGTCCGGTCGGCGAGTGGGACCTTGCCATGGCCTGCGCTCGGCGCGAGGGATGCGAGTAATCGTGGTGGGCGGTAGTCGGGAGTTCGCATGCGTTTCTCGCGTATCACCGTGGCTGCAACTCTGCTTACGCTAACTCTTCTGGGCTCGTCGTCACCGAGTGCAGCGCTCGTCTCGTCACCGAACGAAACGACAACGACGATGATCACGGCCCTTTGTACGGCGTCTTTCTTGTTCTCGCCGCCACCACCACTCCCGCCGCTCCCGGGGCCATCGCTGGTAGCGGTGCCCGTGACTCTGACTGTTCCTCGGCGTGTTCATCGCGGCGCCGCGCTCGACCCGCTGCTCAAGGTCGATGTTCCACAAAGTGGAGTCCTCGTGGATCGCGCGTTGCTCTCTGGCGCGCCCGGAATCTCGCCGACGGTCGGAGCGTTGTCGGGCCCACCGCTCCACGGCAATGTGCGGTTCACCGCGACGGATCGTGCCGGGACGCTGATCAAATGGCGGCTCGACGAGTTCGACGTGGCGTTCGTCATCTACGACCCGAACGGCCAGGCATTCGTCGTCGCAGAGGGCTGCCCGGCACCAGTTCGCACTGTGCTCGCAACCACGCGAATCATCGGCGCCGTAGCATCGCTCAGCGGCTGATTCGGAGCTCGACCCTCACGCGCCCGCAGTGCGCGCGCTCCCCATCTGGCCGGCACGTCACCATCGCGATGACAAGTACAGGGTTCGATCTCGCGCCGAGGCGGCGATTCCGATCGGATCTGGGCGGGGCCGATCGGGCGTCGAGTAGGCCGGGCACGGCGCGCGGCGCGTCGAGGAACGAGCGGCTTTCGACCGCTACTGATGCCGCCGCCCGCGCCGCTGGTGACGCATTGAGCGCGACAGAGAATCCCGTAGCCGCAAACATCGGCAGATCGGAACGGCCGTCGCCGACTGCGACGATCTGATCCATGCGCAGGCCGCGTGCGTCGCAGTAGTCACGGAGGAACCCAACCTTGTCCTCAGGTTCGAAGTGCTGCGCAACTCGACCAGCGAGGACCCCGTTCCCGTCAACGTGCATGACGGTCCCGGAGACCGCTGAGAACCCAAAGCGATCGGCCACGCATTGAGCGGCAAAACTCCACGTCACGGTGCACAACACTGCCTCAACCCCGAAAGCCGCCGTTGCCCGTTGACTCTGAAATCAGTCGAACACTTGTGTGTGATGGACCATGTATTGCGCGTACGACACGCCAGTGACGCCGTTGAAGTCCAAGCACTCTGCGCTGATCGTCGTGTGGCGGAGGTTGACGCCCGAAAAGAAGAAGGTGACGGTCCCCGACCACGACCCGTCCGGGTTGGCCGCGAGGACCTGGCCGGAGCCGCCTCCGGGCCCGAACGACACGTTGATCTGCACCAAGATGCTGTCTCCCGGAGTCGGCACGGCCGGACACGAGCGGATCGACGCAACCCGGACCGGCACACCGCTCGTGATCTTGGCCGGACTCGTCCACGGCAAGCCGGGCATATCCGCGCCAGCGGGAAGGCTGGAGCCGCCGACCACCAGCGCGGCCATGAGCGTAAGGCAACCGATCCACCTGCTGATTCTCACGACATACCTCGCAGTTGCCCGCCGGTGGGCGTTTGCCCGGCCGAGGGCGGGTCAAGGTGATCGTCGCCGATGGATCAGCGTGAGTCAATCCGCTCCGTTGCCCGAGCGCGCCGGCGCGCGAGTGCCGATCGGCAGTTCTCGGCGGCGCGTTGAATGAACAGGTGCGCGAGCCGAGACCCAGCGAGTCGAGCGTCCCAAAGCTCGGTGAGGTCCGCGATCTAAGCGGCGGCCCCTGGAGGATCATCCTGCACGTGTGTCGTGAGCACGGCGACGACCTGCATTCCCGCCGCGCGACCCGAAGCAACCCCAGATGGCGCATCCTCTAGCACGACGCATTGGTCGATCACAGCGTCACATCACCCTGCGCAGCGGCCTCGTGGAACGCAAGGCCAACGCAACCATCGCCTTTCCGGCGTCCGGTGCATCATCCGCCGTGCCCGTCGTTCCAGGTCGACAACGGTGGCCCTTCCTGTCAGTCATCGCCGGACTCCTCGCGCTTGCCCCCCTTTTCATCGCGTACGCGCGACAGCGAGGAAAGCGACATCGCGAATTGTCATGATGGCAGGTGGCCACGGACCCTTGGTCGGCGATGACGGAGAACGCAGCTCGAATCTCGCTCGTGCTGGTCGGACGTCGTCGTCGACCCGCAAGCGACAGGGCCCAAGGGTGGCTCAGGGTGACGGAAACGTACGACCCCCGCGATCGAGGGCCGTCAGCGCCTCGTCGGCGCTACCGACTCGGGGAACCGGCCGGGACCGGCTCACGGATGTCACGCGCATCCGGTATGCCCGCCGATGGCCCGTGTATCGGTAGCACCATGGTGAAGGTGGATCCTTTGGGTGAGGAGGTGACCTGCATTACCCCGCGATGTGATTGAACGATGTGATTGACGATGTAGAGGCCCAGTCCAGTTCCCTGCACCTGCCGTTGCTTCGCCTGGCGACCGCGAAAGAAACGAGTGAACAGCTTGTTCTGTTCCGCAATCGGGATCCCCGAACCGGTGTCGCGTACGGAGATCGCGATGTCGTCACCTGTGGTGCGAGTGCGGACCTCGATCTGGCCGCCTGGCAGCGTGAACTTCACGGCGTTGGACACGAGGTTCAGAACCGCGCGTTCCAGCTGTTCCTGATCCCCCTCGAGTCGAACATCGGGACCGAGATCGATGATGAGGTCCAGTTCGGCCTTCGCGATCGCGGGCGCGGTGGTGTCCTGCACGTGCGCGATCACATCGCGGAGGTCGACCGTCCCAATTTTGAGATCGTCTTCATCAGCGTCGATGCGCGACATGGTGAGGAGATCTTCGATCAAGGCGAGAAGCTGGCGGCTGTTGCGCTCGACGACGCCCAACATGCGGAGTTGTTCCTTGTTTTGCATACCGGGCGCGCCGTCGATCAGCAGCTCTGCGTACCCGAGTACGCCGGTGAGCGGACTTCGAAGTTCATGCGAGATCTTGGAGACGAAGTCGCTCTGCGCGCTCGCGAGTTCCTGCATCTCGTGGCGGGTCCTCGCATTGACCAGATACACGGACGTGACGTCCGCCAGTGTTTTCGCGGCATCGACTGCGTCGTCGCTCAGAGCTCCGGGCGTCTCGCGGTAGAGATCAAGCGCTCCGAAGCGTTCGTTGCCGTTGTGCAACGGAAAGGTGAACACTGCCCTGAGCCCTGCCGCGAGCGCGCGAGCGCAAAAGGTCGGAAATCGTGTTTCGAGACGAAGGTCGGGAACGGCGACGGCGTCGCCGGACTCGTAGGCAGTCAGACACGGCCCTTCGCGGAGTAGCGTCTGCAACCGCTCGTATCGCAGCGCCGCCGGGTCGGATGCAGCAATGTATTCGGGGTC
This sequence comes from Actinomycetes bacterium, assembly GCA_025463875.1. Lineage (GTDB taxonomy): Bacteria > Actinomycetota > Acidimicrobiia > IMCC26256 > PALSA-610 > PALSA-610. Next base: position 20,899 of record JAODBI010000037.1, read on the forward strand.
CCCGCCTGGAACGATCAACGTCACTCCCGCCGACGTGATCGGCAATACCTCGACGATGCGCTCGACGAGACCGTCGAGAATGGCCTGCGACGGGACATCCGTCAGCAGAGTCTGCGCAAACTCCTTGAGCACCTGGGAGAGCAGCTTCTCGCTCGGCATACGACCGCCTGAATCAAGACGGGTGGGCCGGGGACCAGGGCGACACCTTGAGGTTACGGAACCGACTGAACTCTAGGCGCGTCGCGGCTGCGTGACACGCTTCCGCCCCGCTCGGCCCGCGCGCTCAATCTCCACGATCGCGACGCATCGGCCGTGCACTCTCCTGGTCGGAGATCGCGTAGGCGGCTCGACTGACGTGAGTGGGTGGACAAGAGTCGACACCGCGGCGTCACAACGAGTCGTTACCACGGTCGTTCGTCGCCGGTCGACTGGCTCAGTGAATGCAGCGCGAGGAGGCGCGAGTCTCTCGACTCGCGCCTCTGCTTGGTGAGTTTGGGGCGCTAGACGATACGGCGATACATGAGTTGGCTGGTGGCCGCGGGCTCCTCGCTGTAGACGCCGCGAACGCTCTTGTCGACGAACTCGCCGAACTTCGTGTCAGCAGCGAGCTTCTGTTGCGCGGTTTCGAATTCCTTGATGTCGGCGTAACCGCTGACCCAACCCACCATGCCGTAGGCGCCGGTCGTACCGGCGACGAACATCGTCGGAATACCCGCAGTCTTTTCGGCGCGTTGTGCAATTTCCACGCCGAGCTCGAGCCCCTTGGTCAGATTCCCGGTCGCGCAGACAGACTGCACCGTGCCTACGTACTCCACTGGACGGTTCGCGTCGGGCTCGCCGTAGACGACTTGGAGCAATGAGTCGTCCTCGTCGGCAAGCACGAACTTGGTACCGGCGTCGGACTGGGAGATGAACCCATCGTCCGCGTTCAACTTGTCGGTCGCCGCTTCGAGCGCTGCAAGGTCGGGAACGAACGTGCTCCACACGATGGTCCCCACCATGGGCGAGAACACCTGTGCGTAAAGCGAAAGGGGCAATCCCCCGACTTGGCTGGCCTTTTCGGTGATGTCTGTTGCCCACGCCATCGCGGCGCGGGTGTTCCCCGGAGCGAGACGTGCGCGTCGACTGAAGAGATACATCTTGAGCCTCCCCGTTCTGGTGCGGTAGCCGGGCAATCTGACCGGATACCTCAACGGACTCTCGCACTCGCTTTCTCGACAAGCAATAGGAGTGAGTTGTCGCTACTGACGCCGCGCACTGCCGACGCGCCGGTGCCGCACCGCAGTTGAATCGCGCTTCTGCGGCCGGCCTTTCGTAACGCTTTCGTCGTAGGATATTCCGAGGACCACGGCCACGCTTCGTTGCTGATGCGACGCCGCGCGCCGTGACGATCGCGCAAACTGTCGTCGCGACTCGCGACGCGACTCGCCCGATTGCATCGGACGAGATTCGGCGCATGGTCGACGCCGTCGGCGACAAGGTCCGTCTCTCGCCGACGCAGACCCGAAGACCAAGACCGCGCACGACCGGCGTGTCGTCACGGTCGAGGGCCGCCAATCGGGCCGTGTGCATAACGAGCGTGTCGGAGGGGCGACACACACCCGAAGTACATGCGCCCCCTGGGAGGCGTGGCTAACCGCTGCATGACGGCGACTGTGTGCCGGGGCTATCCCGGAACTACTCCCGCAATTAGTTCGGGAACTACTCCCGGGGCAGCCGGTGACCAAGCATCTCGTCGTCGAGGTGACTCCAGCTGATACGACGTAGCCCGTTACGCACCGCTCGCCGGCCGCGACCAGAGACCTGTTGGCGGGCGAGCGCGGCCGATCCCGGTGATGGCGAGCGCTCAGTTCAGCGGAACGGCGCGCGTCCGGGACGAGCGCGAGCGACCGGCGTCAGATACACGTATTGGATGACCGGAAATCGCTCTCGAAGCGCGGTGGCCGAGTCCAGGATTGTTTGCTCCACGACCGGAACACCCAAGTTCTCGGCGAACACGATGTCGCCATCGACGATCACAGCCGCCGGCCCGATAACTACGGCGAACAAGTCCGAGATGCCAACCACTCCCACCTGCTCGGCGATGATGCGGCGCATCTCGCGGAGCATGGGTGGCGGAACGCCACGACCGGTGAGGAGCTCCCGATTCGTTTGCAACAAAAGCACGGACGCCACGAGAAGCAGTAGTCCGATGAGTGCGCTCGCTACGGTGTCGGGCGTCGCGCTCCGCGTCGCTTGACTTGCGGCCAGCCCAAAGAGTGCGACGACGCCACCGAGGATCGCGCAACCTCCGCCGACCACGACGGTCGTCGCAGCTGAGTCAGTCGTTTCCCGCACGTAGGTTCGCAGCGGGACGCCGCGGGCGGCCGCGCGCTTGCGTAGTGGTCGTAGCGCAATCTCCAAGGCGAACGCATCGAGCGCGAGCGTCGCGGCCAGCACGACGTAGCCGATCGCGAAGTCATCCATGGGTGACGGATGCAGCGCGGCGCGGACGGCTCCGGCGAGCGCGAGTCCGGCACCGCCCACGAAAATGCCGAGCGCCGCGAACAACGACCAGAAGAAGCGTTCCCGTCCGTACCCGAGGGGGTGGGTCGCACTCGGAGGCCGAGCGCTGCTGAGCACGCCGATGAGCAAGAAGACGCCAACCGCCACCTCGGCAGCATTTGCGGTGGTCTGGGCGCGCAGAGCGACGGAGCCGGTCACCAACGCCGCTACGCCGAGCGCGAGCATCTCGACGAAGTTCGCGCCGAGATCAGCGAGCACACCGCGGCGCGTCCCTCGAGCGGCGGTCGTATCAGGCATCGCGCGACCTCGTCGGGTCCGGCGAACGTTCGATCGCTCACCACCATGCTTCCTTCGCGGGGGCCGTTCAACCCGAAGACGCGCAAGAACGCCTGTAACCTCGGCGCTCATCTCAGAAGGAACTCCTCGAGTGGAGCGACGCCGTGATTTCCTCGTCACCGGGTTAGCGGTCGCGACCGGCGCTATGGACGCGATTGGGTTCCTTGGTCTCGGAGGCGTTTTCGCAAGCGTCATGACCGGGAACATGGTCTTGTTCGGGCTCGGTGCCGGCAATCGGACCGGCGGGCTGGCGCTGCGCGCTGGTCTTGCCATCGTCGGATACATCGTGGGCGTCGCCGGAGGCAGCCGACTGGGGCGACGAATCGGCGAGTCCGCGGCGGTGTGGCCCGGCAGAGTCACGGTCGTCCTCTTCGTTGAACTCAGCGTGCTGGTGGGATTCGCCATCGGATGGGAGCTCGCCGGCGCGAGCCCGGCAGGAGCGTCGCAAGGATTGTTGATCGTCATCGCATCCTTGGCTATGGGCATGCAGAGCGCCGGTATCCGCGAGCTCGGTGTCCAAGGGCTTTCAACGACATACCTGACCGGCACGTTGACGGTCGTGGTGAGCGATCTCGCCGGCCGTCGGCGGCCTGTCGGCGCTGGCCGCGATTTCGGAATCCTGTTGGCGCTCGTACTGGGCGCGGCCACAACTGGAGTGGTTGTGACCGAGGTGCCGCGCGCCGCGCCGGCCTTCCCCCTCGCCGTGGTCACCGCCGTCATCATCGGTGCGGTTGCGACGTTTTCCCGGCAACCGACTTAGCTTGCGGCGAGCGCGTGCTTTGCGGCCGTACGCAGGGCGGCGATGCTGCGCTCGAGGCTGGCACGCTCGTCGTCGTTCATTACCGGCTCGTACATCTGCTGCACGCCGCCCGCACCGAGCACGCTGACCAAGGAAAGCGTGACACCGAAGGGCTCGTAGTAAGCGGCAACCGGCAGTACGGCGCGTTCGTCGCGCAGCACCGCTTCTACCAGAACCGCGGAGACCACACCGATGCCGTACTGACTCGCGCCCGTCCCTTCGATGATGGTGATGTTCGCGTACCGGATGTCGTTCTCGATCTCCTGCCGTACGTGGTCCAACGACTCACCGGCGTGCGCCAACAGTTCCAGCGCTGGGATGCCGCCGACCGAGGCGGACGACCACAACAGCACCTCGGAAGTGCCGTGCTCGCCAACGACCGTGGCCTGCACATCCCGCGGCCGCACGCGCAGCCGGTCGGCGAGGTGCACGCGGAACCGCAGACTGTCGATCAGCGTGCCCGTAGAAAAGACTCGATCATGTTTCGCGAGGTGACGGACCAGCTCCGCTAGCGGATCGGGTGGATCGGTGACAACCATCAACACTGCGTTGGGTGCCACCGCGACGATCTGCGGCACGATGTCGGAATAGACCTTCGCGTTCGTCCCGATGAGCCGCAACCGGCCTTCGGTATCGGAACGGTCGGTGGCCCCACCGCCTTTTTCGTTCACTCCCGCGGTGATGACCACCATCGCGGCGCCGGCGAGATCGTCGTAACCGCCAGCACGCACATCGACAGTCGGGGAAAGCGGTGTCGCGTAGCGCATGTCCGCCGCAACGCCGGCAGCTCGCGCCGCAGTGCGGTCTACGACGATGATCTCGCGGCACATTCCGCCCCGCTCAATGAGAGACAGCACCGTCGCGGCGCCGACTTGACCCGCGCCGACAACGCCGACTTTCACTGCCGGCCTCGATGCTGTCTCACTATGAGCATCGTCCGCGGTCGCGCCACGAGTCGAGCGTACGAGCGTCGATGGCTAGTGGCAATGAGCAATGGTGTCTCGTCTTCGTGACGAACCGAGGCTGGGAACTCACGTAGTGACGCGCGAGCACCGGACTGGCATGCTGGTCAAGTGCGGGTCTCTGATCCGGGCTACAACGCGTTGCACGCGGCGGTGCGCACGGCCCTCGTGGTGCCCGTCGCGTTCGCGATCGGCGAAGTCGTCGGCAATGCAGACACCGCGCTCTTCGCGGGGTTCGGCGCGTTTGCCTTGCTGCTCTTCTGCGAGTTCAGCGGACCGCCGCGCGTGCAACTGGTCGCCTATGCAGTACTCACGGTTGCCGGCGCAGCTCTGATCACAATCGGGACGCTCTTGTCGCAATCTCCCGCGTTGGTCGCCGCCGGGGCGATGGCGGTCGTCGGCTTCGTCGTCATCTTCGCCGGCATCGTCAACAAGTATCTGGCCGCGGCGGCGAACGCGGCGTTGCTGTCGTTCATCCTTCCCGTGATGGTGCCGGCGGGCGCGGGGAACATCCCAGCACGACTTGCGGGGTGGGCGATCGGGTGCGGGCTTGCGATCGCGGCCCGCATGCTTCTGTGGCCGACGCGGGCAGCTGATCCCATCCGCGTTGGTGCAGCGAACGCTTGCAGGGCCCTCGCCGACGTGGTGGCCGGGCCCCATGAGCCGGATCGTGAGGACGCAGCCGTCGGCGCCGTCGACGCGGTGCGCAACCGCTTCGTCGCGACGCCGTTCCGGCCGACCGGTTCCGCCGGCAGCAGCGCGGCACTTGCTTCGCTCGTCGATGAACTCACGTGGTTGCCCGCGCTCGCTGTTCTCGCTCCGGGCGACGGCGCCGAAGCCGAGACGGTGCGGGGGGCGAGCGTCGACGTCCTGCGCGAGAGCGCGGCGCGCCTCGCCGGCGACGCTGGCACTATCGAGCTCGACCGCCTCGTCTCGGCTCGTAAGGACGTGCTCGATCGGCTGTTTCGCCGCCTCGCCGACCCGGGCACACCCGATAACGACACGCTGCGCAACTCGCTGCAAGGAACCTGGCGGCTGCAGGCTCTGAGTTACACGACGCAGCGGATCGGCGAGCTGGCTCGGATCGTCGCTGGGCCCGCGGCGCGGCGCCCGGATCACGTGGTTGCTTCCGTGCGCCGCCTCGTTGCCGATCACACGAACCTCAAATCCGTCTGGCTGCGCAATGCGCTGCGAGCCGCGGCCGGTCTCACGTTTGCCGTGTTGCTCGCCCGGCTCGCGAACCTTCAGCACGCGTTTTGGATCGTGCTCGGCTCGCTCTCCGTATTGCGCTCGAGTGCCCTTCGCACGGGTGCGTCCGCGCTCCAGGCCCTGATCGGCACTGCGATCGGCATCGTTGTCGGCGGCGCCATCGTGCTTGCGATCGGTGGCGACCGCATCCTCCTTTGGGTCGTCCTGCCGCCCGCGGTCCTGCTCGCCGCATACGCACCGCGCGCGATCTCCTTCGCCGCAGGGCAGGCCGGGTTCACGGTCGCGCTGGTGATCCTGTTCAACCTCATCGCTCCCAGCGGTTGGAAAGTCGGACTCGTGCGAATCGAAGACATCGCGTTCGGCGTGGTGATCAGCGTCGCCGTCGGGCTCCTCTTCTGGCCTCGTGGCGCGACGGCGGCGCTCCGCAATCGGCTCGATGAGGCGTACCAGGCCGGTGCCACGTATCTCGCGACATCCGTGAGCCGGGTCTTTGACGGCGGCACCAGCGAACCGCTCACCGCCCCCCGCCAAGAAGCTGTTGCCCGTGAACGACTCCTCGACGCCGCCGTCCGACAGTTCGTTACAGAGCGCGCCGCTCCGCCGAACCACGCCGACGATGTTGCGAGACTCCTTGCGGGTGCCATCAGCCTGCGGGTCAGTGGCGATTCGCTTGCGAATCTCGCGCAGCAGGTCGAGGGCACACCGCGTCCGGCCATAGCAAGCGACGTCCGCGCCGACGTCGACGATGTGCGCGTTTGGTACACCGCGCTCGGTTCGGCGCTCGCGATGCGCGCCGCGCCGCCGGCGCCGACGACCGCGCTCGCCGCGCCATCTGACGACGTTCTCGCAGATGTGCGCGCGGCCGCAGATTCCTGCGACCGGGCACGCACCATCGGCGCGGCTGCAGTGGTCCTTGGGTTCGAGCGCCTCGACTTCCTGCGAAGCCGAGAGATGCAACTCGCGCAAGCCGCCGAGCGACTCCGTGAGCTCGGTGCCTAACGACTTGACGCGACGGGTGACGAGTCGATGCCCTCGCCCGGCAGCAGGCTCTTCTGGTCGAGCACGTAGAGCAAGGCGAACGACGGCAGGATAACGACCACGGCGACGCCGAACACCACGAGCGTCGCAACGAGCGTCGCCGAGGGTCCCGCAGCCCGCGCGACCGTCAGCGACTCGGGGAGCATGTACGGCCATTGCGCAACGCCCCAACCCGCTATCACCGCTGCGACCGCGCCAACGGAGAGCAAGCGTGCGCCGCGCTCCACGTTGCGGAGCAGCAGGATGAGTGACGCGACGCCACAAATGGCCGACACGATCACAAGCGGCAATGCCCGCGACGTGAGTCCGTGGAACAGGTAGGGCGAGTCGGAGTACAGGACGAAGATCCCTGCGAACGCGACAACCCCGGCGACAACTCCCGATGCAATGGCGCGACGACGGAAATAGTCGCTCATCGTTAGGTCGCCGTCGCGTTTCGCGTCCCACGTCAGATACACCGACGCCAGATACGCGCATACGACGACGGCGAGCACCCCGCCGAGGATCGATGTTGGGTTGATCCAACTCGACCAGTAATCGCCGGCCGTGCCGCCCGGGGGAACCCGGCCTGACGCGATCGCGCCGGCCATCGCGCCCATGCAGTACGGCACGAGGATCGACGAAAGCGCAAACGCCGCACCGAAGGTCCGTTGCTCACGGGTCCGGAGCACCGCCTTTCGGAACGCGAAACTCGAGCCACGCAGCACGATGCCAAGCGCGGCAAGCGTCAAAGGCACGAAGAGGGTGAGACCGATCGACGCGAAGGTTGTCGAAAACGAAGTCCAGAGGACCACGAGAATGAAGACCAACCACACGTGGTTTCCTTCCCAGACCGGCCCGATCGCTTGGTCGATGACCGCACGCGGACGGTCGCCGCGCTGCGTGTTACGGGCGACGAGATCCCAGAAGCCGGCGCCGAAGTCGGCACCACCGAACAACGCGTACGCCGTGATGCAGACAAACAAGACGACGGCGATGGTGTCGCTCAGTTGCGTGTGGCTCATCGGCCCGACTCCGTGGTTGCAACGGCGAGCTCACGCGGCTCACTCGGCCCGTACGGCACCTCGCCTTCAGGTTCCTGCCCTGCGGCGCGCCAGCGGCGGCTCATCCCGCGCAACACGAGCACCGTCGTGATGCCGAGCGCCGTGTAGATCCCGACGATGGCGAAGAACGTGATCCACACGGCGCCGTTGTCGGTCGCGCCCGCGGCGACCCTCATGTAGTTGCGCACGATCCATGGCTGGCGGCCGACTTCGGTGACGACCCACCCCGCTTCCAACGCAATGACAGCAAGAACGCCCGCGCCGGCAGCGATGCGCAAGAACCACTTTGATTCGGGAAGTTCACGCCGACGGACCCAGCTCAGCGCGTACCAAGCCGACAACAGAAACAGCAGCGTTGCGATGCCGATCATCACGTCCCACGCAAGGTGCACCGCGCTCGCCTGCGCCCGCGTCGGCTCGGCATCGCTGGGGAAAGCATTCCGTCCCTGAATCAGGGTGGCCGTTCCGGTGCCGGGGTCCGACAGGATCGAAGCCACTCCGGGTATCGGGATCCCTCCGGTCACCTTCCCGTTCGCATCGAGGCGGCCGAGGATGGTCTCAGGGACATCGCTCTTCGTCCTCGGGACGAGCTCGATCGCCGCGAACTTCGCCGGCTCGTTGTTGTAGACCCACCTCGTCAGCGTGTCGCCCACGACGAGCTGGATGGGCACCGCGATCGCCGCAACCGTGAACGGAATGATGAAGCCGATCCGGTGATACCGATCGCGACGGCCCCGCAATATCCCGGCGGCGTACACCGATGCAACGAGGAAACCGCCCACCAAGTACGCGGCAACCACCATGTGCGTCGCTTCGTACGGCATTGCCTTGTTGAAGATGACCCGCCACGGCTCGACATCGACAACATTGCCGGCCGAGTCGAGCTTGAATCCGGCCGGCTCGTTCATCCACGAGTTGGCCGCAACCACCGAGATGCTGCCCCCGATACCCGCGATCACGATCGGCACACCGGTCCAAAAGTGCGGCCACGGCGCGAGGCGCCGCCAACCGTAGATGTAGATCGCGATGAAGATCGCCTCCAAGAAGAAGAACAGACCCTCAACCGCGAACGGAATGCCGAACGCTTCGCCCCATCGGCCCATGAATTTGGGCCAGAGCAACGCGAACTCAAAGCTCAGCACGGTGCCGGTCACCGCACCGACGGCGAAGACCACCGCCATGTACTTCGACCACCGCTGTGCGAGCAGCAGCGCATCCGCGTCACCATGCTTCACACCTCGGTAGTTGGCAATAAGCGCGATCGCGGCCCACGAAACGCCGAGCGGCACGAGGACGATATGGAACGCAAGCGTAAACGCCATCTGCGAACGCGCCCACGGGACCGGATCAACAGCAAGCAGCGATGTCATCGACGACGCCTCCCCTGCTCGAGAGCGCAGATCGGCGGGCGACCAAGCGTAAGCAGCGGTTTGGTTGCAGTCCATAGATGAATCGGTCCGCTTTGCAGGTTGTGCTTTGGGGTAGGCACGTTGCGGTTCTGCTGTCATACTTCGCCGGTCGGCACCTCTCCCGCGCGGGAGGAGGAACAACGATGACCTCGTCACCCGACCAAGCGAACGACGCGGAGCAGCGCATGCTGGGCGCGGTGCCGGGCGTGCCTGCGCTCGGGCGTGGTCCTGCTCCTGAGGGCAACTATTCCCGCCACGAGTACCACCATCCCGCGGCCGGGTGGGGTGCGGCGCGCAGCGTCGGCGCTGTGCTCGAACGGGCGGGCGAACCGTTGGAGGGCTTTCGCGCGATCTTCGTGATGAACCAGGAGGACGGCGGGTTCGACTGTCCCGGCTGCGCGTGGCCGGACGACCCGAACGGGCTGCATCTCGACATCTGCGAGAACGGCGTCAAGCACGCCACGTGGGAGCTTGCGCCCGCGAAGGCCGACCGCGAGTTCTTCGGTGCGCACACCGTCAGCGAGCTGGCCGGGTGGAGCGACCACGACCTCGAGGCCGTAGGGCGGCTCGCCGAGCCGATGAGCTACAACCCGGCGAGTGACAACTACGAGCCGATCTCCTGGGAGGACGCGTTCGCGCTGGTCGGCAGCACACTTCGCGGGTTGGAACATCCGGACCAGGCGTCGTTCTACACGTCGGGGCGGCTCAGCAACGAGGCCACGTTCCTTTACCAGCTCTGGGTGCGCGAGTTCGGGACGAACAACCTGCCGGACTGCTCGAACATGTGCCACGAGGCAAGCGGCCGAGCGATGACCGCTGCGCTCGGCACTGGGAAGGGCACCGTCGACCTGCACGACTGGGAGGCCGCCGACGCGATCTGGCTGATGGCCGAGAACGCGGCGACGAACGCGCCACGGATGCTCACGTGGTTGGCCGAGGCCGACCGGCGCGGCGCCCAGATCGTCCACATCAACCCGCTGATCGAGGCGGCCTCGAGGAGGACGATCGTCCCGCACGAGTTCGTGGACATGGCCGCCTTTCACGCGACCGCGATCGGCACGATGAACGTGCAGGTGCGGATCGGAGGCGACCTGGCACTGTTGCGCGGTGTCGCGAAGGCGGTGTTCGAGGCGGCGGAGCAGGATCCGGACGTTCTCGACCGGGAGTTCATCGAGCATTACACGCGCGGCGTCGACGAATACCGCGCGCTCGTCACGGCCACTCCCTGGGCCGAGCTGGTGCGCGATGCCGGCGTCGACGAGGCCACGATCCGCAGGCTCGCCGACGGATACCTCGCGTCGAAGCGGTTGATCATCGCGTGGTGCCTGGGCCTCACCCAGCATGAGCATGGCGTTGACACGGTGCGCGAGGTCGTCAACTTGCTGTTGTTGCGCGGCCACATCGGTCGCGCCGGCGCGGGTCCGTGCCCGATCAGGGGGCACAGCAACGTGCAGGGCAACCGCACGTGCGGAATCAATCACCGCCCGGACAAGGCGTTTCTCGATCGGCTCGCCCAGGTGTGCGGGTTCGATCCGCCGCGCGCGCACGGTCTCGGCACGGTCGCAACGATTGAGGCGATGCAACACGGCGACGTGAAGGTGTTCGTCGCTCTGGGCGGCAACTTCGCGCTCGCGACCCCCGACCTTCCCTACACGTTCGACGCGTTGCGGAACTGCGACCTGACCGTCCAGGTCAGCACCAAGCTCAACCGCAGCCACATCATGCACGGCAAGCAGGCGCTGATCCTCCCCTGCTTAGGCCGCACCGACAAGGACGCGCAGGCCAGCGGGCCCCAGGGGATCACTGTCGAGGACTCGATGGCGATGGTCCATATCTCGTACGGGATGAAGGAGCCCGCGTCACCGCAGCTGCGCTCCGAGTGCGCGATTCTCGCCGGCATGGCCCAGGCCACGCTGCCGGAGAGCACCACCCCATGGCAGGCGTACGCCGACAACTACGACAACATCCGCGACACGATGGAAAAGGTGCTGGACGGGTTCGAGGACTTCAATAGCCGCGCCCGGCGACCGCACGGCTTCCGCATCCGGCAGCCGGCACGGGAGCGCGTCTTCCAGACTCCCTCTGGTCGCGGCGAGTTCTCCGCCGCGCCGCTGCCGGACGACGTCGATCCGGGCCAGGGGCGATTGATGCTCGCGACGATCCGCTCGCACGATCAGTTCAACACCACCATCTATTCGAACGACGACCGCTACCGCGGCTTGAAGGGCCTACGCACCGTCGTGTTCATGAACGACAACGACATGCGCGACCGCGGCCTCGAGGAGTTCGGCCTCGTCGACATCTCAAGCTTCTCGAGAGACGGGACCGAGCGGACGGTGCACGGCTACCGGGCCGTCCGCTACGAGATCCCGCCCGGTTGCGCAGCCGGCTACATGCCGGAGCTGAACGTCCTCTGCGGAATCGCCGACGTCAGCACCCAGAGCGAACAGCCGGTGACCAAGCATCTCGTGGTCGAGGTGAGGCCGGTTGGAGCAACGCAGTCCTAGACGCCAGCGTGAGGTTGCCCACTCCACGGGTTTCGCATACTTCATCGCGGTAACCGGAGTGAAATGAGCGCGGCACCCGGCGATCGTCGCGTATGTGGGCGGCCGGGGAAGCGCAGGAAGAGGGGCCAACCAACTCGTGAGCCACCCGATCGCGATGACGTGCAGGCCCAGTCGGAGCACCGAGTTCCAACGACTCAGCATCTGGACATGCGGGTCCGAGGGCGGAGTCAAGAACGAGGACTCGGGTTACGAGGGCGACGCCCATGAGGACCTCCAGAACTAGTCCGGAGATGATCAATCGCAGAGACCGGAGGCGACCGCCGAGCCACCTCCTGTTCAGCGCAGGTGCGAGGGACTTACGACGAATGCCTTCGATGGCACACGTTTGCGCGCAATCAACCGAACAGCGGCCGCGGGGTCTGTCTCGAGGATCCCAACCGACACTTCCCCGAGATCATCACCCGCAGCTACGCAGCGGCGGGCGTGGCAGCAAGTCGCCGGACTGGTGCAAGCCGCCCTCGCCGAGAACCAACTGATCTTGTCACCGCCAGCGCACGATCACTTCATGTGCCCCCGGCAAGGGGGTCGTCGCGGCGCCTCGGCGAGAAACACGCCTCGGCAGCTGCTCCTTAATGCGTGGTCGCAGGGCGCGGGATGTTACGCAAGTTCGAGCGCGCGATTTGCAGCATCTCACCGACGCCACCGCCGAGCACGATCTTGCTCGCGGCGAGCGCGAACCCTTTCACTTCCTCGGCGGTGATGTGTGGTGGTATCGAGAGCGCGTTCGGGTCCGTGACCAGATCGACGAGAGCCGGGCCCGGATGCGCGAGCGCGTCCCGCAGAGCATCTCGGATGTCGCCGGGCTTCTCGACCCGCTGCGAGTGGATGCCGGCCGCGGCGGCGACCGCCGCGTAGTCCACGTGCGAGTTGTCCGTGCCGAAATCGGGGATCCCGTCGACGAGCATCTCGAGCTTGACCATCCCGAGTGTCGAATTGTTGAAGACGACGATCTTGACCGGCAAATCGTGCAGCGCCACGGTGAGGAGCTCCCCGAGAAGCATCGCGAGGCCACCGTCGCCGGACATCGAGATCACCTGCCGTCCCGGGTACGCGAACTGGGCACCGATCGCGTGCGGCAGGGCATTTGCCATCGACCCGTGGATGAACGAGCCGATCACCCGCCGCCGGCCATTCGGGTTGAGGTAGCGCGCCGCCCACACGACTCCCATGCCCGTATCGACGGTGAATATCGCGTCGTCGGCCGCGACCTCGTCGAGGATGCTCGCCGCGTACTCGGGGTGGATCGGCAGGTGCCGTTCGATGTCGTGTGTATACGCGTCGACGGCGTGCTCGAGCGCGTTGGCGTGACGGTGGAGCATACGATCGAGGAAGGAACGATCGTGCTTCTGTTCGACGAGCTCGAGCACCGCGCGCAACGTTGCACCGACGTCGCCGTGAACGGCGAGGTCGAGTGCCGAGCGTCGCCCAAGTCGCGCGAGGTCGTGGTCGACCTGGATCGTGCGTGCCTGGGGGAGGAAGTTGTCGTAGGGGAAGTCCGTGCCCAGGAGCAGGAGCAGGTCGGCCTCGTGGGTCGCCTCGTAGCAAGCTCCGTAGCCGAGCAGCCCGCTCATGCCGACCTCGTACGGGTTGTCGTACTGGATCCACTGCTTGCCGCGCAACGAGTGCCCGACCGGGCTGTACAACTTCGCGGCGAGCGCCATCACTTCGTCATGCGCGCCCTCGACGCCTGCGCCGCAGAACATGGTGACCGTTTCGGCCGCGTTCAGCCGCTCCGCGAGCGCCCGGACCTGCTGTTGCTCCGGAACCAGGGTGGCGTGTTGGACCACCGGTGTGCTCTCTCCCGTGGGATGCGCGGCGTCACGGTGCATGACGTCGCCCGGCGTGACGAGGACCGAAACGCCGCCGGCGAGCGCTTCCCGGATCGCAATGCGAACGAGCCGGGGCAGCTGCTCCGGCTGGCTCACGAGCTCGCAGAAGCGGCTGCACTCGACGAACAGTCGCTCCGGATGCGTCTCCTGGAAGTAGCCGGTGCCGATCTGCGAGGACACAATCTGCGCGGCGATCGCCAGCACGGGCGCCCCCGTTCGGTGCGCGTCGTAGAGCCCCTGTACGAGGTGCGTGTTGCCCGGTCCGCAGCTGCCCGCGCAAACCGCCAACCGCCCCGTCAGCTGCGCCTCGGCCGCGGCGGCGAACGCGCCCGCCTCCTCGTTGTGCACGTGCACCCACTCGATCCCGTCCGTTCGCCTGATCGCATCGACGACGGGGTTGAGGCTGTCTCCGACCACGCCATAGACGCGCTCGACCCCAGCTTGGCGGAGGACGTCGATCAATTGCTTCGCCAGCATCATCGTCATCACGTTCCTTTCATTCCGGCGTAAGAGACAATGCCGATCCTGCAACGGACCCGATCGGAGAAGGCCCCTACTGGTCCCGGGCGTGGCCGAAGTACATCAGTTCCCAGATCGCGTCGTCCTTGTATGTCTCGATCAAGTCGACGCCGCGATACCGGGAGATCTCAATCTCACCAACGAATCGCAGGTAGGCGCCGTCGAAGTGCGCCAACTTGGCGGCGATGCGTTTGACTCCCTTGATGGAGTCGACCATCCGACTGTCCGACAGGTCGTGGTCGCGGGTGAACGAGACGACGTATCGGTCCTCGCCATCCTCATAGGTGTAGCGCGTCGTCGCCGCAACGGGCTTGCCGGTCTTCTCGTCGGTGTAGATGCCTTCTCGTTCGAAGGTGACTTTGTCGGGGTCATCGCCCACGAGGACGTTGTCGCGGGCGAGCATGAAGATCGGAATCGGCTCGTATCCATACTGTTCCGCAGAGGTGATGTAAGAGGCAATGACCGAATATGGCCCGGCGTGCCCGCGCGCCCAGTGCCAGTCGTGTATCACCTTCATGAGACCGACGTTGCCCCAGTTGTGGTCGTGGTAGCCGACCCCAGTCGTTTCGTGCTGTTCGCCGTCGATGGAATAGGTGACGGTCGCGGCGCCTTCGGGCACCGCAGGAAGCCAAGCGAATTCCAGCGAGCGGTCCGCGCCGAACAACATGTACCCGGTCGCGGGGCGCCACGGGGGAACATCACCTACCAACGTGACATCAACCGTGATCTCCTCTGCGGTTGCTTGGATCCGATAACGATGGAGGTCACCGGCGAATCGGTTGTCGCCGAGGCGCACATC
>JAODBI010000143.1 GCA_025463875.1 Actinomycetes bacterium
GAGGCCGAGCGCGTAGTCGGTCCCGCAGGCACGGGTCCGCGCCGCGAGCTGGTCGACCGTCACGGTCGCGAGCTCGTGTTCGCCGGCTCGCGCGGCCGCTTCGATCAACTCAGTCACCGTCCACGCAAAGTCCGAGTCGTCGCGATCGCAGACACGCTGAGCGGCGGGCAGCGCGATGTCGTACCGACTGAGTCCGACATAGAGCACGGCCATAGCGTGGTCGGCACTCGACAGGCCGCGCCCCTCGCCGCTCGCTTGCGCGTTCTCGCGCAAGGCGTCGATCAGATGCAGGGTCTCCGGCTCCCGCCCTCTCCATGCCGCAAGCACGGTCGAGGTGTAGTCGTACGGCTGGCCACCAGTCGCGTTCGTGATCGTGTCGGCCTCGTCGTTCGCTGCAGCTGCGGCCCGGAAATCTCCGGCGTGCATGCGCACTCCCGCGAGATGTGAGAGCGCCATCGGGAGCATCCCGAGCGCACCGGCTTCTCGGGCAAGTTCCACGTGGCGAATTGCGAGCGCCTGCCACGCGTCGTCGTCCCAGAGATCTCCGGCGATGCCACATGCCAGCGTGAACCAGCGCAGATCGTCGCGCGTTCGGCTCTCGAGAAACGCCCGGACGACACGCTTGTATCGCGGAACCGCCGCTTCGTAGCCGGCGGTGTACCGGGTCGTCATTGCATCGAGCAGCAAGTCGATGGTGCGCGGTGGGTCGGGCGCGGCCGGGGCGGAAAGGGCTGCCTCCGCCGCTGCAACAAGTCCATGGGTGCTGTCGAGATGCCCGACGAACGCCGCCGCCAACACGGCCTCGAGGTAGGTCTCGCGAGAGAGCGCCCCGTCGACGGGCGCGAGTCGCCGGGCTGCGTCGAGCAACACTGGCGCAGCGTCGCTGCCGCGTTGGGACGCGAAGGCAATGCGCGCTCGCAGACGCTGGTGCTCCGCGCTCTGGACGTCGTCCAGCGACTCTTCCTCCGCGACGGCGAGCATTCGCCGCGCGGCATCGGGTATGCCCGCGTCATTGTGGGCCGCAGCCGCTCTCAGAGCGCGTTCTGCCCGCCGCGCGGGGACGGGCGTCAACAGGGCGGCTCGTTCCAGGAACGCCCCGGCGGCCCCCACGCCTCCCCGGTCGAGGGCACGTCCGGCCGAGCACTCCAGGTCGGCCGCGACCGCCTCGTCCGGACCCGACGAGGAGGCCGCTCGGTGCCAGGCGCGCCGATCGGGGTCGGTCGGGTAGGTCGCGAGGGCAAGCGCGCCGTGCACTTGTTGTCGGTCGTGGATCGACCCGGCGTTGTAGATCGCCGAGCGAACGAGCGGATGTCGAAACACAACCCGCGTGCCGATCGTCACGAGCCCTTCGGCTTCGGCCGCGGCGGCGTCCGCGACGCCGACGCCGAGAGAGGCTCCCGCTCGCCACAACAGAGCGGGGTCGCCGACGGGCTCGGCGGCGGCGAGTAGGAGTAGCAGCTGCGTCTGCTCCGGCAACGCGCGGTAGCGGTGGAAGAACGCTTCCTCGATTCGGCCCGTCAGCGACAGCGATCGCAGCATGGGGAAGCCGCCGGCGACATCGGCCGGGGTGAGACCGCGCGGCCCCTCGAGCAGCGCGAGCGGATTACCGCGCGTTTCGGCGACGATGCGGTCGAGTACACCGGCGTCGACGCGACCGGGGAGCGCCGACACCAGCAATGCCCGGCTGTCGGCGTCGGACAGGCCGCCGACTACCAGTTCGGGAAGCCCCCCGAGATCGGGAACAGCAAGCGGGTCGCGCGCACCGAACAAGAAGGCGATCGATTCCGCACCGAGCCGCCGCGCGACAAAGGCCAGTGTCTGCGCCGACGCCTGATCGAGCCATTGCGCGTCGTCGACGACGCACAGCAGTGGCCGGTCGGCCGCGACCTCCGCCAGCAGGTTGAGCATCGCGAGCCCGACGATGAACCGGTCCGGCGACTCGCTGACGTGGAGCCCGAACACGACACCCAGGGCGTCCGCTTGCGGCGGAGGAAGGCGCTCGACGCGGTCGAGCATCCCTCCGCACAGTTGGTGCAACGCCGCGTACGGCAGTTCCATCTCCGATTCCACGCCGACCGCACGCGTTACCGCGAACCCGTGCGCGGCGTCGACGGCGTGGTCGAGCAGTGCGGTCTTGCCGACGCCTGCTTGCCCGCGCAACAGGAGTGCGCGGCTCTGCCCGCGCCGCACTTCGGCGAGGACGTCGTCGAGTCTCTGACACTCTTCGCTTCGACCGCGCAGCATGTTCACCGCCTGGACCAGCGCAAATCGCTGGTACCCAGCCGCGGCGTTCTTCGATCCTGCTGCTCCCCCATCCCTCGCGGATCAGGACGGAAACGCCTGCAGGGATCACTGGGGAACTGACGCGGGACTCACGGATGCGCCACCGCGGCGATCGGGCAGATCGTGAGAAGCGGCAACCACGCCTGAGCAGAACGGAACGTTCGCTCGACAATCCCCCCACCAAAGGAACGAATGATGATGTCTTTCAGATCCGCACGTACTTTCCTCGCAGGCGGGGCGGTCGTCGCGCTCGCGGGACTCGTGCTCGCCGCCTGTGGCAGCAGCGGTGGCACGTCGAGCGCGCCGAGCGCGTCGACGCAACCGCCCGCGAGCACGCCGGCACAACCGCCGACGACCGGCGCGGGAACACCCGCGACGGTCAGTGTCACGAGCACCACGCTCGGGAACATCCTCGTGGACTCGCAAGGTCGCACGCTCTACCTCTTCCAAAAGGACTCGGGGACCACCAGCACATGCACCGGCGCGTGCGCGACCGCCTGGCCGCCGCTCATCTCGCCCGGCGCACCGACCAGCGGCAGCGGCGCGAACGCCTCCTTGATCGGCACCACGAAGCGGCCGGACGGCACGTCACAGGTGACCTACAACGGTCATCCCGTGTACCACTTCCAGGGCGACCACAACCCGGGTGAGACCAACGGTGAAGGCATAACGGCGTTCGGCGCCAGTTGGTTCGCACTCTCCCCGTCAGGAAGCGCGGTCACCAGCCCCTCATCGAACACTGGAAGCGGAAGTGGCCTCGGTTACTGACGCGGGCACGCGGGTTCGCCGGAGCGCGGTGAGCATCGAGGCGGCGGCGAGTGCCGCGTACGCACTCGGTGCTCTCGCGCTCGCCGGCGAGGCCGCCGTGCACGTGCAGCAGTACGCGTCCTTCATCCACACCGTGCGCTGGATCGGGCCGCTGTTCCTCGTCAATGCGGCCGCGTGTGCCGTCATTTTCATCGGTCTCGCGGTTCCTCGAACGCGCGTGCTCGCGGCGCTGGGGGGCGTCGT
>JAODBI010000050.1 GCA_025463875.1 Actinomycetes bacterium
GTCACCGGGCAACAGAACTACAGCGGCGGCGAGACCGCCGACCTCATCATCGAGACGCTCGGACGCTGACCAACAGTCTCCACCCGTCGCTGACGCGATGGCGCGGAGCCAACGCGGGCACAATCCCCGCTTACACGCTTGGTTACGACGGCTTGCCGAACGCGGCGGCCATCAGCTCAGGGCGCGATCTTGAGGGCGCGTTGCTCCTGTTGTCAGCGACGATGGGAGCGAGTATGGCTGCAGCTGGTCGTCCCAAAGCGACGGTCGTTCTGGGCGACGAGAGCGCGCGACGCTTGAAATGAGGAGTTGGCCCGAATGCGCGCGGATCGGCGGGGCTCCAGACGCCGTCGCCCATTCCGTGAGCGTCATAGTCGGTCGACGGTGTGCGCCTTGAACATGTTGGGAACAGCTACACGAACAATGGGTGTCGAGCAGGCTGGACCCTGACGCATGTGCTTCTCAGCTACTGCAGATGTCGTCGGTGGAATCGTCGTGACCGGGATCGGCGTCGACGCCTGCCGACACCTCAGAGGCCGCAACGACCACCTACTGCTCGCGACCCTTCCTCTCGTTCTCGGCGCGCACCAACTGGATGAGGCGTTCGTGTGGTGGGGTGTGCAGGGACACGTACCGCATGTCGTCGCCCGAATCGCGCTCTGGATCTACCTCCTGATCGCCTTCGTCGTGTTGCCGATCTTCGTGCCACTGGCAGTCATCGCACTCGAACCCACGGCTCGGAGACGATTAGTGCTGGCTCCATTCATCGCCCTCGGCGCCTTGGTCTCGGCGGTGTTGCTGTCGGCAATGCTGCGCGCGCCGATCGACGCGACCGAACAGCCCTACCACCTCGCATACAACGTCACCATCAGTCACGGCGGTCTGATCGTCGGCCTGTACGTGGTCGCCGTATGCGGAGCGTTGCTGTTTTCGGGCTACCGGCACGTCGAACTCTTCGGCGTCGCGAATCTCGTCGCAATAGTGCTTCTCGCGTGGCTCACACTTGACGGCTTCGCATCCTTGTGGTGCGGCTATGCAGCTCTCTCCGCCGGGGCGATCGCGCTCCACATGCGGTACGCAAAGGCACACCGAGCAGCCCCCTACCTGCTCACCTGACATCCCTTCCCTCGTTGGGCCGGCCAACCCGTCCCGTAGCCCGACCCTCACACATATCGGCACGTCGAGACCTGGGTCGCGCCGCAAACGCGATTCGCCCTCGCTTCCCCCGAGGCGATCGACGAACCGGGCGTTCAACGTCGTCGGCGCCCGTCGGATCGAGTACCACGCGTCAGTGCCGCACCTGGCCTCTGAAGGTGCGCGCACCGTCGACGACGCCAACGCAATCGCGAACGGCTCCGTCGCTCCCTACTACCTGGACGATTGCAAGCTTCGCGTCGCGATCGCGCGGGTCGACGACCGCCTGTACGCATTCGACGATCTGTGCACGTGCACCAACGAGCGCTGTCCAGTTTCCGGGGCTTGCTCACCGGCACGACGATCATGTGTCAATGCCACGGCTCGCGGTTCGACATTTCGACCGACGCCGTGACCGCCAGTCCGCCGACAAGCCCCTGACTGTGTACGCCGTGCAAGAAGTCGACAACACGATCCAGATCCACGTGTGACGTCGTGTCGAACCTGCTGCCCGCGCGCGAGCAAATGGCGTTGACGCAACGCAACTTGGAAACGATGCGCGTCACCGCGGCGCAACAAGATCTCGCGTCCTAAGTGCGCAATCGGCACGCAACCGGGATCCACGGCGAGGCGTCGACAACACGCCATCAATCGGGAACGCCGGCGACCATCGGGCTATCCGCCCGAGGTTCATCTTGACAACGACGACGCGCCCGTCGCTCGAGACTTCGACGCCGTACGGAACGACACGCGACGGGAGTAGACGGGAGCCGAAGGGACGAACAGGTCGCGCCACGCGGTCGAAGTTGTGACCTTCGGGTTGTGCGGCACCACGTCGGCGACGCGATCGGCTGCAAAATCGCGGACGACGTGTACGGCACCATTTTCGGCACCATTCGCACTGCAAACACCCGGATACGCAGAGAGCCGGTGCTCGCGCACCGGCTCTGACCTGCAATTCTCGTTGGTGGCGGGGGCAGGATTTGAACCTGCGACCTTCGGGTTATGAGCCCGACGAGCTACCAGACTGCTCCACCCCGCGGCGGACCATGCATGGTACTGGTGTTGCCCCGTGTGACCAAGTCGATACCTCGCCGTCTTCGGTCTGCGGCACCCGCTGCTACGCCTTCGGTGTCGCCACCAGCGTCACCGGCTTCGTGGCACTGATCGCTCCTCCGTCGGGCCCGGTTTGAGGAGCCTGGAACGACACGTCGATGTGGTCGGCGCCCACGTTCAGGTTCGAGACCGATCCGTCGGCCGGCGCTCCCGCGGCCGCGAGGCTCGTCACCTTCCACGACACACCGTCGCTGCTGGGCAGCAGGTAAGTGTGCGCGATCACGTCGGCCGCGCTCGGCGGAGCCACGGTCACAGGACTGGTGTCAGTACACGCCAAGCCTGCCCTGCAGGTTCCAACTTGTCCGACAGAACTCCGGCGCGCGCCGGGTCGGCCGGTCGGGTCAGGGCGCCGTCGAGAAGCTCGGCGGACCGTCGGCGTGCTGACCGCGCACGGCGTCGTACGGGTCGCGCAGGTCGCCGTAGTACCCCAGCGCGTACGCGCCGCGGCGGTAGCCGGCGAGACGAGCCAGATCCTCGGGCAACTCGCGGGCCACCTCGGGCGGGCACGCCAGATACTGGTTCTCCTCTTGGCGGAGCCACGACAACGTGTATCCGACGTTCACGCCGCGGCGCGCGCTCGTCGAACGATTCGCGCCGCCGCCGTGGTAGAGCGACCCGAGATAGAACAGCACCGAACCCTTCGGCATCTCGGCCGGAACGGTCTGGTCGACCGTCGGGCGCAGCTTGTCCTCCCAACAGTGACTCCCGGGAATGACGCGCGTCGCGCCGTTCTCCTCGGTGAAGTCGTTCATGGCCCACATCGTGTGGCACTCGACCTCGAAGCCCGCGGGGAACGGGAAGAAGTCGAAGGCCCATTGGTCGCGATGGACGTACTGCGACGGCTCGCCCGGCCCGATCTCGATGACCTGGGTGAGATGCAGCTGGTAGCTCGTCGCGTGATCGCCGAGCACACGGTCGAGCGCGCCGAGCACCGTGGGGTGCGCGGCGAGAAAGCCGAAATCGCGCGAGCGCGCCAGCAACGAACCGGTGCGGCGCGTGTTGAAGCCGGTGAACTCGTCACCGCCCGCGGGCGTGGCATCCAGGAACGGTTCGAGATCGCGCTCGATGCGATCCATCGTGTCGTCGTCGACCAGGCGCTCGACGACCACACACCCGGATGCGCGCAACGCGGCTTCGACCTCGTCGACGTTCGCGTCGGCGCCGACCCTGGGAACTTCCGTCGTCATCGCGATACCTGTCCCGCGTCTCGACAGCAGACGTACGGGCCAACGCTACATCCCTCTCCGACCGGCGTGACCGGGCTATCCGACGAGCATCAGCTGCGCGTTGATCCGATTCAACAGCTCGCGCGGGCTGAAGGGCTTCACCATGTAGTCGCTCGCCCCGAGCGCGAAGCCGCGCTCGGCGTCGGCGTCCTGCGCCTTGGCCGTGAGCATGATGATGGGCAGATGCGTCGTCGCGGGGTCCGCTCGCAGCTGCGACAGCACGTCGAAGCCCGAGAGGCCCGGCATCATGACGTCGAGGAGCAGCAGCGCCGGCTTCGTGTCCGGCACGAGTCGGAGCGCGTCCTGGCCGTTCGTGGCGCTGAGGACCTCGTGGCCGTTCTGGACGAGCTTGTACTCGACCAACTCGCGCACGTCGGGGTCGTCGTCGACGATGCAGATCAAACTCATGTTCGGCTCGCTCCTTCGGGTCCGTTCATCACGGAGTCACGGGATAGTCGTTCGTCGCGTCCACAACCCGGTCCGACGCCCGGCGCCGCGTCTCGCCGCTGCGAACCGGCAACCTCATCGTGAACGTGCTGCCGTGACCCGGTTGCGACTCCACCCGAATGCTCCCATCGTGACCGTCGACGATCTGCTTGACGATGTACAGCCCGAGCCCCGCGCCGAGCGTTTCCCGGCACCGCGGGCCCTTCGCGCTGAAGAACCGGGTGAACAGCTCGTCCTGCTCCTCGACCGCGATACCGATTCCGGAATCGCGCACCTCGATCACGACGTCCGCGCGCATGTCGCAACGCTCGGATCCCGCGAACACATCGATCTGTCCACCGGGCGGTGTGAACTTCACGGAGTTCGATACCAGGTTGTGCACCGCACGTTCGATCTGGCTCTCGTCGGCGATCAGCTGGATGCCGGGCTCGAGACTCACACTGAGTTGCAGGGAGCCCTTCACGAGCGCGGGCCTGACCGCGTCACCGACGCGCCGTACGAGCGCCGGAAGATCCACGGGTCCGAGCTTCGGTTCGAACTCGCCGGCTTCCATGCGCGACATGGTGAGCAGGTTCGAGATCAGCACGAGCA
>JAODBI010000053.1 GCA_025463875.1 Actinomycetes bacterium
ACCCCCGACCTACGCGACGCGCCCGCCCGGCTTGCCGAGATTGGCATCTGACGATGTGACAGGCAACGTACGTAGTCCATGGCTTGCATCTCGTTATCGAGCAGCGGAAGCCCCGATCGTCTCGAAATGTGCGTGCACCAGCCGCACCGTCATCGAGCCTTCGCCGACGGCTGCTGCGACACGCTTGATGGATCCGCTCCGGACGTCGCCCGCCGCGAAGACGCCAGGCCGACTCGTCTCCAGCGGGAGAGGAGAACGACTGAGGTACCACGCAAGACGATTGACGGTGCTGTCGATCGAGTCCGGACCGGTAATGATGAATCCGTGCTCATCGAGCGCCACTAAGCCTCTGAGCCAGCTCACGTGGGGCTCGGCGCCGATGAACACGTACAGGGCTCTTGCTTCGAGCGTGCGGCGCTCTCCTGTGTTGTGGTCCTCTAACACGGCCGCTTGAAGCGCATCGTCACCGATGAGCTCGCGGACCTCGGAGTGGAGGACGATGTCGACGCGTGGATCGCGTTGGAGTTCGTCGACCAGGTAGCGAGACATGTCTTCGTACGGATTGTCGCTTCGGATCACCAGGTGGACCTTTGTCGCGTGCTCGGCGAGGAAGAGAGCCGCTTGACCAGCCGAGTTCCCCCCTCCGACGACGATCGCGGGGCCGCCCGAGCAAGCTCGCGCCTCCACCGACGTGGCCGCGTAGTAGACGCTCACACCTTCGAACTCCTCGAGTCGAGGCACCGACAGCTTGCGATAGCGAGCGCCTGTCGAGATCAATATCGAAAGACTCGCAATGGCTGAGCCGTCATCGAGGTGGACCGCGTAGCGCCCATCACGTTCCTCGAGCGCGACCACCTCGGCGGGAACGCTGATCTGCGCGCCGAACTTGTGGGCTTGGACGACGGCGCGTTCCGTCAGCTCCGTTCCTGATATGCCCGCGGGGAAGCCGAGATAGTTCTCGATTCGCGGGGAGGTAGCTGCCTGACCTCCGGTCGCGACGGCATCGAACACGGCAGTGGTGAGCCCCTCGGATGCGCCGTACACCGCAGCCGCCAGGCCCGCCGGACCGGCCCCGACGATCACGAGATCCCAAACGTCGGTGTCTGAGGTCGGGTGGCGAAGGCCCAGCAGATTTGCGAGCTCTACGTTGGTCGGATTTCGCAGCACCTGCTCACGCCAGAGCACGATCGGCGTCTCCTCGGGGGCGATGCCCAGCCGGCGTAACAGCGCGTCCGCCGCCTTGTCGGTTTCGACGTCAATAAACCCGTGTGGCAGCCGATTGCGTGCGACGAACTCGCGCAGGCGGCGGGTGTCCGATGAGAACCGAGAGCCGACGATCCTCAATCCAACTTCGAGTTCGATCAGCAGAGAGCGGCGCAGCAGGTACGCCCGCATGATCAAGTCACCAAGCGCGACGTCGCGGCTGAGCAGCTCGCGCAGGCGATCGAGCGGCACAGCCAGGATCTCGCCTGCTTCGCGCACGACCGCAGTCACGAACACCGGCTGGCCCGTGTACAGATTCAGCTCTCCGAAGAAGCGGCCGGGGCCGTGAACGCCGATGACGCGCTCCTCGTTCCCGTATCGCTCCACGATCGCCACCTTCCCGTCGAGGATGACCAAAAACTCGGAAGGTATGTCTCCGGCGTGAAAGAGCACCTCGCCGGTATGCGTTCGTCGCCGCCCGCCGTATGCCTCGAGCTTCTGGATCTGCTCGAGACTCAAGCGTGGAAACGCGCCAAAAAGATCCGTCGTCTCGTCAAGCCGCTCCGGCCCGGCCGCCGTCATGCCCACCGACCACGGCAAACACCAACTCGCACTGCCGCGAGGGCGCGCATCGGGTCGCCTAGGGCGAGGCGCAAGGTCACCGCACCGAGGCGCACTCAAGCCAACTTGTCGGGCGGCACGCGCCCGAGATGGCGGATGAACCAGTCGCGTGCCAGGTTTGCGACCTGGCGGAGCGTGCCGGGTTCTTCGAAGAGATGCGTCGCGCCGGGAACGATCTCGAGGCGGGTCTCGCCGGCGAGCTGATTCATCGCTTGGCGGTTGAGGTCGATGACGATGTCGTCCAACCCGCCGACGATCAGCAACGTCGGCTGGCGCACCATGCGGAGGTACTCGCCCGCGAGGTCCGGCCGACCGCCGCGAGAGACAACCGCGGCGATGATGCCAGGTCGTTCCGCGGCGGCGACGAGCGCCGCCGCCGCTCCCGTACTCGCGCCGAAGAGCCCAGTAGGCAGTCGAGCGGTTTCGTCGCGGTGGGCGACCCCGTCGGTCAGGGCGATGACACGCGTCGCAAGGAGGCCGATGTCAAAGCGAAGCCGGCCCGTTCGTGCGTCGACGCGTTCTTCGTCTGGAGTCAGCAGGTCAGCGAGCACGGTGGCGAGACCGGCGCGTTGCAACTCGCCGGCTACAGACCGATTGCGGACGCTGTGACGACTGCTTCCGCTTCCGTGCGCGAACAACACAACGCCGCGCGCTGACTCGGGAACGGCGATGTCAGCGTTGAGCACCACCCCTGCAGCCGGGATGGACAAGGTGTCGTGAATGACACTCACGCCAGTGATCCGGGCCGGCTTGGACGTCACATTGCACCACCTCACCTGGCGAGGTTCTGCGTCCTGACGTCGTCGCGTCGCAGGGAACAGTCGCCGCTTCTACCCAATGTGCGCCGCGTGCATCGTCGGCACACTCCCTGATCGCGTGGTTTTCGGGCCCACTCGCGCGAGTCGTGTTCTCGCGAGCAGCCGCGGACCACGCGTTCGCGTGATCCCGGGGGCGCGCTGAGGGGTCGATGATCAAAATGTATGTCGGAGCGCGTCTTTCGTGATCGAAGAGATGCCGGTCGATCGCTCGCGGGTCTGCTCCGCCACTACGAGGGTCGCGACGACGTGATCGTGTTGGCGTTACCCCGCGGCGGAGTACCCGTGGGCTACGAGGTGGCCACGGCCTCGCGTCTACTGCTGGACGTATTCATCGTTCGCAAGCTCGGCGTCCCTGGTCACGAGGAACTCGCGATGGGGGCGATCGCGAGTGGCGGTGTGGTCGTCCTCAACGACGACGTCGTGCGCGGCATGAACATCCCGCCAGGGGTCATCGAGCAGGTTGCCCGCCAAGAAGGTGATGAGCTCGAGCGACGCGAACACGCCTACCGGGAAGATCGCCCCCCGCCGGACCTCACCGGTAAGACGGTGATCTTGGTCGACGACGGTCTGGCCACCGGGTCGAGCATGCTCGCCGCGATCCTCGCGCTGCGGCGGGTGGGGCCGGCGCGAATCGTGGTTGCTGTGCCGGCTGCACCCGAGTCGACCTGTCAGGAGCTCGCCGCCGAGGTCGACGAGGTGGTGTGCGCGACGACACCGTCACCGTTCTTCGCGGTGGGCCAGCACTACTGGGACTTCACCCAGACCACCGACGACGAGGTGCGCGATCTGCTGCGGGCCGCCTGGTCTTCGCGGCCGACGCGGGCCGTCGGGAAGGGCGCGGCGGAGGTGTCCATCGTCCGGTCGGCGCTCGCCGCGCTGGATGAGGGTGAGCGGGACCGCCACGCGCTGCTCGATCTGGTGGGTGATTCCCATTTTGTGCTGCTCGGGGAGGCGTCCCACGGTACGCACGAGTTTTACGAGACGCGGGCGCGTATGACGCGCTGGCTCATCGAGGACAAGGGCTTCTGCGCGGTCGCGACGGAGGCGGACTGGCCCGATGCCTATCGGGTGAACCGCTATGTCCGAGCCCGTAGCGACGACGCAACCGCCGAGGAGGCCTTGCGCGGCTTCGAACGCTTTCCCACTTGGATGTGGCGCAACGCGGTCGTGTTGGACTTCGTTGGCTGGCT
>JAODBI010000071.1 GCA_025463875.1 Actinomycetes bacterium
GCTCGACAGGTCCATCGCGCCGCGCACGGGGTCGAGTAGACGCAGGACGACCGATTCACCTGCTGCGGTCGGAACGGTCGCGATGCGTACGTCGACCGGCCGGCCCTGCACGCTCATCGAGAAGCGACCGTCCTGGGGGAGACGAGTCTGCGCGATGTCGAGGCTGCCCATGACCTTCAAGCGGCTGACCATCGGGCGCAACACGTTGATCGGCGCTTCCGACGTGTCGTGCAGGATGCCGTCGATGCGCATCCGGATCATGACGTTCTTCGTCGCGGGCTCGATGTGGAGGTCGGAAGCGCGGTCGGACACGGCCTTCTCGAGCAGCGCGTTCACCAGCTTGACGACCGGGCCGTCGTCGACGAGCGCGCCGCCGATCTCGGCGACGACGTCGTAGTCGTCGGCCGCGTCGTCGAGGCTCGCTTCGATCAGCTCGGAGCCCGAGTACGCGCGGTCGATCGCGGCAAGGAGGTGCCCACTGTCGGCGAGCGCGGCGAGGATCGACTGGCCGGTCAGGACGCGCAGGTCGTCGAGCGCGAAGACGTCGTTCGGGTTGGCCATCGCGACCACGACCTGGCCGCTCCAACGTTCGACCGGGAGGGCGAGGTAGCGGCGCGCGACCTCCTCGGGGATCATTCCCGCGAGGAGTACATCGGGCGGATGGTTCTCGAGGTCGACGAAGGGGACGCCGAGGTGGTCGGCCAACGCCTGAGAGAGCTGGAAGCTGGTGACCGCGCCGATGTCGATGAGCGCTTCGCCGAGCCGCTTGCGAGTGATGCGCTGGTGGTCGAGCGCGCGGTCGAGGTCGTCCTGGGTGATGAGCCCGCGCTCGACCATGCCCTGACCGAGCCGCGTCACCGAATGCGTCTGCGACGGGAGCCGCATGAACGGCGGGAACGACTCCGCCGAGGTGGCTGTCGCGGCGGACGGCGCGGCGCCCGGGGACTTCGACGGCTGGGCGGTCCGCGCGGCCGGCGAGATCTCGATCACGTTGCCGAACCCGGCGTGCTCGTCGTTGTCCCGCTGCGTGCCGTTGGTCGCGGGCGCGGCGTCGTCTTCGGTGTCGTCGGCGGCCCGCTCGGGCCGGACCCGCATCGACTCGAGGATCTGTTGCAGCCGCGTCTCGATCTCTTGCGCGTCGGAGCTGCCCAGCTCGATGTTTTGCCCCGATTGGGTCATTACGTCAGAGCTCTCGTCGGAGACCACACCTGGGGATCGGCGTCTGGGGGCGATCCTGGAGTAATTGCCGCGTGCCGGTGCCGCTTTTCGCACCGGCGGTACGGCGTGGCGAGGTGGATGGCCGACGTCGATGGCCGACGTGCAGGGTCGGTGTGGCACGGCCGGCGGGGTTGGCGCATCTATCGTCGGCTCCTCGGCCCCGGCGAGGAGGAACCCGATGGCCACTGCCGACGAAGTGCGTGCCGCGTTGTTCGAACGGATCGCGTACCACACGGTCAGCGCCGACGCGCAGGAGGTGCTCGCGCTGGCGAAGGCGTACAGCTACCTGGTCGACGCGGACGACGACGATGACGACGAAGACGCAGACGAAGAAGACGACGACGAGGACGACGACTATTAGGTACTGGGTCGGGTAACGCACGGTGCCATTGCGCTGACACCTGATCCGGCCAGGCATCTGGTCGCGCGTCACGCATGCGATGATCTCCGCACTCGTTTCGATCTTTTCTCCGGGGGGCATGAATGGAACTCGTTTTTCGGCGCCGGTTGGGGCGCGCGTTTCTCGCGCCGCTGCTCGCACTCGCGCTCATCGTCGGATACGTGATCTCCACGCATGGCGGTTCGGGCCCGGTCGCGCGCCCCGCCGGCGCGCCGGCCGCCCCGGCTCCCGCTCCGAAGAAGTTGACCCTCGGCGACTTGATCCTCGCGGCGAGCACCGCGAAGGGCATTCACCTGCAGTACGACTTCGTCACCGGGTCGCCGTCCGCGGTGCACACGAACCACGTCACGATGACTTCGTTCCAGTTCGGTGTTGGCATTGCGCCACCGCCGCCGGCCGGGGGAACGCCGGGCCGGCCGAATCTCTCCGACATCACGATGACCAAGCAGACCGATAAGTACACGGTTCCGCTGCTCAACAGGTCGTTCCGGGCGGCGCGTGTGCTGCGGGCGACCATCTACTTCACCGACGTGAACGCCAGTGGTGTCGCGTTCGACTACCTCGAGTTCGACCTGAGGGACGCGTTCATCACCGGCTTCTCGATGTCGTCGGGAGGCGACATCCCATCCGAGTCGCTCTCGCTGAACTACAGCCGCGTCACGATCATCGCCCACATCCCAGGTTCGGCGGCCCAGACCGTGACCTACGACATCCCGTCGAACACCACGACCTGATCGCCGCGGAAGTTCGCTCGGCGCTGGGGTCCGGCGGCTGGGTAAGGTGGTTGCGGCCTAAAAGCCGGAACCTGGCGCTCGTAGCTCAATGGATAGAGCATCTGACTACGGATCAGAAGGTTGGGGGTTCGACTCCCTCCGAGCGCGCTGAGTTGGTGCAGGTCAGAGCCGGTTGCTTCGCCGTCACGTTGCCGGGCGCCGACGTCGTGACGGACAAGCTGACGGACTATCTCTCCGGTTCGTCGCTGTCGCGCATGATCAGGACGCTCCCCATAGAGCCTCGCCGATCGCCGTAGCGGCAGCCTTGCGCCGGTCCGAGACGAGGTGGCCGTAGACGTCGCTCGTGACGCTGATGGACGAATGGCCCAGGATCTTCGACACCTCGTGCAGCGGAATGCCTTGGGCGAGCATGATCGTCGCGGCCGAGTGGCGAAGCTGGTGCGGGTTTCGATGGCCGAGTCCGGCCGACTTCGCCAAAGCAGCAAGATGCTTGCCGAGATTGGCAGGATCGATCGGCGTACCGATGGGGGTGGTGAAGACGAGTTCCTCGTCGCCCCAGAAAGGGGCAGCAAGCCGCTCGACCGCCTAGGAGGCGAAGCCGACGAGGTGAGCGCAGCGAGCGCACCCTTGACGGGGAGTCAGGCGTGGTAAGGGGCGGAGGGCGAGCGTCCCCGTTCACGGAACTCTTTCGACGTGAACGAGCGCGCCATCGTCGGCGGACCTTGCCTGAGACCAGACCCACCCGTGTTGGTCTCGCTTCGCTCGACCTGCACCACGATGGAGGCGTGCGCCGCTCGGCTTCGCCTCGCGACGCGCGCGTGGAGCTATTTCATTTAGTGGGCGTCGCTGGGTGGGCAACCGAAGGCGAACCGAAGGACCGTCTCGCCGGATCGTGCACGCGAGCGCGCGTCGGATGGCGGAGGTGCCGGTCGAACGCGACGTCTACACCGCACGCACGCTCCGCGGTGGGCATCACCGGCTGCGACGGTTCTACGATCACTGCGACCGGAGCGGCGTGCGCGAGTGCCGACGGCTCGCGCGCACGAACCGGGCCTGGGAAGCCGAGGTCTTCGCGTTCCACACGACGGCCGGTCGAACGGGCCGACCGAAGGGATCAACTTGTTGATCAAGAAGGTCAAGCGCGTCGGCCACGGCTTCCGCAACTTAACAACTACCGGCCACGACTCCTGTTGCACTGCGGCGGCCACTGGCAAAGGCCCCCAACGCAAGAGTGCGAGGCCGCCAACCACGCTTCATCGCGTAGAGCCCTGAAAGCGAAGCGCACGGGCGCAATATTGTCGTGCCGGGAGCGCCGGCGATGCCCTGCACGTCGGATGACTACGGAGGCGCCGGACGCCGCGATGCCTTAGCGGCCTTCATGCATATCGGCGCCTTCATCGAACCAACGATTCGGAAAAGCCAAGCCGTGGCGACGCTCTGCGATTGCACTCCGACCCAGGACGCGGGCTCCGATAGAAGCAGTTGGGCTGCAGGATCTGAACGCGTCCACGCGAGTTCGGGAGGACCTTGTGGCGGGACTATTGGACCGGGCGAGGTGGCTAACACGTAGCCGTACCTGCCCGAGTTGATGGCGCGTTTCCAGGCCACGCATCCGGAGATCCGAGACGAGGTCTTGTCAGCGTGCCTCGCCGCGAGGTACTGCACGTAGTTTGAGGAGTCCTTGCCGAATAGGGGGTATTGAATATTCGTGCCGACGACGGCAATCCGAGCCCCGCGTACGTCGCGTGCCCAAAGGTAGATCCGAGGTATCAGGGACGCATCCGCGTAGCGGTGGTCCATATAGTACGTGTCGCCCGCATATCCCGCGATCAACGTCGCAACAACGCCCAGTATCAAGAGCCCGCGGTATCGGCGGGGCGTATGGTCCGAATGTGCGAACGGTCCGATCAGTACGGCCACCGCGGTCACGCACACTGCGATGCCGATCATCACACCCCACCACCGTGGCACGCTGTCTTCAATCGGCCGAGCCAATGGGGCCGCGCCGCCGCGCCAGATACTCCGGTCGAACTGCGTTGCGACGAGTATCGACAGGTACGTTCCGCTCAACGCGAACACCGAGCGCCGGCCAAAGGTGGTCGAAGCGATGGCGAGGCATATACCACCGAGGATCAACGCCGAGGCAACGTAACGGACGTTGATCCCGAAGAAGATCGGCGGTCCCCCAGCGAAAGTCAATACCTGCGGGCTGAAGAGGAACGCGATGAAGATCGCGACAGCGACGAGCGACACCATCCGTGCGACTCGATCAGGCCCGCGCAGCACTCCAAGTATGAAGCCCGTGCCGGCGATTACGAGCAGGCCCCACCAGACAGGTCCAAACGAGTCCCGCAGCCCGGGGAGGAGGTACTGTCGCCATGCGCTGCCATCGAACACGTAGTGGATGACGGCGGAAGTCTGAATCGGGACGAAAGGCAGCCGCAGCGGACCCAGGCTAACTCGCTGCGATGGAAGTGGATTCCCGACCGCGATCAGATTGCGGAAGTACCAATAGCTTCCCGTGATTGCGACGGCCGTGAGCCAGACGATCGCCCTCCGCATGCGCTCACCGCGCGGTGCCAGCGCGGTGAG
>JAODBI010000097.1 GCA_025463875.1 Actinomycetes bacterium
CTCGCTCGCGCTCGCGCCCTTCGAGATCGAAGACCACAAGGTCAACGTGATCGACGCGCCCGGCTACGCCGACTTCGTGGGAGACGTCGCCGCCGCGATCCAGGCGGCCGACCTTGCGCTCTTCGTCGTGTCGGCGGTCGAAGGCGTCGAGGTGCAGACCGAGATCGCATGGAAGCTCGCCGAACAGCGCAACCTGCCGCGGGCGATCTTCGTCAACAAGCTCGACCGCGAGCGCGCCTCGTTCTCGCGCACGCTCGACGAGCTCAAGGCCAAGTTCGGCGCCGGGGTCGCGCCGTTGCAGCTGCCCGTCGGCGAGGAGGCGAATCTCGCGGGTGTTGTCGATCTCCTGAACGACGTCGCCCTCACGTACTCGGGCGGCGCACCCAAAGGTACCGAGGGTGCGGTACCCGACGAGATGGAGATCGAGGAACACGCGGTGCACGACGCGCTCGTCGAAGGCATCGTCGTCGGTGACGACGACCTGATGGAGCGCTATCTCGGTGACGAACCGATCGACATCGCGGAGCTGGCCCGCGCGCTCGCGGCCGGCGTCGCGTCGGGGTCGGTCTTCCCGGTGCTGTGCGGAAGCGCGACGAAGCTGATCGGGATCGACCTGCTCGCGCGGTTCCTCGTCGAAGAGGCCCCCGCGCCCGCGCTCGACGGCGGACAGCCCGGCGCACTCGTGTTCAAGACGATCGTCGATCCGTACGTGGGGCACGTCAATCTGTTCAAGGTGCTGCAGGGAACGGTCAAGCACGACGACGTACTCACCAACACGCGATCCAAGGCCGACGAGCGCATGCACCAACTGTTCTCGATGCGCGGCAAGGAGCAAGATGCCGTCGACGAGGTCGCGGCGGGCGACATCGCGGCCGTCGCCAAGCTCGCGCACACCTCGACCGGCGACGTGCTCGCCGCGAAGGGAACGACCGTCGAGATCGAAGTATTGGCCGCGCCCGAACCCCTGCTCGCGGTCGCGATCCACGCCAAGAGCAAGGGCGACGAGGACAAGCTCGCCAACGCGCTCCACCGGTTGCAGGAAGAGGACCCGGTACTGCGCATCGAACGCAACGCCGAGACGCACCAGACGGTGTTGCGCGGCATGGGTGAGACCCACCTCTCGATCGCGACCGAGAAGTTGGCGCGCAAGTTCGGCGTCGAGGTCGAGACCGACGAAGTCCACGTCGCGTACCGCGAGACGATCGGCGGGAACGCCGAGGCCGACGGCCGGCTCAAGAAGCAGAGCGGCGGGCACGGTCAGTTCGCGGTGGCGTCGTTGCGCGTCGAGCCGAAGGAACGCGGTAGCGGCAACGAGTTCGTCGACGCGATCGTCGGTGGCGTGATCCCGCGCAACTTCATCCCGGCGGTCGAGAAGGGTGTGGTCGACACCGAGGAGCACGGCGGCGCGCTGGGCTTCCCCGTCGTCGACGTCAGGGTCACCTGTTACGACGGGAAGCACCACCCGGTCGACAGCTCCGAGATGGCGTTCAAGACCGCGGCCGCGATGGGACTGCGCGACGCGCTCGCGAAGGCCGGCCCGGTGCTCCTCGAACCGATAAGCGAGCTCGTCGTCGTGGTACCGGAGACGAGCCAGGGCGACATCATGGGCGACCTCAACGGCAAGCGGGGCCGGATCCAGGGCTCCGCGTCGCTCGGCGGCGGCGAGGTCGAGATCGTCGCGCACGTACCGACGTCGGAAGTGCTGCGCTACGCCATCGACCTGCGCTCGATGACCGGCGGTCGGGGCCGCTTCTCGATCTCGCACTCGCACTACGACCCGGTTCCCGCGCACCTCGTCGACAAGGTCGTCGGGGGACGGAGGGAACCCGTCCGCGCCTGAGGCCTACGACTCACGCCTCTCGCGCGACGAACGCGTCCCGGACCTGGCGGAGCAACACGACTTGCTCGTCGCCAGCGCGGTGGCACGCGCACAAGTGAGCTCACGCGATCTGCTCGCCCTTCGCCGCCAATGCTCGTATTGGCGTCCGGAAACCGTCATGATGCGGGCTACGGCCCGATCGGTGACGAGCGAACGCAGGGGGATGAGCATGATCACCGGTTTCAAGAACTTCCTGATGCGCGGGGATGTGGTCGTCATCGCGGTAGGGCTGATGGTCGCGCTTGCGTTCAGTACGCTGATCAAGGCGTTCACCGACGCGATCATCAATCCGATCCTCAACCGGTTCCAAGGCAGCGGCGGCATCGGCCTCGGGATTCAGCTCGGCGACAAGGGCAACGCCAAGACCTTTCTCGACATCGGAACGTTGATCTCGGCGGCGATCTACTTCATCGTGTTCATGCTCGTCCTGTACTTCTTCATCGTCTTGCCCTACAAGTCGATCATGGCCCGTCGCGGCGAGACCGTGTTCGGCGAACCCGGACCCGTCAAGACGTGTCCGGCCTGTCTCTCGGACGATCTGCCCCGCGCCGCGAGCAAGTGCAGGTACTGCGGGACCGATCAGCTCGCCGGAGCCTCGTAGTCGAGCCGCGCCGAGCGCTCGACCGACCGGTGCGCCCGCGATCTCGGTTACAGGCTATTTGTACTGTCCCCAGTCTTCGGGGTTGCTCTCGGTGTACTCGCCGAGCACCGTTCCGTCGACCGCGTCGAGCTCGACGAGACCGCGCACGCTGGGCGGTTCGTCGGCGCTGTACACGAGGATCCGCCACGCGGGCCGCGACCGCAGCCCGCGCCACGCGAGCTGCGCCGACGCGTGCCCGACCGGGAAACCGACCGTGCGACTCGCGACCGCGAGCGCTTCGGTCTGGTCGATGTTCAGCGACCAACCCGCGATGAAGTGGTACGCAGCGATCGCGGCGAGCAGGATCGCCCCGAAGAGAAGCCCGTGGTTGTCGGTGGCGAGCGCGGCCCACACGACGAAGGCACCGAGCACCAGGTAGATGGTCCCCGCGATGCGCCGGCGCTTGATGTCGGGGAACACGTACGGGCCGACGTACGCGGTGACGTCGAGGTCTTCCGGTAGCTCGTCGCCGGCCGAACCGCCGTTCCTGTCGTCGAAGTCGTCGTCGCCCGGGAATTCCTCATCGCCCGGAAATTGATCGTCGCGGGTCACCACGCGGACGCTACCCGGGCCACGCGGCTTTCAGCTTCTCGTAGCCGGTCCGCAGCGCCTCCGGCAATACGCGGACCTCGCCGATCGCCGTCATGAAGTTGGTGTCGCCGTTCCAGCGGGGCAGGACGTGCACGTGCAGGTGGCCCGGCACCCCCGCGCCCGCGGCCTTTCCCAGGTTCGCGCCGACGTTCGCGCCGTCCGGGTGATACGCGGCCCGGATCGCTCGCAGCGCCCGCAGCTGGGCCCGGGCGATGGCGACGTTCAGGTCGTCGTCGAGATCATCGAAGGCGGCCGCATGCTGCACGGGCGCGACCATGAGGTGGCCCGAACCGTACGGATACAGGTTCATGACCGTGATGGTCTCGGGAGTGCGCTCGAGCACGAGCGCTTCCGCGTCGTCGGTTGCCTCGACGAGGTTGCAGATGACGCAACCGGTCTTGTCGCGCTCCGCGTCGGCGCTCGAGACGTACGTCGAGCGCCAGTCGGCCCACAATCGCTCGAGACTCACGACCCTTTCCGGTCCTTACCGGTGCTCGATGACAACGGCCGCGAGTCGCGCGACGAACGCGTCGACCGTCACACCCCGCTCGGGCTGCTCACTCCCCCGCTGGTTCACGCCGACCGTTCCGCTCTCGACGTCGTCGTCGCCCACCACGAGGATGTAAGGCACCTTCTCGGTCTTGGCCCGGCGGATGCGCGACCCGAGTTGACCGGAGGAGCCGTCGACCATCTCGGCGCGAAAGCCCTCGGCCTTCAGCCGGTCGACGATCCGGAAGCCGTACGCGTCGTGGCGGTCGCTCACCGGCAGCACCGTCACCTGCACCGGCGCGAGCCACGCCGGGAACGCGCCCGCGTAGTGTTCGACGAGCACTGCGAAGAAGCGCTCGACCGAACCGAACAGGGCGCGGTGGATCATCACCGGCTGGTGGCGTTCGTTGTCGGCACCGACGTACTGCATGTCGAAACGTTGCGGCATCTGGAAGTCGAGCTGGATTGTCGACATCTGCCACGTGCGCCCGATCGCGTCCTTGGCCTGCACGCTGATCTTGGGTCCGTAGAACGCGCCGCCACCTTCGTCGAGCACGAGCGCGAGCCCTTTGTCCTGGGCCGCGGCGCGCAAGGCCTCGGTGGCCTCCTCCCACTCCTCGTCGGTCCCGACCGCCTTGCCCGGCGGCTTCGTCGACAGCTCGAGGTAGAAGTCGTCGAGGCCGTAGTCGCGCAGGACGTCGAGGACGAAGTCGAGCAGCGACGACAGCTCGCCCGCCATCTGCTCCTTGGTGCAGAAAATGTGCGCGTCGTCCTGGGTGAGACCGCGCACGCGCGTCAGGCCGTGCACGACGCCCGACTTCTCGTAGCGGTAGACCGTCCCGAACTCGAAGAAGCGCTGCGGCAACTCGCGGTAGGAGCGCGTGCGGCTCTTGAAGATCAAGATGTGGAACGGGCAGTTCATCGGCTTGAGGTAGTAGGTGGTGCCCGCGCCGTCCTGGCCCCCCTCGTCGAGGTGCATCGGCGGGAACATCCCGTCGGCGAACCAGTCGAGGTGTCCCGAGGTCTGGAAGAGGTTCTCCTTCGTGATGTGCGGTGAGTTCACGAACTGATAGCCCGCGTCCTCGTGGCGTTGCCGCGAGTACTCCTCCATGATGCGCCGAATCAGCGCGCCCTTCGGATGGAAGACCGGGAGACCCGATCCGATCTCCTCCGGGAACGAGAACAGATCGAGCTCGGCGCCGAGTTTGCGGTGGTCGCGGCGCTCGGCTTCCTCGAGCCGGTGCAGATACTCCTCGAGCGCGGTCTTCGACTCCCACGCCGTGCCGTAGATGCGCTGCAGCATCGGGCCCTTCTCGTCGCCGCGCCAGTACGCACCCGCGACCTTCTGCAGCTTGAACGCGCCGAGCTTGCCCGTCGACGGAACGTGCGGGCCGCGACACAGGTCGACGAACGCGACCTCACCGTCGCCGGCACCGCCGTGGATGATGTTGCGGTACACCGACACGCCCGCGCCGTCGCCACCCGCTTCACCTGCGTCCTCGTCGTCGGCCGCACCGGCGCGCACCTTCTCGATGATCTCGCGCTTGTACGGCTGGTCGGCGAAGAGCTCGAGTGCTTCGTCGTACATCAGCTCGGACCGCTCGAACCGCTGGTCGGCCTTCACGATCTTGCGCATCTCGGCCTCGATGCGGCCGAGGTCGTCGTCGCTGAACGTCTGACCGTCGGGGAGGTCGAAGTCGTAGTAGAAGCCGTCGGCGATCGCGGGACCGATGGCGACCTTCGCGCCGGGGAAAAGGCGCGTCACCGCCTCCGCCATGACGTGCGCGGTCGAGTGCCGCAGCACTTCGCGGCCGTCGTCGGAGTCCGGTACGACGATCTGCAGCGCGACGTGGTGGTCGAGCGGTCGGGACAGGTCGACCCACTCGCCGTCGGCCTTGGCGGCGATCGCGGCCTTGGCGAGACCCTTGCCGATCGAGGCCGCGACCTCGGCCGGCGTCGCCCCCGACGCGTACTCCCGGGTCGATCCGTCCGGGAGCTTGACCGTGATCTGCTCGCTCATGCTGTCTCTATCGTCGGCCGGCTGTTCGTCGCCAGAGCAACCGGAGCAACCAGGTTGGGGGACGCGTCGAGGCTACCAACGCCCCGGATCGCGTCCCGACCTCATTTCAGCGGTCGGACCGCGCCGGAGAGCGGTCCGAGTGGGTTCAGGCCGGACCGGTGGAGATGGGTCGCTCGAGATTGACACCGAGCAGACGACCGAGCTCGCACAACATCGTGTGCGCGTCGGGATCGTCGCCACCGGAAAGGATCGCGCTCGCGAGATCGTCGAGCGCGTCGAGGGCGCGCGGCGTATCGAGATCGTCGTCGATCGCGTCGCGCACGCGCTGCGCGTACGCGCGCGGGTCGGGACCCGTCGGCAACGCGGCCGCGGCCAGCAGCCGGTGCAACAACGCGGTGCCTTCTTCGAGATCGGTTTGGTACCACTCGAAGCCGTGGCGGTAGTGATGCCGCATCAGCGCGAGCCGGATGGCGCGGGGGTCGGCGTGCTTCAGAAGCTCGTCGACGAACACGAGGTTACCGAGCGACTTCGACATCTTCTCGCCCTCGTAATTCACCATCGCCGAATGCAGCCAGTGCGTCACGAACGGCTTGTTGGTGAGGCTCTCGCTCTGCGCGATCTCGCTCTCGTGGTGCGGGAAGATCAGATCGGTCCCGCCCCCGTGCAGGTCGATCGTCGGACCGTGCTCGTGCATCGCCATCGCCGAGCACTCGATGTGCCAACCGGGACGCCCGACGCCGAACGGGGCGCGCCACGCAGGTTCGTCGGGCAACGACGGCTGCCAGAGCACGAAGTCGAGGGGCTGGCGGCGATGCGGGTCGTCGGGATTGCCGCCTCGAGCCCGCGCAAGGCGCACCATCTGCTCGTCGGAGTAGTGCGACAGCTCGCCATAGCGGGGAAACGAGGAGACGTCGAAGTACGCGGTGCCGTGCGTGAGATAGGCGTTCCCCGACTCGAGCAGCTGGCCCACCAGCTCGATGATCAGATCGATCGACTCCGTGGCGCGCGGCTCCGCGTCGGGAGCGCGCATCTCGAGCGCGTCCATGTCGCTGTGGAAGCGCGCCATCTCCGCCTCGGCCAGCTCGAGGTAGGGCACGCCGAGCTCACGCGCCTTGGGCAGGATCGAGTCGTCGACGTCGGTGACATTGCGCACGTAGTGGACCTCGTGCCCGAGCTCTTCGAGCCGGCGGATGAGCAGGTCGTACGTGAGATACGTCGCCGCGTGCCCCAGGTGCGTGGAGTCGTACGGCGTGATGCCGCAGACGTACATGCGCACGGTGGGCGGCGGTTCGAACGGTACGACCGCGCGCCGGGCGGTGTCGTAAAGACGCATGCTCACGAGCGAACCCTACTGCCCGGCATCGTGCATGCAGGCCTGCCCACCTATACAGACGTGAGCCGCAGGCTTGCCCGCATCTTGTGTCGGATGTTGACCGTGAGCAGCACCGCGGCGAACGTCTCCATGCCGACCGCGTTGCGCAGCGAACCACCGTCGAGCGGTCGGAGCCTCGGGATGCTGCTCGTGATCTCCATGACGGTGGCCTTCGCCTCGTCGTCGTCGCCGAGCACGATCACGTCGCTCGACATCTCGTGATCGAGCTCGCCGAACTCCGCCGCGGGAACCAGATGGAAGGCCGTGCACACGCGCGAGCGCCAGAGCAGCGCCTGGATCTCGGCGGCGACCGATCCGTGCGGCGGGAGCACCGCGTTGAACTCGTTGCCGTGCTTCACCAGATTGTTCGCCATCGACACGACGATCTTGCCCGCGAGATCGGAAGAGCG
>JAODBI010000119.1 GCA_025463875.1 Actinomycetes bacterium
GGGCCGCGGGTCGCAGATAGATCCGGTCGAAGTTGAACGCCCGGAACGCCGCGAGCGCCCCGGCCGCGGGCTCCGTCATGCCCACTCTCCCGGTCCGGTCGACGGCGTCGAGCACGGCGTTGACGAACGCACCGACCTGACGGGCACCGCGCCGGCCGACTACTGCGGCGACCTCCTCCGGGAGATCGGCCGGCGTGAGGATGCCGGCGCGCACCGCGTCCTCGAAGTCGTGACACACGTACGCGATGCGATCCGACCAGGCCACGACCTCACCCTCGGGCGTGGAGGGAGCCGGCCGGCGCCAGGAGTGATTGCGTACACCGTCGAGCGTCTCCGCGCAGAGATTCAGCGGCGCGAGTGTGACGTCGGCGCCGTAGACGGCGTGGTCGTAGCCGCCCGGCACGTACGGCGAGAACGCCTCCTCGGAGGCGTGCCCGGCCGGGCCATGACCGCAGTCGTGCGCGAGGGCGATCGCCTCGGTGAGCGGAACGCAGAGACCCGTGACGCGCGCGATGCCGGTGGCGACCTGCGCGACCTCGACAGCATGGGTCAGCCGCGTCCGGAGGTGATCGTCTTCGGGGGCGATGAACACCTGACACTTCCCCGCCAGCCGACGCCACGGGGGTGAGTGCTTCACCCGGTCGAGATCGCGCTCGAAACAGAGCCGGAAGGGATCGGGATCCTCATCGCGCGCCCGCCGTCCCGCGCCGACCGGGCGCGTCGCTCCCGGGGCGAGGGCGACGTCGAGCGCCGCCTCGCGGTCTTCCCGGCGCTGCACGGGCCGCCCCACGAACGCAGGCGCGCCCGGATGCGCCTGTTGCACGAGATCGTGGTCCAACTGCACACACCGAGGGTACCGACGGCGTGTGACAGGTACCCGCTCACCCGACGTGCGGGCGGGGCTCGCAGGCCCCTTCAGGGGTTCGGCGCGGTGTACCAGTGCTCCATCCACCGCTCGACCCGGCCGAGGGGCTCGAAGCCCACCTTGGCGTACACGCCGTGCGCGTCGCGCGTGCCGAGCACGAGTCGCGACAGGTGGTCGTACGCCTCGACGACGCATTGCATGAGGAACACGCCGACGCCGCGTCCCCGATGCGACTCGAGCACGAAGACGTCGGCCACCCATCCGAACGAGACGTCGTCGCTCAGCACCCGTGCGAACCCGACCGGAGCGTCCGTCGGTTCGTGCAGCACCGTGAAGCAGGTCGACAGGTCGTTCGCGCGCCCCTGTTCCGCGAGCGTCCGACCCTGCGCCCAGTACGAATCCTCGCAGATGAACCGGTGGACGAGCGCGAGGTCGACGCGGGTGCGGTCGGTCGTGACGGCGTAGCCGCCGCTACTCCACCGGCGGATCGAGTCGGCTGGAGGGAATGGCATAGGTGACGGATGCTCGCGCGCACGGGACGTCCTCACCAGCCGAATACATGATCACGTCGCCGACGGCGAGCCGCTTGCCGATCTTGTGCAGGACCGTTTCCGCGACGACGTCGGCCGGCGCGGGCTTGCGGAGGAAGTCGATGTCGAGATGCGAGGTGACCGACAGGGGTTCACGCCCGATCATCGCGAGTAGCGCGACCCACAGTCCGGTGTCGGCGAGGGTCATGAGCGACGGTCCGCTGATCGTCCCGCCCGGGCGCAGCTGGAAGTCGTTGAACTTCATGCGCACGCGGGCGCGCATCGGTTGCACGTCCTCGATCACGAACCTTTCCATCGCGCCGGGGAACACCTCGTTCAGGAACTCGGTGATCTCCGCGGCGGTCAGCCGCGTCTTCGATTCGCCCTCCGCCCCGACCACGTCAGGCCGAGGCGCCCGGTCCACCCGTGCCCACCGCGGCGTGCGCGGCCGCCAAGCGGGCGATCGGGACGCGGTACGGCGAACACGACACGTAGTCGAGTCCGACCTCGTGACAGAACGCGACCGACGCGGGATCGCCGCCGTGCTCACCACAGATGCCGAGCTTGATGCCGGGCCGCGCCGCCCGGCCCTTCTCGACGCCCATGCGGACGAGTTGGCCGACGCCCTCGACGTCGAGCGTCTCGAACGGGTTGGCGGGCAGCAGCTTGTACTCGAGGTACTC
This sequence comes from Actinomycetes bacterium, assembly GCA_025463875.1. Classification (GTDB taxonomy): domain Bacteria; phylum Actinomycetota; class Acidimicrobiia; order IMCC26256; family PALSA-610; genus PALSA-610. Next base: position 2,079 of record JAODBI010000119.1, read on the forward strand.
GCTCATGAAGCGGCCCTCGATGTCGTCGCGGGAGAACCCGAACGTCATCTGGGTGAGGTCGTTCGTGCCGAAGGAGAAGAACTCGGCAACGCCGGCGATCGCGTCGGCGACCAACGCGGCCCGGGGCGTCTCGATCATCGTGCCGACGAGGTAGTCGATCTCGACGTTCGCCTCTCGCAGTACCTTGTCGGCCTCTTCGCGCGTCCACGTCTCGAGCAGCTTGAGCTCGGGCTCGCTCACGATCAACGGGATCATGATCTCGACGATCGGGTTGCCCCCCGCGCGCCGGCGCGTGACCGCCGCCTGCATCAGCGCGCGCACCTGCATGCGATACAGGCCGGGCTTGATGATGCCGAGCCGGCAACCGCGCGTACCGAGCATCGGGTTCGACTCCCGCCAGAACTCCGATGCCTTCATGAGCTTCAGCTCGTCGGCGGTGATCACACCCTTGGCCTGCTTGACGAGCAGCTCTTCGTGATCGGGCAGGAACTCATGCAGGGGCGGATCAAGCAACCGCACCGTGACGGGCAATCCGTCCATCGCCTCGAGGATGCCCTCGAAGTCGGTCTCCTGTTGCGCACGGAGTTCCTCGAGCGCGCTCGCTTCGTCGTCGGGCGTGTCGGCCAGGATCATGCGCTGCACGATCGGGAGCCGATCGCCGAGGAACATGTGCTCCGTGCGACAGAGCCCGATGCCCTCGGCGCCGAACTCGCGTGCCTTGCGCGCGTCCTCGGGCAGGTCGGCGTTCGTGCGCACCTTCATCGTGCGCAACCGGTCGGCCCAACCGAGGATGATGCCGAACGGTCCGCTGGGCTCGGGCGTGATCACCGGCACCTCACCGACGACGATCTCGCCGCTGGTGCCGTTGATCGAGATGACGTCGCCCTCACGGACCGTGACACCGCCCGCGACGAACGTGCGACCCGCCAGGTCGATCTTCACCGCTTCCGCCCCACAGATCGCGGGCTTGCCCATACCGCGCGCCACAACCGCCGCGTGCGAGACGAGACCGCCGCGGGAAGTGAGAATGCCTTCGGCCGCGATCATCCCGTGCAGGTCGTCGGGCGAGGTCTCGGGCCGGACGAGGATGACGCGCTCCCCCGCCTCGTGGCGCGCCTCGGCGTCGTCGGCGGTGAAGTACACCTTGCCGACGGCCGCGCCCGGCGACGCGTTCAGGCCCTTGGCCAGCACTTCGAACTTCGCGTTCGGGTCGAACTGCGGGTGCAGCAGCTGGTCGAGCTGCGCGGGCTGTACGCGCAACACGGCTTCGGTCGTGTCGATGAGGCCCTCGTCGACCATCTCGACCGCCATGCGCAACGCGGCCGCGGCGGTGCGCTTCCCGACGCGCGTCTGCAACATGTAGAGCTTGCCCTGCTCGATCGTGAACTCGATGTCGCACATGTCGCGGAAGTGGTTCTCGAGCAGCTGCATCATCGCGAGCAGCTCCTGGTGCGGCTCGGGGAATTCGTTGTCCATCGCCTCGAGCGGCTCGGTGATGCGGATGCCGGCGACGACGTCCTCTCCCTGCGCGTTCTTCAAGAAGTCGCCGTACGGCTTGTGCTCGCCGGTTGACGGGTTGCGCGTGAACGCGACTCCGGTGCCGGAGTCGTCGCCCTTGTTGCCGAACACCATCGTCTGCACGTTGACGGCGGTGCCGAGATCGTCGGGGATCTTCTCCATACGCCGGTAGTCGCGCGCCCGCCGGCCGTTCCACGACTTGAAGACCGCGTCGATCGCGTAGCGCAGCTGCTCCTGCGGATCGGTCGGGAAGTCGACGCCCGCTTCGCGCTTCACGATGCCCTTGAACGTGTCGACCAGGCCGGCCAGGTCGTCGGCCGTCAGCTCGGTGTCGAAGGTCACGCCCTTCGATTCCATGCGCTCGTGCAGCGCTTCTTCGAAGAGCTCACCGGAGACGTCGAGCACGATCTTGCCGAACATCTGCACGAAGCGGCGGTACGAGTCGTACGCGAAGCGTTCGTTCTGAGTCTGCTTCGCGAGCCCTTTCACCGAATCGTCGTTGAGCCCGAGGTTCAAGACGGTGTCCATCATCCCCGGCATCGAGAACGGGGCTCCCGAGCGGACCGACACGAGCAGCGGGTCGTCGGCGTCACCGAGCAGCTTGCCCATCTTCTTCTCGAGTTGCTCGCGCGCGACGGCAACCTCGGCGATGAGACCGGGCGGGAGCTCGTCGCCGAGATCCATGTACGCCTTGCACGCGTCGGTGCTGATGGTGAATCCGGGCGGAACCGGAAGACCGAGATTCGTCATCTCGGCGAGGTTCGCACCCTTGCCGCCCAGCAGGTACTTCTGGTCGCGACCACCTTCTTCGAACGCGTAGACGTACTTCTCGCGACCTTGCTCGGGCATCGACGAACCTTTCAGTCTGCGGCGTCGGTAACGACGATCGTGTGGGCGAAGCGGTCATGCAGCCCCTGCATGTTCCCGTTGCGCATCCACATCGTGACGCCGAACAACACGACGACTCCGGCGATCTGTTGCAACAACAGATAGAGAACGAAGGTCACGAGCACGACCAGGCCGAACCGCGTAACGGCCCCGCGCCAGCCGAGGGGCGAGCCGTCTTCGCGCACGACCTTGAGGTGCTGGATGCGCTTTCCGAGTGTCCGACCCGTGAGCGCACTCGGGACCGCGAGATACAAGAAACCGAGGATGAAGGCGATGATGATCGACCCGAGGTAGTACGGGTTGAGCTTCGAGACCTGACTGTCGCGCTGGGTCGTGAGGTCTTTGGCCTTCGCTTTCAGGTCGTCGGAAGTCTTCTGATCAGCGGCCTGCTTGGTGGGGTTGTTCGCCTTCTTGTCGGCGCTGACCGCCTTGTCGGCCGCGCTCTTGTCATTGTTTGCCTGCGTGATCTGGTTGTTCAGATTGTCGATGGCATGCACGACTGCCGGCTTCTGCGACTTCGCGACGTGCCCCGCCAGGATCTGCGCGCCGCTCACGAGCACGATGATGACGAGCAGGTCGATCACCATCGCGATGATGCGTTGCTTCGGCGCCGGGAACTTCGTGCCGGGCGGCGGCGTCAACGTCGCGGCTTTGGTGCGCGCTTCGCGCAGCTCGCGAGCCGACTGTTGGCGCGCCTGGCGGGAGTTGCGTGCGGTCGAGCGCATTCCCTTGCCCGGCGCGCGGTTGGAGGTCGATCCGTTGGAGGTCGCAACGGAGCCGCCGTCACCGTCGTCGGCGCCGAGGGTGCCCTCTTCCACCGCGAGTGAACGCTGCTCGTCGTAACGACCGCGCTGATACGGGTCGGAGAGCACGTTCCACGCTTTGTTGAGCTTGGCCGCGTCGGCCCGGCCCGAATCGCTCGCGGTGTCAAGCCCGTCCTTACGGACGCGATACGCACCGCGTATGTCGTCGACGGACGCGTCCGCGTCGATACCGAGCAGCGAGTAATAGTCGTCCATCAGCAGATCACACCTAAACGATCACGGAGCTCGGCGACGAGCCGGTCCAGCGGAATTCGTTCCTGGGCCATCGTGTCGCGATCGCGCACGGTGACGGCGCGATCGTCGATCGTGTCGAAGTCGATCGTGACGCACAGGGGCGTGCCGATCTCGTCCTGACGGCGGTACCGGCGCCCGATCGCACCGGCGAGGTCGACGTCGATCTGGAAGTGCGGCCGCAGCGCGTCGGCGACCTCGTCCGTCAGCGGTAGCAGCGTGTCCTTCTTCGAGAGCGGCAGGACCGCGACCTTGATCGGTGCGAGCCGTGGATCGAGGCGCAGAACCGTGCGCTTCTCGACCTTGCCTTCGCCGGAGGTGGCTTCGTCCTCGTCGTAGGCGGCGAGGAGGAACGCGAGCGTGGCCCGGTCGGCGCCGAGCGCGGGCTCGATGACGTACGGCAGGTAGCGCTCGTCGTTCTCCTGGTCGAAGTAGGTGAGGTCCTCGCCCGAGAACTTCGCGTGCTGGGACAGGTCGTAGTCGCCGCGGTTCGCAATGCCCTCGAGCTCGCCCCAACCCCACGGGTACTCGAACTCGAGGTCGCTCGTCTGGCTCGAATAGTGCGAGAGCTCTTCGGTCTCGTGCGGCCGGATGCGCAACGCGTCCTCGGGGATCCCGAGGTCGATGTGCCAGCGGTAGCGCTCGGCCACCCAGTACTCGAACCACTTCGCGCTCTGATCGGGCGGAACGAAGTACTCCATCTCCATCTGCTCGAACTCGCGGGTGCGGAAGATGAAGTTCCCGGGCGTGATCTCGTTGCGGAACGACTTGCCGATCTGCGCGATACCGAACGGCGGCTTCTTGCGCGTGGTCGTCTGCACG
>JAODBI010000133.1 GCA_025463875.1 Actinomycetes bacterium
CAGAAGCTCGACGAGCGCGGCTTGTCGCTCCGGGTCAAGGAGTAACACGAAGTCATGCCTGCTCCGAAGAAGGGCAAGCGCTTCGGCGGGAGCCCGGCGCACCAGAAGCTGATGCTCGCGAACCTCGCGTCGCACCTCATCGTGTCCGAGGCAGGCGCGATCACGACCACGCAGGCGAAGGCGAAGATGCTGCGGCCGTACGTCGAGAAGCTCGTGACGAGCGCGAAGCACGGCGGCGTGCACAAGCAGCGCCTGGTCGTGTCGCGCATCCACGACAAGGACGCCGCGCACCGGTTGTTCGACGAGATCGGGCCGCGCTACGCCGACCGTAACGGCGGCTACCTGCGCATCCTGAAGCTCGGCCCGCGTCCCGGCGACAACGCGCCGATGGCGCGTATCGAGTTCGTCTGAGCCGTTGCCACTGACCCGCGTTAGTGCGGGACGGCGGTGAGCATCTCCAACACCGTCTCGAGCAGTGCGAACAGTCGCGGTATCGAGCGCAGGTAGTCGCTGTGCATGCCGTCGGGCGCGACCTCGTCGCTGACGACGACCGCACTCGCGACCTCGACGTCGAGCGCCTCACCGACCGCGAACAACGCGGCGGCTTCCATCTCGACCGTGAGGATGCCCTCGGCGCGGTAGTCGGCGATCTCCCGCGCGGTCGATCGGTTCGGGGTCGGTGACGTCCAGGTCGAGCCTTCGACGAACGTCTCGCCGCCGCGTTGAGCGCCGCGCGCAACTGATCGGTAAGCGGGGCCGACGGCGTCGAATACCGGGCCGGAGCGAGGTAGTGCTGGCTGAGGCCGTCGTCGCGCAGGGCCGAGGTCAACAGCACGAGATCACCGACGCGCAGTTTCGGGTCGAGCGAACCCGCGATGCCGATGCTGACGAACCGGCGACAGCCGAGGAAACGCAGGTTCTCGAGCTCCATCGTGCACGCCGCGGGACCGACGCCCGTGCACGACACCCAGATCGGCGCGTCGGTCGGGCCGGTGGCGAAGCTCGCGCCGTTGCCCGCCAGGTTCGGAGCATTCGAGAACCGTTCGGGTTGAGACCGCAGGTGCGAGGTCAACGTCGGGTCGTAGGTGAACACGGTGGCGACCGGCACGGGCCCGGGATCCCAGCCCGCGTTCAGCGCGGCGCCGATGAACGACTCGGGGCCGGTGACCGACGCCTCGCGCCATTTCTCGGGGGTCAACGGGTACTGCACGGCGACAGCTTGGCAGACTGTCGCGGTGACGCTCTTCGACGCGGGGAACTCGGGCGTGGGGCCGGCGCAGGTGAAGATGGTCGTCGCCTACGACGGCACCGACTTCAGTGGCTTCGCCGCCCAGTCGGGACAGCCCGGAGTGCGCACGGTCGGCGGCGTGCTCGCGCACTCGATCGGCAAGGTCCTCCGCCACGAAGTGCGGCTCGCGTGCGCGGGCCGCACCGACGCGGGCGTCCACGCGTGGGGGCAGGTCGCGAGCTTCCCGTCCGAACCCGGCCTCGATCCGTGGCGGCTCCAGGCCGCGGTCACCTCGATGCTCGGCCCGGAGGTCGTCATCCGTTCCGCCGAGCTGGCCGACCCGCAGTTCGACGCTCGGCACTCCGCCACGTGGCGCACCTACCGCTACACGATCCTCAACCGCCCGGTGCCCGACCCGTTCCGCGATCGGTTCACGTGGTGGGTGCCCGACCGCCTCGACCTGCGCGCGTTGCGGCTCGCGGCCGATCCCTTCGTCGGCGAGCACGACTTCGCGTCGTTCTGTCGCAAGGGGCCCGACGGCTCGTCGACGAACCGGCGCGTGCTCGAGTCGCGCTGGGTCGACGAAGACGACGGCGTGCTGCGCTACGAGATCCGCGGCAACGCGTTCTGCTGGCAGCTCGTCCGGTCGATCGTCGGCACGCTCGTCGAAGTGGGTCTCGGCAAGCGCCGGCCCGGCGAGATGATGGGGATCATCCGCGCCCAGGACCGCGACGCGGCCGGGCAGCTCGCCCCACCACGCGGCCTGTGTCTCTGGGATGTCGGCTACTGAGGCCCTTCCCGGTGTCCCCGAACTTCAGGACGAATCACGCACGACGCGTTCGCGCCCGGCGAGACCAAGAGTGCTACGTCCGGGGAACCCCGAAGTAGAGGAACCCGTAGGCCTCGTCGCGCGCCTCGATACCCGCGGCGCGCAGCGCCACGTCCCAGTCGCCCCGACAGGCCGGATCGTTCTGCTCCATTCCGTGGTCGGCCACGAGCGCGAACGCGGACTCGTCGAGGACGCCCGCCCGTTCCAGCGCCGAGAGAATCTCGCCGATGCGGCCGTCGCTGTCGCGCACGGAGGCGGCTGCCATCTCCGAGTAGGGGCCGCCCTCGTGCATGGCGGCGTCGGTGAGGGTGAAGTTGCACCACATGAATCGGGGAGTGGGGTAGCTCACGTCGCGGTAGTTGCCGCCGACGATGCCCAGCGCCTGGTCGACACCCATGTGGTCGACAATGGAGGACCACGAGTAGTCCTTCGACGGTCGCACGAATCGTTCGGTCGTGTGCGGGAGGCTGAACGCGTCCTTCGGGATCGGCGGCACCTCGCCCCGCCGGAAGAAGTCGAATGTCGAGTAGTCGGCGCCCGTGTCGCACGGCTCGTTGACCGACGCGGTGAACGCGTCGGGCCACGTGCGGTGCACGGCGTTGTGGATCGTCTCGACCCCCGGGAACATGTGCTGCATGCTCCACGGCCACGTCGCCGAGGAGTTGGTGATCACCTGTTCGCCCGCGGCGCGGTCGAACCACGCGTTGTTCAAGATGCCGTGATGTCCGGGATGCGCGCCCGTGATGATCGTCGTGTGATTCGCGAGCGTGACCGTCGGGAGGGATGCAAGCGCGCCGTGCCCGAGGGCGGCGCCCATCTCGATGAGTCGCGCGACGTTGGGTGCCTCACCCCGCCCGGCCATGTCGTAGAGCACGTTCGCGTTCGTTCCGTCGAACAAGAAGCCGACGACGTAGCGCGGGCGTTCGTTCGGTTCGAGGAGATCGGTGAGGGCGTGGCCGTCCTGGACCGCGAGGTAGCGGCCCTCCACGTGCTCGCCTCCGTCATCGACGGGCGCGCACCCGAGGAGCGCGCAGATGGTCGGCGCGACGTCGACCATGCGCGCCGCCTGCGGCACCATCCCGAGCTTGCGGACGCCTTTGCCGCCGAGCACGAACGGTGCCCGGGCCTGGACGAGACCCAACGAGCCGTGCTCGCCGAGATGGCCGCCCTGGTCCTCCCAGTTGTGCGCCGCGGAATGGAGTACGCAGAGGTCGGGCGCGGCCGGTGCGTCGAATAATTGCGCGATCTGGTCGAAGGCGTGGGGATACGCGTTCTCGGAACGATGGGGAAAGGGATGGGCGCGCTCGTCGGCGAGCGGCGAGAACTTGGCAGTCGACTGGTCGGCAAGCGGATCCCGGCCCTCGACGGAGATGCGGTCGTAGGTGCCGTCGGCGGTACGGCGGAAGGTGACCCGGCCGTCGTGGGCCATCGCCTCGTACGTCCCGTCCCGCGCCGTGCACACCATGTCGACGATCGGATCGAGGGTGCTGTCGAGCAGCACCTCGAGCGCCGCCTCCGCCTCGGTCCGGTGGGCGTCGGGAAGCTGATGGGGGCTGGTCGGAGCCGTCTGCGCCATGACACCGAGGCTACGCGGGGGCCCTGCGTGCGCACCGGCGGTGGGCGCGGCGGCGGCGGCCCGGATGCCGCCCGGTTGCTGCATTCCCGGGCGGGCGGCTAATGTTTCGGGTTCGGCGCAGCTGTCTTCGCGCGCCTTGTCTCTCGCAGAACCAGGTCGTTCCCGTGCGCACATTCAGCCCCAAGGCCGCCGACATCACGCGCGAGTGGCACGTGATCGATGCCGACGGCGCCATTCTCGGTCGGCTCGCCACCGAGATCGCCACCCTCCTGCGCGGCAAGCACAAGCCCACGTGGGCCCCGCATCTCGACTGCGGTGACCACGTCGTGATCGTGAACGCCCAGAAGTTGGCGATCGGTCAGCGCAAGCTGCTGCAGAAGACGTACCACCGCCACAGCGGTTACCCGGGCGGTATCCGCAGCGAGAACCTCGAGCACCTGCTCGGTCGCGATGCGGAGAAGGTCGTCAAGCTCGCCGTGCGCCGCATGCTGCCGAAGGGCCCGCTCGGTCGCCAGATGCTGCGCAAGCTGAAGGTGTACAGCGGCCCGACCCATCCGCATCAGGCCCAGCGCCCGACCGTCCGCCCGCTGCCCGAGCGCAGCAAGGCGCGCGTCGGATGACGACCCTCTACCGGATCACCAGCCAGATGAATAAGGAACGCGCGTGAGCAAACCCCTCATCCAGACCACCGGTCGCCGCAAGGAAGCGGTCGCCCGCGTCCGGCTCCGTCCCGGGACCGGCAAGATCGTGGTGAACGGCCGCGAGTTCGCGTCGTACTTCCCGATCCTCACCCACCAGGTCATCGCGAAGGAGCCGCTGCGGCTCACGCAGACCGAAGAGGTGTACGACGTCGACGCCACACTCGGCGGGGGCGGCGTGAGCGGTCAGGCCGGCGCCATCCGTCTGGGTATCGCACGCGCGTTGGTGGCGCTCGACCCCGAATCGCGCGGCATCTTGAAGAAGGCCGGGCTGTTGCGGCGTGACGCTCGCGAGAAGGAGCGGCGCAAGTACGGCCTCAAGAAGGCGCGCAAGGCGCCGCAGTACTCGAAGCGGTAGCGCTCCGGCGCTGACGCGTGTTGCGCTTCGGTACCGACGGCGTACGCGGCGACGCCGACAACGACCTCCCGAACCGATTCGTGGTGGCGTTGGGTCGCGCCGTTGCGCG
>JAODBI010000153.1 GCA_025463875.1 Actinomycetes bacterium
CACACCACCCGGACCACTACACGGGGGTCACCTCAGAACGAGTTGACTACGAAGCTCAAGGCGCTTCCCAGCAGTTACTTTGGTAACGGCTGGCCTACAGGTGGCGACCAGTCCGACGTCTCGGCTCAGTGGATGTTAGGAGCCATTGACGTCCGCACGATGGGGAACCGGCTTCGCAAAGGGGAAGCCGGAGCCGTGAATGCAGAGGTGTTTGCAGCGGCGGATGCGGCGGACTCACTAGCGGCGGGCGTACAGGCAGTAGGTGGGTGCATAGCGAATGACGACCCAAACTTTGGCGGGGTGAAGATAATCGGGGCGTCGGTTTGCGAGGGTCTGTACCCGCAAGTCAAGGAGCGAGCCGCAGACTTCGGGAAGTCGCTTGTAACTCTCTACGCCACGGGTGGTTAGTGCGCCTCGCTGCGTCGGCGCTTCCGCTCCTGGCTCGGCGACAGTTCATCGACTGGCTTTCGCGCGCGGTCTACGTTCGGGCAGCCCTAGCTTCGAATGGCGTCAGAGAAACGCTATTAGCCTCAGCTCCTTTCCACTTTACTTGGTAGAGCAGTCCCGCGGTGTAACCGCAGGTCCGAGGAACTTTTGATATCTCAAAAGTTAGGAGCTGAATAAATATGGCAACGAACAAACGACTAGTCGTAGCGCAACCTGCCGAACCGAGAGGCGCGGACACAGCAGCACCGTCGCGGGCTGTGCCCGCACAGCAAGACGCTGGCGCTACAGCGCCGGGTGCCGGCACGGAACGTCCGCAGGACGCTCTTGCGGGCTACCAGCCGAACGTAGGCGGTGAAGTGGCGGGTAACCCCGTCACGCATCGCAAGCGTACGGAGACGGCAGCAGCTCCGCAGCAGGTCGTCTGAGCCCGGACGTAGCTAACCCTTCCCCCACTAGGGGAAGGGTTAGCACACCTCGTCGTTATGGCGTCGGTTGCCGCTTCACTTAGAGGCCCGCGCCGGTTACGCCATAAACCGCCTGGGCAAGCGTGAACCCCGAGCCAGACGCAGACGAGAGTTGTTGAATCAGGTCCGCCCGTGAGAACGGCTGTGTGGCGAGGTACCCCTTGGCCGACAAGACCGCCTGAGCGTTCCAGTCGGCGTGTTGAGCGTCGACACCATAGGTCGCGTCTGCGAGCGAGTATCCCTCACCAGACGAGGACGAAAGCTGTTCAATCAACCCCTGCCGTGAGAACCCCGTACCGCCGCTGAGGTACTGAGCCGCACTCGCTTTAGCGTTCGCCTGTCCGGCTGTCTCGGCTGGGGCCGGAGCGGTTGTCGGAGCAGGCACCGTGACGGGTGCCGGGGTTGTTGCCTTCGGCATTGCCGTGGTTGGTGCGCTTGTAGCTTTAGGCGTTGCTACCGCCTTGGGCGTTGTAGCGGTACTGCCGCACGCTCCGAGCAGCGCTAGCAGCGCCAACCCACTTGCAACGCGGAGCAGTGTCGGGAAGCGACGACCTCGCGTAGCTCGCCACTGCAACTCCGTTGCGGTGGTGCTCGCTTGCTGACGCATCTTGATTGACTCTCGCATGGTTACTTGTCCTTTTAGTTGGGTTGGGTTCTTATCGGCACGTTTCAGGCTTTCCTCGCGGACAAATGCCAGGATGGCGAGTACAAGCCGACTGCCGACGCTGGTTCCGCGACGGAGTGCATTCCTCACGCCCCTAGTCGACCCAATCGCTGAGCGACAGCGAGTGGGTGTGCGAGTAGTGGCGGTCGGTAATCGAGATATTGGAGTGGTTGAGCCACCGCGAGACGACGTGGATAGGCGCGCCTCCGGTCAGCTTCCGCACCGCGAACGTTGACGCCAGACGTGGAGTCCGTTGTGCCATTCCACGTCAGCGATATCGCACACTCGCTCGAAGTGGTCAGCGACGGTGCAGTACTTGTACGGAAACACCCACTCGCGCATGTCCCTCGCCCACAGCGGATGACCCACTGTTTGCAGATTCGCGATGTGCTCGTCAGTGAACACGTCCTCACGGAGCAACGTCGTCAACGGCATGAACGCGGGCTTGCCGTTCTTGGTCGAGTGCAGTTCGATGTACGCCGGTTCGGCGTCGCGGTGGAGCTCAACCCACCACAAACCAAGCGCCTCGGAGATACGCATTCCTGTCTGCTCCAAGGTCGCGAGCAACGCCCAGAAGCGGAGGTCGCGAGCGCGCGTAGAGCAGATGCGCTCCGCCTCCTCGTGGTGAACGTCACGACCGGCTTAACCCTTGTCGCTCTCGACGTCGAGTCCTCGGGCTAGACGTAGCAGACCTGAATCCAGCCCTGCGCGACTGCGTACTCGCCGAAGTGCCGAAGGGCTACGGCGGTACTGATTACCGTCGCCGGAGCCATGCGGAGGTAGAGCTTGTCGAACAGGGCTTCGACCTGCGCGCGGTCACGTATCACTGCCGCGAGTTGCATAGGTGACTCTGCGCCTAGCTCGGTAGCGACCGATTGGAGTCGGTACCGCTTCGCTACAAGGGTCGTAGCGTTCAGCGGCTTCCCCCGCTTGCGCCGAGCCTTGTCGGCGTGGGACGTCAGAAAGTGCTCGTGCTGCCCCCGACTACCCAGTGCCTGTGCCACGTTCTCCTCCTGAGAGAGCCGGTCCAAATGGCACTGGGCATCCTTCGAGATTACCCAGGGTGCCGTCGGGCGGACACCCGGTCGGGCACGGGGCATAGGGTTGATTCTCGATATGGCGACGGCGAAGGCGAGCAGCCAGGCGATCGAGATCGACGGCCGGGAGCTGAAGGTCTCGAACCTCGACAAGGTCCTGTATCCGGCTGCGGGATTCCGCAAGGCCGACGTGATCGACTACTACCGCCGCATCGCACCGGCGATCCTTCCCCACCTCGCCGGGCGCCCGCCGACGCTGGTCCGGGCGCCCGACGGCCCCGACGGGCCCCGGTTCTTCGAGAAGAACTGCCCCCGGCACCACCCCGACTGGGTCCACACCGCGCCCGGCAACGAGGCCACCGGCGGGACGAAGGGCTGCATCATCGACGACGTGCCGGCCCTGGTCTGGCTGGCCAACCTGGCCGCCCTCGAGCTCCACACCCACCAGTGGACCCTCGACGATCCGGCGCATTCCACCGCGATGGTGATCGACCTCGACCCCGGGGAACCGGCGACGATCGTCGACTGCTGCCGGGTCGCGCTCGACCTGCGCGCCACCCTGGCCCAGCTCGATCTCGAGTGCGTCGTGAAGACGTCGGGGGGCAAGGGCCTCCACCTGTCGGTGCCGGTTCTCGGTTCGGACGCGAGCGACGACGGAACCAAGCGGTTCGCGCTCGCGCTCGGTCAACTTCTCGAGTCGCGCGACCCCGATCGCGTCCTCGTCGACATGACGCGCGCCAAGCGCCCGGGCAAGGTCTTCGTCGACTGGAGTCAGAACGACCGGCACAAGACGACTGTGTGCGCGTACTCGCTGCGCTTGCGCGATCGGCCGACGATCTCCACTCCGCTCGCGTGGTCGGAGGTCGAGGAAGCGCTCGACGCGAATGATCCCGACACACTCGCATTCGAGGCCGACGCCGTACTCGCGCGCGTCGACGAGCACGGCGACCTCTACGCCGACTCGCTCACCCTGCATCAGGCGCTGCCCGCGCTCTAACGTCGCCGGCATGGACCTCACCGGCAAAGTCGCAATCGTCACGGGCGCATCGCGGGGTGTGGGCGCCGCGACCGCCGAGCTCCTCGCGCACCGCGGGTGCAAGGTCGCGTGCGCGGCGCGCGCCACCGACGCGACCCCACTGCCGATCCCGGGCACGATCGACGACACGGTCCGGCGGATCACCGCCGCGGGCGGCGACGCGCTGGCCGTACCGACCAATCTCGCGCGCGACGACGAGGTCGAACGCATGGTGGCCACCACACTCGAGCATTTCGGGCGCGTCGACGTGCTCGTCAACAACGCGGCGATCACCTTTCCCGGCGATCTCGCACTCGAGATGAAGCGGTTCGATCTCGTCATGCAGGTCGACCTGCGCGCGCCGCTCATCGCAATCCGCGCCGCCGTTCCGGCGATGAAGAAGCAGGGTGGGGGCGCGATCGTCAACGTGTCGTCGGTCGCGGGCTTGAACTACATCCCCGACCTCATGGCGTACGGCATGTCGAAGGCCGCGTTGGAGCATCTGACGGTGTCGGCCGCGCACCAGTTGCGACCGTTCGACATCACCGTCAACACGTTCCGCATCGACGTGCCGGTCGCGTCGGAAGGGTTCGTGTTCAACATGCCCGACGTCGACCACTCCGACTGGGAACCGTCGGAGGTCGCGGCCGAGGGGATCGTGTGGATGCTCGTGCAGCCCCCGGCCTACACCGGCCACAACGAGGGCATGGCCGCCTTGCGCGCCGCGCACGGCATCATGGCGTCGAGGTCGGCCCGCCCCTTCGACTCGCAGCAGTCCCTCGTCACCGAGAGCCACCTCCGCCCCGTCGGCTAGTCGGCTGAGTCGTTCACGGCCGGGTCGTCACCGATCGGAGCGGATCAGCTCCAGCGAGTCCTGATAGAGGCTGAAGGCCGAGCGCAATGCGGCCGCCGTGACGTGGTGGAGGTCGGCCGCGGCCGTCATCGTCACGAGCTGGCCGGCGAGGTCGACGTCGCCCCCGGGCGTCGGATTCGGTGCGACCGGGTTCGTCGGAGCGGGATTCGCCGCGGTCGGCAGGTCCGCACGGGCGATCTCCTGCGCGGCCGCGTCGAAGGTCGCCTGGGCGTTGCGGGTCGCGCCGATGAGGCTGTTGATCGCGTCCATCCCGCCAATTCTCGACGGGACGGAACGCAGATCTTGAGCGGGCGCCGCTCGATGTGACCTATGAGAGGACTACAGGCGCTCGATGATCATGGCCATGCCCTGGCCGCCCCCGACGCACATCGTCTCGAGGCCGAAGCGCTTGTCCTCGGTCTGCAGGCCGTTGATGAGCGTGGTCATGATGCGGGCGCCGGTCATGCCGAACGGGTGGCCCAGCGCGATCGCACCGCCGTGCACGTTGAGCTTGCTCGTCGGGATCCCCAGGTGCTTGGCGCTCGGGATGACCTGCGCCGCGAACGCCTCGTTGATCTCGACGAGATCGATGTCGTCGATCGTCATGTTCGCCCGCTTCAACGCCTGGCGCGACGCCTCGATCGGACCGAGACCCATGATCTCCGGGTTCAGCTGGCTGACACCCGAGGCGACGATGCGCGCCAGGGGCGTGATGCCGAGCTCCTTCGCCCGGGCGTCGCTCATGACGACGACGGCCGCCGCGCCGTCGTTCAGCGGGCACGCGTTACCCGCGGTGACCTTGCCGTCGGGGCGGAACACCGGCTTCAGCGCCGCGAGCTTCTCGACGGTCGTCCCCGCACGCGGGCCGTCGTCCTTCGACACCACGGTGCCGTCGGCCAGCGTCACCGGAGTGATCTCCCGCTCGAAGAATCCGTTCTCCTGGTTCTCGACCGCGAGCTGCTGGGAGCGCGCCGCGAACTCGTCCATCTCCTCGCGGGTCACGCCCTCGGCCTCGACCACGTTCTCCGCGGTCTCGCCCATTGCGATGTAGACGTCGCCGAGACCGCCGCCCGGGATCCAGGAGGGCTGGCCACCCGCGGACCGCAACTTGGTGCGCTCACGAGCGGCGGCGAACTTCGGGTTGACGGGGCCGCCGTCGGCCATCCCGTTCATGAACCGGCTGACCGTCTCGACTCCGCCGGCGATGAAGATGTCGCCCTCGCCGGCCTTGATCGCGTGCGCAGCCATGCGGATGGTCTGCAGCGACGACGAGCAGTAGCGGTTGACCGTGACGCCCGGGGCCTCGACGCCCGCCAGGAGCCCGGCCACGCGTGCGACGTTGGTGCCGGCCTCGCCCGCGGGTTGGCCGCAACCCCAGATCACGTCTTCGACCTGCGCGGGATCCAGGCTGGGCACCTTGGCGAGGACGGCGTCGATGATCAGCGCGGAGAGGTCGTCGGGGCGGCACTCGATGAGCGAGCCCTTGTTCGCACGACCGATCGGGGTACGGGCGGTGGCGACGATGACGGCTTCGGGCATGTTCCCCTCCGGATCACGAGCTTCGGCAAGACGAATGACGGCTCGGGCAAGCTAGTCCTGGAATGGGAATTCGCGCGAATGCCGGTAGCGTTCCAAACGTGTCCGTCGCCCAACACGTCGCCGAGGACCACAAGAGCCATCGGGCGGGATGGCTGCGAGCCGCGGTGCTCGGTGCGAACGACGGAATCCTTTCGACAGCTGGCCTCCTGATCGGCGTCGCGGCCGCGAACTCCTCGAGATCGGTGCTCGTCACCGCCGGTCTCGCGGGCCTCGTCGCCGGCGCGCTGTCGATGGCCGTCGGCGAGTACATCTCGGTCAGCTCCCAGCGCGACGCCGAGCAGGCCGACATCCGGGTCGAGGCCGAGGCGATCGCCGAGAACCGGCGTTCCGAGTTGTTCGAGCTGGCCAAGATCTACGAGGAACGCGGGGTCGAGCCGGGGCTCGCGCGCCTGGTCGCAGATCAACTCATGGCGCACGACGCGGTGGGCGCGCACGCCCGCGACGAGCTGGGCATCTCCGACACCATGATCGCCCGTCCGTTGCAGGCCGGCCTCACGTCGGCGGCCTCGTTCGTCGTCGGTGCGCTCGTACCGGTGCTCGCGATCACGTTGGCCGCCAAGAGCGTTCGTATCGGACTCACGGTCGCGATCACCCTCGTCGCGTTGCTCGGCCTGGGCGCGCTCGGTGCGCAACTCGGCGGTGCACCACGCGGTCGCGCCGCGCTGCGCGTCGCCGGTCTTTCGATGTTGTCGATGGCGCTCACGTACGGCATCGGGCGCATCGTCGGCGCCAACGTGTAGCAGCCGGCGCGGCGTGACCGTCAGCTCTCCGCGCGCCAGCGTTCGTTGGCCTCGTCGAAGAGGCGGCGCGTGCGATCGAGATCGCGCGGGCGTTCGGTGAAGGTCTCGAAGTCCCACTCGGAGCGCGCGCCGTTGAAGAAGTCGCCGCCGTAGACGTGCAGTGCCACGGCGAAGTCGGTGTGCGTGTTCGCGACGGAATGGATGACGTCGTCGCCGAGCACGAGCACGTCACCGGCCGGAACCTCCCGACCGCCGGCCGGCTCGAGACCCTGCGGCGCGCGCCGGTAGAAGGCGTTGTCCTCCTGGCCGCCGTACATGCCGATGGCCGCCCACATCCGGTGCTCGTGCGGATACAGAACCATCCCCGGCGTCCACGCGACCCGCAGGATCGTGAGGTCGTCGGAGTTGTGCAGCGCGGTGATCCCGCCGAGCTCGACCGGTCCGACCGCCCGTTCCAGTGCCGACGGGTCGGCAACGAGCTCGTCGAGCACATCGCGTACCGCGAGCACCGGCGAGTGCTCGCCCAGTGCCGCTCGACAGCGGGAGACAATGTCGTCCACTTCCAGCGTCACGACCTTCAGGATACGACCGGGTCGCACGCGGTCAATCCCGTGGTCGACGGCGGTCGTCTTACGCGGGCGTCAGTCGAGGCGGCGCAGCTCGGCGCGGTAGCGGCCCCAGTTCCGCACGTACTCCTGCGCCGGGAACGTCACCTGTTCGGGCTTCACCGCGCCGAGGCGGAGCTGCGCAGGTACGCCGAGGGCCATCGCGCCGCCCGGAACCTCCATGCCGTTCGGCACGACCGCGCCGGCGCCCACCAGCGCGCCCGAGCGCACGACCGCGCGGTGCAACACGATCGACCCGGTACCGATGAGCGACCCGTCCTCGACGGTGCAGCCCTCGAGATGCGCGAGGTGGCCGATGGTGCAGTCGTCGCCGACGACGGTCTCGAGCTCGCGGGTGCAATGCAACACCGCGCCGTCCTGCACACTCGTGCGTTCCCCGACGACGATGCGACTCTGGTCGCCCCGCAGCACGGCCTGCGGCCAGATCGTCGAACCGGCTCCGATCTCGACGTTCCCGATGATCGTGCAGTCGGGATGGACGAAGGCGTCGGGGTCGATCCGGGGCTCGATGTCACCGAGGGCGTAGAGAGTCATGGGCACTAGTTTGACGGGGATGGACAACTCGCCGGGGATCGACGTCGACCTGCACGTGAAGGAAGTCGCCGAGCAGGGCTACACGATCGTCGAGAACGCGATCGAGCCCACACTCGTCGACGCGTTGACCGACTCGCTGTCACGGCTCGAGCGCTTTCTCGACGTGCAGCCCGCACCGAACTCGTTCGAGGGTCACCACACGTTGCGCGTCTACAACCTGCTTGCCTACGACGACGTGTGGCAACAGGTTCCCGTGCACGACCGCGTGCTGCCCGTCGTCGAGCGTGTGCTCGATCCGGGCTGTCTCATCTCGTCGCTTTCGTCGATCGACATCCTTCCGGGCGAGTCGGCGCAACCGATCCACGCCGACGACCAACTGATCCCGATCCCGAAGCCACATCCGCCGACCGTTTGCAACTCGATGTGGGCCCTCACCGACTTCACCGAGGCCAACGGCGCGACGCGTTTGTGCCCCGGAACGCATCTCTGCGACCACAGCCCCGACTACGGCGCGGAGTACGAGTCGATCGCGGCCGAGATGCCGAAGGGCTCGGTCTTGATCTGGCACGGAAGCCTCTGGCACGGCGGCGGTGCGAACACGGCGAGTGAGCCGCGCGTCGGCATCGCGATGAACTACTGCGCGGGATACATCCGCCAACAGGAGAACCAACAGCTCGGACTCGCGCGTGAGAAGGTGCAGACCTTCGAACCGCGGTTGCGCGAGCTCGTCGGCTACGGCGTCTACAACATGCTGATCGGCCACATCAACAAGCAGTCACCCGACCGTCTCCTCCTCGGCGACGGCTCCGACGCGGTCGTCTTCGAGGGGTTCTGAACCATGGGCATGTTGGACGTCACCGACGACGCGCGCGTGCGGGTGCTCACGTTGAACCGTCCCGAGGCGTTGAACTCGTTCAACGACGAGCTGTATCACCTGGCCGGTGCCGCGCTCGAGGACGCCGAGGCGCGCGCCGACATCGCGTGTGTGGTGATCACGGGCACGGGCCGTGCCTTCTCGGCGGGGCAGGACCTCGGGGAGATGGGTCGACTGAGCGCCGGTGCCCCCAACGACTTCGGCGACGCAGGTCCCGGGTTCCCGCACTTCCTGGACACGCTCGCCGCGTTCGGCAAGCCCGTGATCGCGGCGGTCAACGGGATCGGAGTGGGCATCGGCATGACGATGCTGCTGCACGTCGACATCGCGTTCATCGCGACCACCGCGCGCCTGCGGGCCCCGTTCGTACCGCTGGGTGTCGTTCCCGAAGCGGCCGGCAGCCTGTTGATGCCCGTCATCATGGGCAACCAGCGCGCGGCGTTGAAGCTCTACACCGGCGACTGGATCACTGCCGACGAAGCGGTCGAGTGCGGGCTCGCGTTGCGCGCGGTCGAACCTGAGGCGCTCATGAGCGAGACGATGCAATTGGCGCGCCGGATCGCCAGGATGCCGGTCGCGTCGCTGAGCGCGACGAAGCGGATCGTCGTCGAGGGCCGGATCGACGCGGTGCGCGCGGCTCGCGCCCGCGAGGACCGCGCGTTCACCGGCATGATCGGCCAGCCCGCGAACATGGAGGCCATCACCGCGTTCCTCGAGAAGCGGGAGCCGGATTTCTCCCGTCTCTGAGCGCCGGTAGCCTGCCCGCCATGACGATCGTGGCGACGCGTAGCGGAAAAGTCGAGGGATTCGAACGGGACGGCGTGCACGTCTTTCGCGGCATTCCGTACGCGGCGCCACCGGTCGGCCCGCTCCGCTGGAACGCACCACAGCGCGAAGAGACGTGGTCGGGAACGCGTGACGCGTCGTCGTTCTCGCCGCAGTCGGCGCAGACCGAATTCGCGATGACCAAGATGATGGGCGAGAAGCAGCCGCCCTACAGCGAGGACAGCCTCTACCTCAACGTGTGGACGCCCGCATGCGACGACGCGCGGCGGCCGGTGATGGTGTGGATCCACGGCGGCGCGTTCCTCTGGGGTTCGGGCGACACGCCGTGGTACGACGGCACCAAGTTCGCGGTGCACGGTGACGTCGTCGTTGTCACCATCAACTACCGGCTCGGTCCCTTCGGGTTCCTGCACCTCGGCGATCTGTTCGAAGGCGCGTTCGCGGGCGCGGGCAACGCCGGCATCCTCGACCAGCTCGCAGCGCTCGAATGGGTGCGCGACTGCATCGGCGCGTTCGGCGGTGATCCCGAACGCGTCACGGTGTTCGGGGAGTCGGCCGGAGCCGCGAGTGTCGGGACGCTGCTCGGTACGCCTTCCGCGCGGGGGCTCTTCCGCGGCGCGATCCCGCAGAGCGGCGCGGCGTCGTGGGTGTCGACGCGCGAACGCGCGACTGGTATCGCGCAACGGGTCGTCGCGAATCTCGGTGTGAGCCCCGGCGATGTCGATGCCCTGCTCGCGGTGCCGACCGACGCCGTGCTCTCGGCGCTGCCCGCGTTCCGCGAGGACGGCGTGGCCGCGCTCCCGTTCCAGCCGGTCGTCGACGGAACCGTGTTGAGCGAATCACCGCTTGCCGCGATCGCCGGTGGCAACGCCGCGGGCGTGCACGTGCTCACCGGCACGAACCTCACCGAGATGACGCTGTTCACGATCGCCGATCCCGAGATGGCAACGCTGACCGACGACGGCGTCCGCACCCGGCTACGCGCCGCGTTCGGCGAGACGGGAGTGGCGGTGCTCGACAACTACCGGTCTCGCCGTCCGAACGAAACTCCCGCCGCGCTCTGGCAGGAGATCTCGACCGACGGCGTGTTCCGGATCCCGGCCATCCGGCTGCTGGAAGCGCAGTCGTTGCACGCGCCGGTGTGGTCGTACCTGTTCACGTTCGAGACTCCGGCCTTCGGCGGAATCCTCCGCTCGACCCACGCGCTCGAGATCCCGTTCGTCTTCGACAACCTCGACCGGGGCGGCGCGGAGATGCTGACCGGCCCCGGACCGGAGCGGCAGGCGATCGCCGACGCAATGCACCGGGCATGGATCGCGTTCGCCCGGACGGGCGATCCTCGTCACGAGGGCATCCCCGAATGGCCGAGCTACGAGGCGGAGCGACGGGCCACGATGCGCTTCGACACCACGTGTGAGCTGGTCGACGATCCGGCGGCGGAGGACCGGCGGGCCTTCGACGCCGTAGCCATTCCCTGAATCCGGCCTCGCGGCCGCCCCGATTCCGGCCCCAAGTCGCCGCCGGCCTTGAGGGACGCCCGATGCCTGCCGATCAGAGATCCGGATCCTGGATTCAGGCGCGGACTAGGGAGCTCGGATGCGCGGCTCGGCGTTGACATCGTTCGGCACAGTGTTCGGCATGATGCTCGGTGACCTGCGATGAGTGAGGTCGTGGCGCTGCTGCTCGACGACGCCATGCCACCCGAACGGCTGGGTGCGCTGCTCCGTTCGGCGCGCAAGCGCCGGGGCATGACGCGCAAGCAGGCCGCGGCCGCGGCCGGGACGACGCCCGGGAAGCTGCGCCGCTACGAGCGCGGCGACAAGACGGTGCCGGCCGGCGTCTGCGCGCAGCTCGCCGAGTGCTACGGCAACGACCTGACCGCGCACGTCCCGTTGCGGATGCCTCTGCAGCTCGCCGGCCGCCATCTACAGATCGGCGACACGCGCCATCCCGTCGGTTCGCAACCGCAGGACGTGCTCGCCGGCTACGTCGACATCGTGCACCGCCTGCGCGACAGTGAACCGGGCGATCCCCTCGCGTTGCGCAGCGCCGACATCGTCGCGCTCGCCGGCGCGCTCGGCGTCGATCGTGACGAGATCGAAGCGCGCATCGCGGACGTGCTCGGCTGCACGCGCGCCGAGGCCCGTCGGCTGCACGGCGAGCTGTTGCGCCGCAAGGTGATCCTGCCGGTCGCGGGGTTGGCAGCCGGGATGGCGGCGTTCGCCGGGGTGGCGTACGCGTCGCATTCACCGTCACCTTCTCCGTCGGTTGCCGTGCATGCCCAGCCGATCGCCGCGACCCAGCCGTCGACCACCTCGTCCACGGTCGCCGAGCTCGTCCCGACGCCCCCGGCTCCCGCCCCGACGACCACGGTCGCGCCGGTGGAGACGACCCCGACGACGGTCGCGCCCGCCCCTGCGGTTCCGGCGTCGACGCCGACCACCGTCGAGCAGGATCACGCCGAGACGACCGTTACCCCCGCGCCGCCCGCCCCGCCGGCGCCCGAGACACCGGTGAAGGCCGCGCTGCCCCAACCGGATCCGGCGGACCCGCCCGTGTCGGTCCTGCCCGGCGAGACGCCGATCAGGATCATCGGGCCGTCCGACACCCCGTAACCCCGCCAGTTTCCCTGCCAACAGTTGGCAGGAAAAACGGCCCCTCGCGCCAGTTTCCCTGCCAACAGTTGGCAGGAAAAACGGTAGTTGTCAGTCGATGCGGGGGCTATTGGCGCGGGGACGGGTGATCTCGAAGAAGCCCGGCTCCTGCGAGATGACCTGGATCGCGTCCCAGAGGCGCAGCGCGGCGGCGCCGGTCGGGACCGGCGCCATCACGGGGCCCTTGAAACCGTGCGGCGGGTCGGTGCGGACGACGATCGTCGGCGTCTGGGTCTTCTGACCGCCGAACGCGTACGCGACCTCCATCGATTCGACGATCGGCGCGTCCCATTTCTCGTCGCCGGCGGCGTCGACGAGATCGGCATCGAGTCCGGCGGCGGCAACGCACGCCACGAGGAGCGAGTCGTCCCGCACCGAGTCGCGCGGGAAGAACAACGGACCCCACCGCGCGTAGAGCGTGTCGACCGCCGCCTCACCGAAGCGGGCCCGGGCCGCTTCGAACACCCGCAGCATCCGATGCGAGATGGCGTGCCCGAGCAGCGCCATCTCCCGGCGCTCGGGCGGCATTGTCGGGGACACGCCGTAGTCGTCACGAATCTCGATGCAATGCGACCGCCAGGTCACGTCGAGATCGCGTTGCGGCGCAACCTCCCGGATCCATTGGGCCGTGAGCCATGCCCAGGGACAGCTCGGATCGACAAAGAACTCGACTGCAGTCATGCATCGAGGATACGGCGGCCGAGGCGCCCACTCACGCGTCGAGAATCGCGAGCCCGGTCTGCGCCGCGAACGCGTGGTACTGGCCGACGTCGCAGCCGAGGGCCGACTTGGGGCACCCGAATCCACGTCTCGAAGTCGGTCACGGACCGAGGTGCCAGGCTTTTTCGCGGACGAAGGCGCGGATGCCCGACTCGGACATCGACACTCCCATCCCGCTGTGCCGGCGACCCGACCACGGCAGGCTCACGCTCGAGCGGTCCGAGCGGTTCCAGTAGGCGTTGCCGACTTCGAGCCGGGAGAGGATCCGCTCCGCGCGCGCCCGGTCCGCGGAGAACACGGACGCGCCGAGCCCGAACTCAGTGTCGTCGAGACTGACCCGCGCTTCGGTGTCGTCGCGCACCCGCTTCACACCGATCACGGGGCCGAACGTCTCGTCGCGCATCACGCTCATGCTCGGGTCGACGTCGACCAGCACCGTCGGTTCGAACCACGCGCCCGGTCGATCGATCCGTTTGCCGCCGCAGAGCACGCGCGCACCCTTCGCGACCGCGTCAGCAACCTGGGCGTCGAGCACGTCGAGCTGCGCGGCACGCGCGAGCGGACCGACGTCGGTGTGCTCGTCGTCCGGATCACCCGTTCGGTAGGCGCTCACGACGTCGACGAACGCGTCGACGAAGCGGTCGAAGATCGCGTCGTGCACGTACACGCGCTCGACCGCCGAACACGACTGCCCGCCGTTGTAGAACGCGCCTTCCGCCACCGCCAAGGCCGCCGAATCGACGTCGACGTCGTCACAGACGTACGCGCCGTCCTTGCCGCCGAGCTCGAGCTGGACCCGAATCAGCCGGTCGGCGACGGAACGTGCGACCCGGCGGCCGGTTTCGTACGAGCCGGTGAAGCACACCATGTCGATCTCGGACGAGACCAGCGCCGCGCCGGCCGCACCACTGCCGACGATCGTCTGGACGATGTCGACGGGTATCCCGGCCCGGTGCATGATGTCGACGATCCGCAGCCCGGTGAGCGTGGCGTGCTCGGACGGTTTGTAGAGCACCGCGTTGCCCGTCAGGAGTGCGGGGATGACGGCTCCCAAGCCGACGAAGTACGGGTAGTTCCACGCGCTGATGTGCGCGACCAGTCCGACGGGCTCATGCGTCACCCGCTCCTCGATGCCGCCCGGCCCGGCCGCGGTCACTTCGCGCGGCGCGATCACGTCGCCCGCGTGTTCGACGTTCCAGTCGATCCGGTCGAGGACCGCGCGTACCTCGTTGCGCGACTGGACGACGGGCTTTCCCATCTCGCGCGTCGTGATCTGCGCGCACTCTTCCGTCTCGGCGTCGAGCCGGTCGCGGAACGCGCGTACGAGCGCGGCGCGCTCGTCGTAGGTCCGCGCCGCCCACGCGGGCTGCGCGCGCCGGGCGCGCTCGACCTTGCGCTCCACCTCGCGCTCGTCGGTGACCGCGACGCTGCGAATGAGCTCGCCCGTCGCCGGATTGTGCACCTCGAGCGAGCGTTCGACGCGCGTATCCGGCTCGGGCGCGGGCGCCGGCATCGCCTCGCGGTTCGACGCGTCGCGATCGGCCTCAGTCGTGACCGTCGGGCGCACGGCGACCGTCGGCGCGGCCGCCGCGGCGAACGCCGCCTCCGCGCCCGTCACGACCAGCGTCATCCAGCGCGATTCCTTCTGCCCGGGCCGCCGCTCGAGCTGGCGCACGTAGTCCTTGTCGGCGAGGCGCTGGAGCGTCTCCTCGAGATCGTCGAGCGACCGGAAGGTGTGCCAGCGGTCGGAGCGTTGTTTCAGCTCCCCGGGCGTCTGCGCGCCCCGCAGCAACAAGACACCGAGCACCGTGTACTCGGGCACGGACAGCTGCAGCGCTTCGTCGACGACGTGACGGTGCTTGACCACCCGCTGGCCCGTGGCGCGCACCCGGCGGGACACGCCCTTCTCCCGGAGCCCGTCGAGGGCCGCCTCCACCGTCGCCTCGTCGTACGAGACGATCGGGTCCCGGTTCGTGCTCTGGTTGCACGCATTGATCAGCGCGTTCACCGACAGCGGGTAGTTGTCCGGGGTGGTGACCGCCTTTTCCATCAGGCAGCCGAGGACGCGCGCCTCCTCGGGACTCAGTTCGATCATCCGTGTACCAGCTCCGCGATCGTCCGTAGTTGTTCGGTCGCGCCCGACACGACCATCGTTGTCACCGCCGATTCCCGCCACATCGCGAGGTCGTCGCGGATCTTCTCGCGCGAACCGATGAGCGCGACGTCCTCGACGAGCCGGGTCGGCACCGCGGCCGCGGCCTCGGCCTTCTTGCCGTCGAGATACAGATCCTGGATCAGCTTCGCTTCGCCGTCGTAACCCATGCGCCCGAA
Source organism: Actinomycetes bacterium (assembly GCA_025463875.1). Classification (GTDB taxonomy): domain Bacteria; phylum Actinomycetota; class Acidimicrobiia; order IMCC26256; family PALSA-610; genus PALSA-610. The sequence continues at coordinate 15,345 of JAODBI010000153.1, forward strand.
CACGTTGTTGTGAAAGTTCACTTCGCGCGCACCCATGCCGCCGATGTAGAGCGCGAGCACGGGCCGGTACATGTCGGCCGCGGTCTCGATGTCGTCGGCGATGATCACCGGCACGAGACACGCGATCTCGAACGAGTCCGCAGTGCGCCGCGCGCCCGGCCGCGCGAATCCTTCCGCCAGCGCGTCGCGGTAGAACTGGTCGTTGCGGGGCGCGTAGAACATCGGCAGCCAACCGTCGGCGATCTCGGCCGCGAGTGACACGTTCTTCGGTCCCTCGGCCGCGAGATAGATCGGCAGGTCGGCGCGCAGCGGATGCGTGATCGACTTGAGCGGCTTGCCCAGACCGCTGCCACCCGACAACGGCAACTGGTAGTGCTCACCGTGGAACTCGACGGGCGCCTCGCGCGCCAACACCTGGCGCACGATTTCGACGTACTCGCGCGTCCGGGCGAGCGGCTTGCGGTAGTCGTCGCCGTACCAGCCCTCCGCCACCTGGGGGCCGGACGCGCCGAGGCCGAGCACGAACCGCCCACCGGACAGGTGGTCGAGCGTGAGCGCCGCCATCGCCATCGCGGTGGGGGTACGCGCCGAGATCTGGCAGATCGACGTGCCGAGCTTGATACGCGACGTCTGCGCGCCCCACCACGCGAGCGGTGTCAACGCGTCGGAGCCGTAGGCCTCGGCGGTCCAGCACGAGTCGTAGCCGAGCCGTTCCGCTTCCGCGAGTGCGACGGGAACTCCCGTCGGGGGTTGCGCGCCCCAGTAACCGATCATGTACCCGAGCTTCAGGTCGTGCTGCATGCCTCGCAGCCTACGAGGACCGATGCGCGCACGGCACCGCCGGAGCAGAGCCACGCGGCGAACCCTCCGTTGCTATCCGGGCCGGTGTCGGCGACGACGAGCTCCACCGTGTCCGTCAGCTCGAGCCCGGCCCGGAACTCGATCTCGGCCGTCCGGACCCGCGGTCGGCCGCGCCGGACGAGCTCGTCTTCGATCGCGTGCCAGTAGGCGGCGTTGTTGACGTGTCCGACGACATCGAGATCGGTCGAACGCAAGACCCAGGCGCGGCGCTCGGCATCGGACGGAGGCGGGGCATGGTGCAGGCGCGCCGACACCTTCCGGCCATCGGCGGTGGCACCCCACACCGCGTCGAATCCCGGCGGCAAGGCCGTCGGCGCGCCGCGCTCGGGATCGGTGTGCACCCAGATCGCCGTCGACTCGAAACACAGGACATCGCCGACGTGCACCTGCGACGTGCGCTCGGCCCAGCGGGCACCGATCCCACTGCACCAGGTACTCGCGCGCACGTCGGCCCGGAACCGAGGCGTCGACGCGATGCGCAGGTCCATCCGGCGCAGGATCCACAGGCCCATGCCGTCGACGGTGGCGCTCGCGGCGTCGTCGTCGGAAACGTCCTGCACGATGCGCGCCAGCGCGTCGAGCCGCGCCCGGGAATCGGGGCCGACATCCGCGAGACCCACGTGGCGGGTGATCGTCGTGACGCGCCGCTCCCCCACGGGCCGCAAGCTACCCGGGCGCTAGCTTCACGCTCGTGCCGACTGATTCCCCCGAGAGCACCGCTGCCGACGCATCCACGCCTGATACGACTCCCACGCCCGATACGACTCCCACGCCCGATACGACTCCGGAGCCGGAGATCCCGCCCGAGGGGTTTCGTCAGCACCGGTTCTCGCCGCCGCCGGGCGCGACGACCGTGCTGCTCGTGCGGCACGGCGAGTCGGCGCCCGCGCATCCCGACCGTCCGTTCGCGTTGCACAACGGCCACGGCGACCCGCCGCTCGATCCGGTCGGAGTCGAACAGGCCGAGCTCCTCGGGGAACGGCTGCGGACCGAGGACATCTCGGCCATCGACGTCACGTCCCTCCAACGCACGCACCAGACCGCGGCGCCACTGGCCGCGGCCCTGGGGATCATCCCGGTCGAAGAACCCGAGCTACGCGAGGTCTTTCTCGGCGACTGGGAAGAAGGCGAGTTCCGCCGGCGCGCCGCGATGCGCGACCCGATCTTCGAGCAGATCTTCTTACAGGAACGCTGGGACGTGATTCCCGGTGCCGAACCGCAGGCCGACTTCGACGCGCGCACCTGGCGAGGCTTTCGGCGCATCGTCGCCGCGCACCCCGACGAACGCGTCGTCGTCGTGTCGCACGGCGGTGTGATCGGTCAGCTCCTGCACCGCGTCACGGGTTCACGGCGCTTCGCGTTCTCGGGCACCGACAATGCGTCGATCAGCGAGATCGTCGCGGAACCGGACCGCATCATCCTCCGTCGCTACAACGACGTCGCCCATCTGCTGCCACTGCTGCAAGCGCGTTGACGAGCGCGTCGTAGTCGGGACCCGCGCGCCGGACGCGCGGCGGCAACTCGAGCTGCACACCGCCCTGCGGGACGCGGTTGACAGGGTTCGCGGGATGCAGACCGCGCAGGTGGCGCGGAATGACGTCGAGATCGCCGATCCAGCGGTACGTCGGCAGCATCCGCGTCAACGTGGCACCAAGCTCCGCGGCAAGCTCACGGTTCGTGCCGCCGAGGAGCGCGGTCGTCCACCGGTCGTCGGCATCGCGCACGCCGCCGAATCCGTGCACCGAGATGACGATGTCGATCGACGCGAGAAACGTGCGCAGCTCGTCGGAGACCGCCGGGTCGTAGCGATGGGACGGAATGTGCCAGCGCAGATCGTCGGGCTGGACCACCGCGTAGAACGAGGCGTCGGCCGACGCGGCGGCCGCCTCCGCGATCTCGGCCGTCCCCTGCTCGAGACCGCCGTGCAGCGCGCACAACCCGAAGCGGGAACGAGCGACGAACCGCTCCTCTACCCCGTTGGTCGCGAGCAGTCCGTCGAACATCGCCCGGCTCAGCTGTTGACCAGCAGATCCTTGTAGGGCGTGTCCTTCGCCGGGCCCGGTTCCTTCGGCAGGCCGAGCACGCGCTCGCCGAGGATGTTCCGTTGCACCTGGTCGGTGCCGCCGTAGATGGACGGACCGGGCGAGAACAGCGTGATCTCCTGCACCACGCCGCCGCCGGGCGTGTCGGTTCCCATGACCATGCCCGACGCGCCGATGATCTCGTGACCGACCTCGCGCTGCAGCCGCAGCAGGTCGCTCATCATCAACTTCGCGATGTTGGGCTCACCACCGGTGCGCTGGCTGGGCGACTTCGAACGCAGCGACGAGAACTTGCCGAGCTGCTGCATCGTGTAGAGCTTGGCGAGCTTCTGGCGGATGTTCGGGTCGGTGTTCTTGCCGAGCTCCTTCGCCAGCTTCATCAGGCGTTGCGCAGCCGCGGCACCACCCCCGCCCGTGCCACCCGTGCGCACCTGACCGACGTGATCGCCGGCGCGGTCGTTCAGCTGCGCGGCGATCGGGCCCGGGAAGGCGTTGCCGGCGGCGCCCGAACCACCGGTGCCGAGCCCGGCGCGTTCCGCCATGAGCGTCGTGTTGGTCGCGGCCCAACCATTGTTGAGGCCACCGATGATGTCGTCGTTGTGCACGCGCGCGTTGTCGATGAACACCTCGTTGAAGAGCGCGCGGCCCGTCATCTCGCGCAGCGGCCGGATCTCGACGCCGGGCTGTTGCATGTTGAACTTGAAGTAGGTGATGCCCTTGTGCTTCGGGAGATCGGGCGCGGTGCGGGCGATGAGCATGCCGAGGTTGCAGAGCTGCGCGGTGGACGTCCACACCTTCTGTCCGGTCACGATCCATTCGTCGCCGTCGCGCACGGCCTTCGTGCCGAGGCTCGCGAGGTCGGAACCGGCGCCCGGCTCCGAGAAGAGCTGACACCACGCGTCCTGTCCGTTCAGGATGCGCAGCAGGTCGGTCTGCTTCTGGCGCTCGTCGCCGTGCGCGACGATCGTCGGCGCGGCGAGGAGGTAGCCGAGGCCGGCGGGCGGACCGATCGCGCCGTGCTCGGTGATGGCCTCGTTCACGACGTTGGCCAGATCGCGCGGCCACCCCTTGCCCCATGCTCCCTCGGGGAACGTCGGAGCGGCGTAACCGGACCGGGCGAGGATGTCCCACCACTCCGCGACGGTCAGATCGGGGTTCCAGTTCTCCTCGAGCCACGCCTTGACCTCGGCGCGCACATCTTCGGGCGAAGGCGTCGTCATAAGGCCGCAGGTTACCGTTCGGCAATGGCGACTCACATGTCCGACGAGGAGCGCCGGGACTTCCTCGGCGCCGGCACCCGTACCGCCAAGCTGGCCACGACCAGGAACAACGGTGCCCCGCACGTGGCGCCGATCTGGTTCGTCCTCGACGGCGACGACGTCATCTTCACGACCGGCGAGAACACGGTCAAAGGGAAGACGCTCCTGCGCGACGGCCGCGTCGCAATGTGTGTCGACGACGAGCGACCACCGTTCTCGTTCGTCCTGATCGAGGGCACCGCGGACATCAGCCGTGACCCCGATGCCCTCCTGTTGTGGGCGACCCGGCTCGGTGCGCGCTACATGGGAGCGGATCAGGCCGAGCAGTTCGGGCGGCGCAACGCCGTTCCTGGGGAACTGCTGGTGCGCGTCACGCCGGCGAAGATGATCGCGGAGGCGGCAATCGCTGACTGAACGCTCCTCGCCGCGGCGCGTGGAGGCTCAGTCGAGGAGCTCGAGCACCTTCTCCGACGGGCGCGCGATCACGGCGCGTTCGCCGACGAACACGACGGGCCGCTCCATCACCTCGGGATGTTTCACGAGCACGTCGACGACCTGCGCGCGCGTCTGCACGTCGGCCTTGGTGAGGCCGGCGGCCTTGAACTTGGGGTCGCCGGTGCGCACCAGCGCGCTCGGCTCGTCGGTGATCGCGTCGAGTATCCGTTCAATCGTGGCGCGGTCGGGCGGCGCATCGAGGTAGCGGACGACGTTCGCGTCGACGCCCCGCTCCTCGAGGATGGCGAGCGCGCCGCGCGACTTACTGCACGAGGGATTGTGAAAGATCTGAACCGGTTCCATGCGCGCCGACGCTAGCAACCGCATGTAGTCGCCGCGCCCGACGTCGACGGCGCCGAGCGACCGCAGGTGGGAAGTCGTCCACTGCACGTCGAAGAGCGTCGCGCCGTCGAGCTTCAGGAGCTCGACCGTGGCCCAACAGGCGGCCTTGGACGCGTCGGTGACACGGTGAAACATCGACTCGCCCGCGAAGAAGCGTCCGATGCGGACACCGTAGAGACCGCCTACGAGCGCGCCGGCGCGCCACACCTCGACCGAGTGCGCCCAACCCATCTCGTGCAGGCGGGTGTACGCGGCGACGAAGGACTCGTCGATCCAGCCGTGGGGGCGGCCGGGGTCGGCACAACCGCGCATCACGTCGACGAATGCGAGGTTCACGGTGACGTCGAAGCCGGATATCGCGTGCCGGAGTGAACGGCTGGCGTGAAAGCCGTCGAGCGGCATGACCCCTCGGGGGTCCGGCGACCACCACGCGAGTGCGCGCCCCGCGTACATCGGGAAGAGCCCGCGCCGGTACGCCGCCAGCAGCGTTCCCGGCGCGAGATCGGCACCCACAGCGACGATCTCGTCGCCGCCCTCCGCGGCTCTACCGTCGGGGAAGTCCCAGACGCACGGCGGCGGCTCGACCGGCACAGTTGCGCGCTCGCCTTCGCCCGTTGCCGGGCCTATGCCAGCAGGGCGCGTGCGATCTGGCCGACCTGGATCTCGTCGGTACCGGCGTAGATCTGCAGCACCTTCGCGTCGCGGGCGAGCTGCTCGACCTCGTACTCGGCCATGTAGCCGTTGCCGCCGAACAACTGCACCGCTTCCAACGCGACCTCGATCGCGGCGCCCGCCGAGTAGAGCTTCATCGCGGAGGCCTCCGACAGCGTCATCGGCTTACCGGCCTGCGACGACTCGAGCACGCGGAACACGAGGTTCTCGACGTTGAGGCGGGCGACCT
>JAODBI010000177.1 GCA_025463875.1 Actinomycetes bacterium
GGGCCTTCTCGATCACCGTGTGCGGTATCACCTCGCGACCGCAACGTTCGTTGAGGTCGTTGCAGAGGGCGTACACCAGCGACTTCGGGACGTCCTTGATGACGGCGAAGCCTCCCGCCATGTCGCCGTAGAGCGTGGCGTAGCCCGTCGCCATCTCGCTCTTGTTCCCGGTGGTGAGCACCATCCAGCCGAACTTGTTCGACATCGTCATCAGCACGTTGCCGCGGATGCGCGCCTGGACGTTCTCCTCGGCGAGGCCAGGATCAGTACCGGCGAACGCGGGCGCGAGCATCGACTCGAAGGCCTTGTGCGCGGGCTCGATCGGGACGATGAAGGTGCGGATCGCGAGATTTCGCGCGAGCGCCTCCGCGTCGGAGATGCTGTGATCGCTCGAGTAGCGCGACGGCATGAGCACACCCGTGACGTGCTCCGCTCCCAACGCTTCGGTCGCGATCGCGGCGACGAGCGCGGAATCGATACCACCCGAGAGACCGATCAGGACTTCGGAGAAGCCGTTCTTGCGCACGTAGTCGCGCGTGCCCAGCACGAGAGCCGCGTACACCTCGTGCACGGGAGGAAGCGTCGGCTCCACCCGAGGTGCGATGCGTTCGTCGGACGGGTGCGGATCGGAGACCCTGATCTCCGGCAGCGCGCGCGATTCGAACCGGCCGCGCGGATCGAGCTGCCGCTTCCGAAATGCGGGCCGTACGTCGATGTCGACGACGAGCAGATCAGTCTCGAACTGCCGGCCGCGCGCGATCAGCATTCCCTGCTCGTCGAAGACGAGCGACGCGCCGTCGAACACGAGCTCGTCCTGACCGCCCACGAGGTTGGCGTAGAGGATGGGAACCGACGCGTCGGCCGCGCGCGTCGCGAGCATCGTCTCGCGCTCCGCGAGCCGCTGCGCGTAGTACGGCGACGCGTTGAGGTTCACGATCAGCTCCGCGCCGCCTGCGGCCTCCGTGAGGATCGGACCGGCGGGGCTCCACGCGTCCTCGCAGATCGAGACGCCCACCTTCACCCCCGCGACGTTGAACAGCGGCGGCGGTTCGTGCGGCGCGACGAAATAGCGTTGCTCGTCGAAGACGCCGTAGTTCGGCAGCAACTGCTTTCGGTAGACGCCGAAGACCCTGCCGTTCGCGCAGACGGCGGCCGCGTTGTGCAGGTCGCGACCGGCTTCCGGGAACCCGATCACCGCCGCGGCTCGCGAAGTTCGGGCCGCGATCTTGTCGAGCGTTTCGGCCGCCTGCGCGACGAACGCGGGCCGGAGGAGAAGGTCTTCGGGCGGGTACCCGGTGACCGTGAGCTCCGGGAACACGACCAGGTCGCAGCCGGCAGCCTCGGCCTCATCGTAGGCATCGAGGATTCGGGCCGCGTTTCCTTCGAGATCGCCGACGACGACGTTCAACTGGGCGGCGGCCACCCGAATGCGCGGCATCGACCCAGGATACGAGGAGAAGCCCCGACGCGCGACACTCGGCCACCATGACGCAATGGCGCGGCGACGACTACCAACGACGATTCGACGAGCTCGCGTCGAGCGGCGTCGACGTGCACGGCGAAGCGACCTTTGTACTGAGACGCGGGCCCACATCCGTGCTCGACGCGGGGTGCGGGACCGGCCGTGTCGCGATCGAGCTCGCGCGCCATGGTCTCGAAGTCGTCGGGGTCGACGTCGACCGCTCGATGCTCGAAACCGCGCGCGTGAACGGCCCGGGCATCACGTGGCACGAACACGATCTGACGACCCTCGATCTCGGTCGGGTGTTCGACGTCGTGCTCCTCGCCGGCAACGTCCCCCTCTTCGCGGTTCCCGGTTCGCAACGCGCCCTGGTCAGCGGTTGCGCGCGTCATATCGACTCCGACGGAGAGCTCATCGCGGGGTTTCAACTCGGCCGCGGCTACGACCTCGATGCCTACGACAACGATTGCCGCGCCGCCGGCCTCGAGCTCCGAGAGCGGTACTCGACGTGGGCGTCCGACCCGTTCCCGCTGGTCGCCGACTACGCCGTGTCGATTCACCACTTCGTCTGACGAAGGGGCCGGAGTACCGTGCGGGACGCAAGGAGCATGTCCCCGTTCTGGAGGAAGCCCCATGGGCGACGAGCCGTACGCCGCGTTGCTGCCGTGGATCGTCTTCGCGGTGGTCGACCGGGCCCGCGCCGACGGTCCGCTCTGGGCGGGAATCGCCGCCCTGATCACCGCCGTCGCGCTCCTGCTCACGACCTCGCGGGACCGCCGGAGGTTCGGCAACGTCATCCTGGTCGGCGCGATCGTCTGGTTCGCCGGACTCGCCGTCGCCGGCGGCCTACACGGATCGCAAACCGGGTTCATCGCCGACGACGGTCGGGCGCTGTCTGCCGCCGGCTTCGCCCTCATCGCGTTCGGATCGCTCGCGTTCACGCCCGCGCTCGAGTACTACACCCGTCCGCACGTTCGATCGAGCAGCCGCGACGAACCGGCCTTCACTCGGATGAACATTCAGATCACCCTGATCTGGGCGGCCACCTTCACCGCGATCGCACTCTCCCATTTCGTCGCGACGACGTTCCGGACGCCGGAAGCCGTCACCGTCTTCAACTGGGTGCTCCCGATCGCGCTCGCGGCGATCGCCGCGCACCGCTCGCGCATCTGCTGGGACGACTTCAACGACGACGAGATGTTCGAGCCCGACCCGATGCGGGATCTCGCGATCGACTGGGCGGCACCGCTCCACTCGACCGACCACTGAGTTATTGGCGCATAAGACGCGCCGCGTGCGCGTCTATGTGGCGAGCACCTCGACCGAAGTCAGGTTCCAGCGATCGGCGGTCGGAGCCGTGTCGGAGATCGCGACGGTCGTACCGGATGCAGGAGTCGGCGCCGACGTCGACTGCGTCCAGTAGGTGTCGCCCGTTGTCGAGTCGACCCACTGGTGCACCATCGTCTGGCCCCCGCCGACCGTTCGCGCGGTGGCCCGGTCCCAGTCGTTCCCGACTCCGAAGACCCACGAGCTTGCTCTCGTGGTCGTGAGGCTGACAGTCGGCGCACCGGCCGCCGCATTGGCCGTCCCCGTCGCCGCGACACCGGACGCCCCGCGGAACGCCACCACGGTCAGCGACTGGTCGAAGCCGGTCACGCCGGGCGTCGACGTCACGGAGACATTGGTCAGCGTCCCGGGGGCGCGTGCCCACCAGATCTCGGCATCACCGGGCCTTGCGTTCGTTCGCTTGACGAGCGTCCACGTGAGACCCCCGCCCGTCACGGTCATCGTCTGGCCACCGGCAGTCGGTCCGTCGGAACCCACGAAGGCAACGAGCACCTCACCCGCGGCCGCGGTGCTGAACGTGGGCGTGGTGGCGACACCCTTCACGTCCTTGAAGAGGGCCTGATCGATTGCGATCCCGCCCGCGGTCGCAGTGATCGCGAAACTCTGCTGCGCCGGTAGGGCGGCGTTGAACGAGGCGTTTCCCGCCTGATCGGCCTGAATCGTGCACGTTCCGGTGCTGAGCAGGGTCACCGTCGTCCCCGAGACCGAACACACCGCCGCCGTCACCGACGTGAACGACACCGGCAGACCCGACGACGCGGTCGCGTTGACGGTCACGGTCGACTGCGACAACGACACGTCGCTCAAGGGTGGAAACGCGATGGTCTGATTCGACTTCGACACCGTGAAACTCCGCGGTACCGACGGCGCGGGGTTGAAGGAGCCGTTGCCGGCCTGATCGGCCTGGATCGTGCACGTTCCCGGAGTGAGCAGCGTCACCGATGCGCCGGATACGGTGCAGACGGACGTCGTCAACGACGAGAACGTCACGGTCAGGCCGGACGACGCAGTGGCGCTCGCGACGAGCGGTGACTGCGCGAGCGTGGCGTCCGCGATCGGCGAGAAGTTGATCGTCTGCGCGCCTTGTCCGGAGACCACGGAGAAGCTCTGCTGCACCGGCGCGGCCGCGTTGAACGAGGCGTTGCCCGGTTGATCCGCCTGGATGGTGCAGACGCCGGTGGTGAGCAGGGTCACGGTCGTCCCCGAGACGGTGCACACGGACGTCGTCGACGACGAGAACGCGACCGGCTGGCCTGACGACGCGGTTGCACCGACGGTGACCGGTGACTGCGCCAAGATCGAGTCCGGCGGCGCACTGAACGTGATCGTCTGCGAATTCTTCGAGACCGTGAAGCTCTGCCGTACGGGAGCGGCGGGATCAAAGTTGACGTTGCCGGCCTGATCGGCCTGGATCGTGCAGGTACCCGTCGCGAGCAACGACACCGAACTGCCCGCGACCGTGCAGACCGAGGATGCGAGCGACGAGAACGAGACCGGTAACCCGGAGGACGCGGTCGCGAACACCGCCACCGGCGACTGCGCCAGTGTGGCGTTCGCCGGCGCGCCGAAGGTGATCGACTGCGGAGACGTCGTGGCGCCCGACGGACGCCGGATCTCGACCGCGGTGAGGTTCCACCGATCGGTGGTCGGCGCGGTGTCGTCCATCGTGACAGTCGAGCCGGGAACCCCCGTCGGCGTGTTCGCGGACTGCACCCAGAAGGTGTCACCCGAAACCGTGTCGACCCATTGATGAACGATCGACTCGCCGGATCCCGTACTGCGTGCGGTCGCGCGGTCGTAATCGTTGCCGACCGCGTACACCAGCGAACCCTGACCGGCAGTGGTGAGAGTCGCGCTGGGTGCGCCGGTGCGGGCACCGGCACTCACGTGCGCACCGATGCCCGACGCACCGGTGAACGCGACGACGGTGAGCGATATGTCGAGGCCGCTCGACGACGTCGCCGTCACGACCGCGTTGGTGAGCGCGGTCGAGGCGTTCGCATGCCACACCTCGGTCGTGCCCGCTTGACTGTTCCCACGTTGGTCGAGCGTCCACGTCAGTCCGCTGCCCGTCACGGACGTCGTCGTCGTCGAGGTCGCCGGACCGTCGGCGCTGACGAACGCGACGATCAGGTCACCCGCCAAACTCGTGCTGAACGCAGGCGTCGACACGGTGCCGAGGCCGTCGGCGGAGACCGTTCGCTCGACGCCTATAGGTGGCGTAGGAGACGGCGTCACCGTATTGGACGGTGCCGAGGGCGCGCTGTTCCCGACGCCGTTCGAGGCGACGACCGAGAACGTGTACGTGGTGCCGTTCGTGAGCCCGTTCACCACCGTCGACGTCGAGGGTGGTGTCCCGGTGACCGTGGTGGACGTCTGCGCGGTCGCACCGATGAAGGGCGTCACCTTGTACGACGTGGGCGCACCGCCCGAGGTCGGCGCGCTCCAACTGACGGCCGCGAGTCCGCTGCCGGGCGTCGCGGCGACGTTGGTCGGAGAGCCCGGCGCGGGTGGTGGCGTCGGTACGACCGCGTTCGACGGAGCGGACGGACTACTGCTCCCGGTCGCGTTCGCGGCGGTCACGGTGAAGGTGTAGCTCGTTCCGTTCGTGAGGTTGCCGACCGTGACTGCCGTCGCGGGCGGGCTCCCGGAGACGGTCGTCGTCGTCTGCGCGACGCCGCCGACGAACGGTGTCACCGTGTACGACGTCGGCGCGCCCCCGGTGGTGGGCGCGCTCCAGGAAACGTCGGCCGACGCTTGTCCGGCGGTCGCCACGACATTGGACGGCGCACCCGGAACCGGGATCGGACCACTGCTCGGCGAATACACGACGTCGACCCAGTAGTTCTCGGCGTTGAACGTGTTCGCGGGGAATGTGGGGCTCCCGCTGTATTTGTAGAGCCCGTTCGGCGCGCTTGGCGTGCTGTGGAGCGCGTGAAGCGGTCGGCTGTCGACCGCGGCGAAGAAGTCGGGCTGCGCGGGTGGACCGTAGAAGTATCCCTCCGCCTCGGAGTAGTGGCCCGAGGGCGCGTAGTAGCTCGCGACGTACGTCGTGTTCGCGGCGATGGCGATGGGGGACGCGAAATTCGCCTGTTGCCAGCCCGAGGAGGACTCACCCGTGAACGTCGCGGTGCCGAGCAGTTGACCGGCGGAGTTCCACAGGTCGGCGGTGTGCGTACCCGTGTTCGTCGCGGCCTTGTAGAAGCGGACGGACCGGATGAAGCCCGCGGTGTCGCTCGTGAAGCGCATGCCCACTTCGACGCCACGGCCGTCGTTGGAGTCGGCGTTCGTGGGGACCGTGGTCGGTGCCCAGACGGAGCACGGGCACGAGACGTTCGCGGTGTTCCCGGCGCGCGGAGTCTCGACGTTCGCGCTGTCGTCCGACGCACGTGTTCGGATCACGGTGCTCGGACTGCCGTGAGCTATCCACTGATAGCTCCAGTTGTTCGTGCCGGTAGCGGGGTGCCAGGTCGTCCCACCGTCGGTGGAGAGCTCGACCCCGGCGACGACGCCCCCGCCCGAGTCGGTCGCGGTACCGGAGATGGTGACGGGCGTGCCGTCGGCGAAGCTCGCACCCGGAGCCGGGCCGGTGATCGTCGACGTGGGCGCGGTCGTGTCACTCGACGCGACGCTCGCGACCAGACCGCTGATCAAGGTCGACGGCTGCGCGTGCATGTCGGCGAAGAGGTTGACGGTCGCTTGTTGCATGTTGCGGTCGACCGGCTTGCGCGGCGGATTGACCGAGTCGAGACCCCACGCCCATTGCACGGTGCCCGCACCGAAGACGAGCGCGCCGGACGGCGCGCGGTACAGCGTGAGGTGGTGGGTCTTGACAACGTTGTTCGCAGTCGTGTTGCCGTAGTCGGTGAACACCTGCGCCGGATCGGTCGTCGACGACATGTCGATCAGTCCCGCCGGACGGAACCCGTTGTCGGCGTCCTCGTCCCACTCGTAGCCGAGCGTTCCGGTCCCCGGCGCGAGTGTCAGCGTCTGACCGGCTTGCAAACTCGCGGCCGCGGTGTTGCGCCAGAACCGGAGCGCCGCGTATTGCGCGGGCACCTGCATGTCGAAGGTGCCCGCGTTGGCGATGAAGTACTGACCCGTCAACGCGTTCTCGGGTCGTCCGCCGTCGGCGGGCGGGCTGAAGCGCGG
>JAODBI010000184.1 GCA_025463875.1 Actinomycetes bacterium
ACCGGTGCGAACACCGGCACGGGCGCTCTGCCCTTCACCGGCAGCTCGGAGTCCGGCCCAATTATCGGCCTCTCGTCACTCGTGGCCGGCGCACTCGCGCTCGCCTTCGCTCGACGCCGACACCGGAGGCGGTAGCCGAACATCGCGCCGATGCTGGACACGATCGGCTGATCGGCGTGCCGACCCGGAAGCCCAGGGTGAGGTCTCGCTCGTTGCGCTCACGAGGCACGCGAAGCCTTCACACGACGAACACGCCGGCGCGCTGCCTTCGTCCGGAACCGTGCGCGACCGGCTCGACGTGCGTTGGCTCTATGTCGCCGTTATCGTCCGTCGATGCGATTGAGGCGAGGCCCGAAGCTGTTCGGCCGAGACGCCGAGACGTCTCGTTTCCATGGGCAACACGCTGCCCTCGACGGTTCGGCATGGCGAAAGAGCGTCGCCCAGTACGAGAAGGCGAAGGCGGCGTTGAAGTCGGCGAGCACTAACACGGGCGGCTGAACCGAAAGACTTGACGTCGACACGCGTCCGCCGTACCCATCGCGTACTCCCGGCGCTGCGAGGACGGGTCAAGTAGCGCACAGCTCGCTCTTCGGCAAAATGAAATCGCGTACATCGGGCGGCTGCGCCCTCGGACCCCCGGCGATCAGCGCATCCTTGGTGTGACGCAGTGAGCCGTTGCGGATGGTCTCGAACTGATCCGAGTCCCCGAATCGGGCAAGGCCGATCTTCGAGTAGTCAATGATGACTCCATACGTCGGGATGATGACGAAGGGCAAGGAAAGTGTTCTGCGACGCGTCTCGGCATCGGGCATAGCGAAGAGCTCGTCGTACTGTCTTGTCGTCGCGACGCCCGGCTGCGAGGCCTACTCGTCGAAGAGGTGTAGCTCGTGCGCGATCGCGGCGGCTTCGCCCCGGCTGGCGGCGCCGAGTTTGGCGAGGATGTTCGACACGTGGACGCTCGCCGTCTTCGTGCTGATGAAGAGCTGCTCGGCGATGTCGTTGTTTCTGCGGCCGGCGGCAACCAGGCGCAGCACCTCGAGCTCCCGCGCGGTGAGCGTCGTGCGCGTGTCGCCCGCCTTCGACGCCACGCCACCGTCGACTGCGACTCCGGCCCGGCTCGCGAGCGCGCCGATGTCTTCGAGGAGTTGCCTCGCCCGCAACGTGCGCGCGATCTCAGCAGCTTCGGTGAGTGACGCCGACGCGCCCGGGCGGTCACCCGTCGCCGCCTGTGCCTCGGCCTGCCGGAACAGCGCGTACGCGACCCGGGGCGACTCGTCGGCCGCGCGCCAAGCGTCGACGGCAGCCGACCACGCCGCGACCGATGGTTCGCCGGCGGCCCGGGCGCGCTCGGCTTCCGTGATCGTGATGTAGCCGCGCAAGGGGGGAAGGTCGTCGCGCAGCGTTGCCGCTGCGGCCGCGATCCTGGCCACCCGCTCGGCGTGCTCGGGATCGAGCGGTTCATGCCGCATCCGCGCCGCCTGCGCGATGTCGGCCTCGACCCGCATCGCGCTCCACAACTGGGGCCACATGTATGACGTGTCGAGGAGGGTGGTGTCGAGAGAAGCGGCGAGGATGCGCCTCGCCTCGAGGAGATTGCCCTGCGCGCGCCGCAGTTCGGCCATCAGCGTGCAGCTGTAGTTCGCGACCTGTGCGTCGCCGTAGTCGTCGGCGGTCAGGTCGCCGAACCGTTCCGCCTCGTCGAGTTCACCGCGGCCGAGGGCCAGGTCGACGTAGTTCAGCCGCATCCACGCCTGGGGTACGCCCGACGGGGCGAGCGTTAGCGCCTCGTCGATGACGTGCTCGGCCTCGTCCCACTCGCCTCGATGCACCAGCGCCTCTGCGAGGTTCGCGGTCACGAAGATGTCGGTGATGCGGGCGCCCTCCCGGGCGGCGAGCGCGACTCCCTGCCGCGCGAGGTCGGCCGACTCGCGCAGCCGGCCCATCGCGCGCAGCATGTCGGAGAGGTTGACGTAGGCCCGCAGCTCGATGTCGACGTCGCCGGCCGTGTGCGCCAGCGCCCGCCCGTCGTGCATCGCCGCGATCCCGCGGTCGCGATCACCCGAGTAGAACGTCGTGCCCGCCCACGTCACGAGGGCGTCGGCGAGTTGCCGGTCGTCGCCAATCGCGCGAGCCGCGTCGATGGCGCGCGTGGCGATGTCGCGGCCCACTTGGAAGTCGCCGCGAGTTACGTACCACGCCGCCGCCAGCGATCCCAGCACCGCGGCGCGCTGCGGTGCGTCGGGCGGGAGCAGCGCGAGCGCCTCTTCCAGATCGTCGACGGCTTCGGCTCGCACCTGGTCACGTTCGGGCCGGCCTCGGCGCGCCAGCAACATGGCGGCGCGCACGGGATCGCGGTCACGGTCGACGAGTGCGAGCGCCTGGTCGATGAGCGCCGTCGCTCGCCGCAGGTCGCCTTTCCGCACGTTCGCGGTCGACGCGAGTTCGAGAAGATCGACGAGTTCGATGCCGGCCTTCGCCGGGGCGTCGTCGACGCGAGGCCACGCTTCCAGGGCTCGCTCCAAGTGCTGTACAGCTTCGGCGTAGGCGTAGCTCGAAAACGCCTGCCGTCCCGCTTCGACCGTCGCCGGCAGCGCGCGTGCCACGTCGTGCGCGGCGTACCAGTGGTGGGCGAGCATCGTCGCGAGCGCGGCGTCGTCGTCGGCAGCTCCGGGATCACGTTCGAGTTCCTCGGCGTACATGGTGTGCAGTTGCACGCGCTCGCCCGGGAGAATGTCGTCGTAGACCGCGTCTCGAACGAGGGTGTGGCGGAAGACGTAGTCGCCGCGTTCGTCGGCGACGAGTACCTGATGGTCGACGGCGTCTCGCAACGCTGTGCTCAGCGTCGTCGGGTCGACGTCGGTGACCGCGCCGAGTAGGCGGTGCCCGACCCGCGGGCCCGCGACCGACGCCGCGCGCAGTACCACCTGCGTCGGCGGTTCGAGCGACTCGATGCGCCCGAGGAGCACGTCGCGTAGTGCGGGTGAGAGCGTCGCGCCGGTCTCCGACCGCGCCGCGACGAGTTCTTCCACGAAGAATGCGTTGCCTTCCGACCGCCTCAGCACGTCGTCGACGAGTTCGGCAGACGGCGGCTCGCCGAGAATGCCGCGCAGCTGCTGCACGACTTCGCCGCGTAGAAAACGCGACAGCGCGAGGCGTTCGACGTTGCGCAGGCGTTCCGCCTCGCCGGACAACCGGCGCAGCGGATGGTGCCGCGCGACGTCCTCGTCGCGGTACGTCACGACGAGGAGGACGCGCTCGGTGCGCAGCGTTCGCAATAAGAACGCGAGCAGGTCGATGGTCGAGCGGTCGGCCCAGTGCACGTCCTCGACCACGAGCATCAGGGGCTGTACGGCCGCGAGGCGGGCGACGACGCCGAGGAACAGTTCGAACAACCGGCTGACTGAGCCGGGGTCGGCCGACCACGTCTCGACGGCGTCGGGATCGAGTTCGGGCAGCAGGCGCGCCAGGTCACG
>JAODBI010000202.1 GCA_025463875.1 Actinomycetes bacterium
CGGCCTGCTGCCCGCGCAGGTTGCCGGCGTTGCGCTTCTCACCGACTACGTGCTCACGGTGTCGGTCTCGGTGGCCGCCGGTACCGCCGCGTTGGCATCCGCCTTCTCGCTGTTCGAACCGTGGATCCTGTGGATCTCGATCGCGTTCGTCGTCGTCATCGCGTGGGGCAACCTGCGCGGAGTACGCGAGTCCGGAAAGCTCTTTGCCGTCCCCACGTATTTCTTCATCGTCAACATGGCGGTGCTGATCGGCGTCGGCGTGTTCAAGGCGCTCAACGGAAGCCTGGCCCGTGCGAACTACTCGCACGCGACCGGACTCATGCACTTCGGATCCAAGGGCTCGGGCCTGCTCGCGGGCGCGGGCCTGGCAGTCGTGTTGCACTCGTTCGCATCGGGCGGCGCGGCGGTCACGGGCGTCGAGGCCATCTCGAACGGCGTACCCGCCTTCAAGAAGCCGGCGTGGAAGAACGCACGCGACACGCTCGTCATCATGGGTTCGTTGCTCGGTGTGATGTTCCTCGGGCTCTCGATCATGGACGCGCACATGCACGTGGCGCCGTACATCAACGGCACGCCGACCGTGATCTCGCAGATCGGCCAGCTCGCGTACGGCGGAGGCTTCCTCGGGAACGTGCTCTATTACTGCCTCCAGGGCGGCACGATGCTGATCCTCGTGCTCGCCGCGAACACGAGCTTCGCCGACTTCCCGCGCCTCGCGTCGTTCCACGCGGGCGACAACTTCATGCCCCGCCAGCTCACGAAGCGCGGCCACCGGCTCGTGTTCTCCAACGGCATCATCTTCCTCGCGGTCGCCGCGATCGTGCTCCTGCTCGCGACCGACGCGAAGGTCGACCGGCTGATCCCGCTCTACGCGATCGGCGTGTTCACGTCGTTCACTCTCTCGCAGGCCGGCATGGCCAAGCACCACATCCGGGAGAAGGAAAAGGGCTGGCGCTGGGGCCTGTTCGTCAACGGCACGGGCGCGTTCTTGTCGCTCGTCGTCGACGCCATCATCGTCCGCTACAAGTTCATGGAAGGCGCCTGGGTCATCGTCGTGTTCGTGCCGGTCATGGTGTTCTTCCTGATGCGCCTGGCGAAGCAGTACAAGACCGAGGACGAAGCCCTCGCGCACGACGTGCCCAAGGCCGTCGCCGCGCCCGTCCGCAAGCGGCTCATCGTCATGGTGTTCGTCGACCGCCTCGACCTCGCGGTCGCCCGGGCCATGCAGTTCGGGCGCGCCCTGCGACCCGACGAGTTGCGCGCGGTGCACTTCGTCATCGACAGCCACCACGCCGAAGAGCTCGCGGCGGAATGGCGCGCGCACGGACTGACCAACCTGGGGCTCGAGCTCATCGACTGTCCGGATCGGCGTCTGACCCGTTCCGCGGTCGAGACCGTCGCGCACGAACTGAGCTCCGGCGAGGCGGAAGTGTGCGTGCTCCTGCCGGAACGGAAGTTCAGCGGCGCGTGGACCCGCATCCTGCACGACGGGACCGCCGAGTCGCTGTCGCGCGAGATCTCGCGCCTACCGCACGCGAACGTCACCCTCGTCCCGTTCCACTTCGACGACCGCGGGACCGTTTCGGTCGGTGAGCATTTCACGGGCTCGAAGGCGAATGGAAGCGGCGACGGCAACGGGAACGGGAACGGGCATGCGAGCGGGAACGGCCACGGCAAGGCGAAGGTCGCGGGGAAGGTCCTCACCGACAAGGTGACGATCGTCCGGCCCGCGGGGACCACGCCGATCGGCGAGGTTCGGTGCCGCCACCGCGTCAAGGTGCACGGCCGCGTGCAGGCAATGCGGGTCGAGCCCCTCGGCGGCAGCCCCAGCCTCGAGTGCACGATGGCCGACGACACCGGCGCGCTCTCGGTCGTGTTCTTCGGCCGCCGCCAGATCGAGGGCATCGCCATCGGCGCGACGCTGACGGTCGAAGGCATGGCCATCGACCACCACGGACGCCTCGCAATCGTGAATCCCGTCTACGAGCTCTGCTGACCCCCGAAAACCCTGGAATCGGCTGTAGGCGCGACGATGGTGGGGTGAGCATCTTCAACGACGACCACCGCTACTGGCAGGACCGTTTCGACACTCGGCGGGTGGCCGATCGCATCGACGAGCTGCTCGTCAGCGAGCGCATCGACGACAACGCGATGGCGTTCATCGAGTCGCGCGACATGTTCTTCCTCGCGACGTGCGACACCGACGGGAATCCGCAGTGCTCGTACAAAGGCGGGGATCCGGGCTTCGTGCGCGTCGTCGACGATCGCACGATCGCCTTCCCGGTCTACGACGGCAACGGCATGTTCCTCTCGCTCGGCAACATCCGCGCCCACGCCGCGATCGGCATGTTGTTCATCGACCTCGAGCAGCCGAACCGGGTGCGCGTGAACGGCATCGCGTCGGTGGATCCCGAAGATCCGCTCCTCGCCGACATGACGGGCGCGGTCTTGGTGGTGCGCGTGCAGACCACCCAGGTGTTCCCGAACTGCTCGCGCTACATCCACAAGATGAAGCTCGTGGAGCGCAGCGCGTTCGTGCCGCGGCAACAGGTCGAGACCCCTATCCCCGATTGGAAGCGCATGACCTGGGCGCAGGAGTACCTCCCGGAGCACGACCCGGCCCGGGCGACCGAACCGCTCCTGTAGCGCGCTTCACCGAGGTGCGGTTTCCTCCGGGAGGAGGACGTGCGGGTTCAGGATCCCGTTCGGGTCGAGCGCGTGCTTGAGCGAGCGATACACGGCGATCTCGTCCGGACTGCGCACGAGGTGCAGGTAGCGACGCTTGGCACTCCCGATGCCGTGCTCGGCGCTGATCGATCCGTGGCGCTCCGCGACCAGCTCGAAGACGGCCTCGGTGACGCGCTCGTCGTCGAGCGCGAGGCCCGTCACGTTGACATGGACATTCCCGTCGCCGGCGTGACCGAACATCCACACCCGCGCGTCGGGCGCGATCTCGCACACGCGCTCGGGCACGGCCCGGATGAAATCGGCGAGTCGATCGGCCGGAAGTGAGACGTCGAGCTTGAGGGGCGCACCGAGAAGATTGATCGCCTCGGGGTGGCCTTCGCGGTAGCGCCAGAGCGCGCGGCACGCGGCGACGTCGGTCGCGACCGCGACGTCGGCGACACCGGCGCTCAGCTCCACGGCGTGGGCGAGGGCGGGGGTCGGATCGGAGTTGGCGGCCGCTTCGACGAGCACGAATGCCGCGTGCGGCGCGGGGAACGGCCGTGCGAGCCCGAGCTGCTCGCACACGAGCTCCAAGCCGTCCGCGAGGAAGAACTCGATCGCGTTGACACAGTCGAGCTCGCGCCGCAGAGTGCCGACTGCCACGAGCGCGGTATCAAGATCGTCGAAGGCGCAGAGCGCGACGACCTTGTTCCGGGTCGGCGCATGCAGACGCACGCGCGCGGCGGTGACGACGGCGAGCGTTCCCTCGCTGCCGCAGAACAGACCCGCGAGATCGAAGCCGGAGTTGTCCTTCTCCAAGCCGTCGAGCCGTCGGATCACGCGTCCGTCGGCGAGGACGGCCTCGATGCCGACGAGCTGGCGCCGCGTCGGCCCGTAGCGCAACACGTGTACGCCGCCCGCGTTCGTGGCGACGGTTCCGCCGACGGTCGCGACCTCGCGCGCACCCAGGTCGACTCCGTACAGCCAACCCGCGTCGGCGGCGTGCCGTTGCAACTGCGCGAGTGTGACCCCGGCCTTGACAGTGACCTGACCGGTGCGCGCGTCGACCGGCCCGAGGTCGTCGAGGCGACGGAGATCGAGGACGAGCTCACCCTGCAACGGCACCGAACCGCCGACGAGCCCGGTGTTGCCGCCCTGAGGCACGATCGCCGCGCCTTCGTCGTTGCAGTGGCGCAGGACGGCCACCACCTCGTCGACCGTGCCCGGCCGCACGACCGCGGGGGTCGCGCCGCGGAAGCGACCCGTCCAGTCGATGACATGCGCCGCGACGACGTCGGGATCGGTGCGGACGTTGGGCGCGCCGACCATGTCGCGCAATGCCGACAACAGAGCGCTCGAAACCCCCATCGCCGCGAGACTAGGAGCGGGAGCGGAGCCGCTCGCACAGAACCGCCGCGACCGACCCACCGAACCGTGGCGCCGCGCGAGCGACCCACGGAAGGAGATGCAAGCGAAGGAACCGGTGCGGGCGCCGGTCGTGCCAAGATCGTGTGGTGCCCGAGCCGCCGATGCTTCGCGGACGGCTGCTCGTCGCGGCGCCGCCCCTGATCGATCCGAACTTCGACCGCAGTGTCGTCCTGATGCTCGAACACGGTGAAGACGGCGGCCTCGGCGTCATCCTCAATCGCCCGAGCGAGACGTCGGTCTACGACGTGTTCCCCGAATGGCGCGAGCTCGTCTCACCACCCGACCTCGTGTTCGTCGGCGGTCCGGTCGCGACCGACGCAGTCATCGCGCTGGCGCGCCGGCGGCACGTCGGCCTCGAAGCCTTCGAGCAGATCGTCGACGACATCGGCACCGTCGATCTGGCCGATGATCCGCTCGACATCGGCGCATCGCTGCAGTCGCTGCGTATCTTCGCGGGCTACGCCGGCTGGGCGCCGGATCAACTCGAAGGCGAGCTCGCCGAGGGCGCGTGGTTCGTCGTGAACCTCGAACCGACCGATCCGTTCGTCGACGACCCGGCAAGATTGTGGCGCGACGTGTTGCGGCGCCAGCGCGGCCGGCTCGCGCTCTTCTCGAACTATCCCGAAGACGCCACGGTCAACTGACCGGGCCGAAACACCCGGGAGCGAAGGAACACCCCAATGGACTGGATCACCGACATCACGATGCGGCTCGCGACCGAGACCAAGCTCGATCCGGCCGACCTGCTCGTCGATGCCGACGACAAGAACACGCTGCTCGACCTTGCCGGTGTGGCCGCGCACGCCTCGGGCGACCGCACGAACGCACCCATCCTCTGTCACATCCTCGGGCGAGCCATCGCCCGCGGCGCGACCCTCGAGGAATGCGCGCTCGTGATCGGTGACTTCGCCGGCGACAAGTAGTGCAACTACCGACGAGCGCGGTCGCTGCCGGTGAAGTTCGTGCGGTCGACATCGACCGGACGGAGTACGTGTTGTGGCGCGGTCGCGATGGCCGGCTCCGCAGCGTGCCGCGCCGTTGCCCGCATCTCGACCACGACCTCGCCGAGGGCTACGTCGACGGCGACAAGCTGGTGTGCCCCGGGCACGCGTGGGCGTTCGACGGTGACGGCCGCGCGTTCAAGCGCAACGAGTTCGGCCGCGTCGACGCCAAAGGGACCGTCGAGACGCTCTTGATCCGCGAGACGGACGGGACCGTCGACGTCGAACTGGGATAGCGGCGCGCCCGTTCGGTACGGTCCCGGGTCCCATGACCGCCGTCTACCCGCCCGACCATCATCTGCTGCGCGACCTCCGCTTCTCGTTCGAGCACGAACCCGACGGCCGGACGAGTAGGGCCTGGATGCCGGTGGTCCCCGAGCTCTGCACCGATCTCGGGCACGCGCGGGCCGGTGCCGTCGCGACGCTCGTCGACGTCATCGGCGGTGGGCTGGCGGCGAACGCCGCCGCGCCGGGCTGGATCGCGACGGCCGACCTCACGCTGCACCTCGTCGGCGCGGCGCGTCCGGGTTCGACCGTGGAGGCGCGCGCGTCAGTGCTGCGCGCGGGCCGCACGACTGTGGTCATCGAGGTCGCACTCGTCGACGAAGGCGAACGCAACGTCGGCATTGCGACGATGAGCTTCGCCGTGCTCCCCCGCCGCGACACGAACCCCGACATGAGCACGATCCGTGAGAGCCCGTCGACGATGGCGACCGCCGGCTCGCGCCTCGCCCGGCCACTCCTCGACGAGCTCGGTGTCGAGGTTCTCGACCGCGCCCGCGGCGTGATCGAGGTCCCGGTCATCGACTGGTCGCTCAACTCGATGGGTGCGATGCAAGGTGGCGTGGTCGCAACCGTCGCCGAGATCGCGGCCGAGACCGCGCTGCGAGCCGCGACGAGCGAGCCGCTGGTTGTGAACGACCTCGCCGTCACGTACCTCGGCTTCGGCAAGGTCGGTCCGGTCCGAACCGCGGTCGACGTGCTCGCGACCGCCGACCGTCATGGCTCGGCGCGCGTCGAGCTCGTCGATGCCGGCGCCGAGAACCGGCAGATGACCGTGGTGCACGCGGTCGCGACGCGGGGTCTCGAGTGAGCAACTTCGGGGAGTCGGAGACCGGCCGCGACGTCGGCCGCTACATGGGCGTCACGATGCGGGAATCCGGCGAGGGACACCTCGTAGGTCATGCCGATGTCGCGCAACACCTCCGGGGCCCCGCCGGCGGGGTCCGGACCGGCGCGCTCCTGACGATGCTCGACAACGTCGGCGGCCTCAGCGGCGGGCTCGCGGCACTCCCCGACGGCTGGGTCGTGTCGACCAATCTCGCGGCACGCGTCGTCGGGCTCACGCACGTGGGTCCGCTGCGCCTCGACGCGCGACTCGTACGACGTGGACGCAACAACGTCGTCACCGGCGTGCAGATCGTCGACGAGGGCGCGTACGACGTGCTCGTGGCGAGCGGCATCCTCACCTCCGCGATCCTCGTCCCCGAGAACGGACCACCGAAGTGGGCGCGTCCGCTCGTGCTCGACTCGACGGTGGGGCGTGCACCGGATCTCCCGCCGATCGCGGAGTGGCTGGGTGTGCGGTCGGTCGGCGATCATGCGGTCGAGATCGAGCTCGCGGAGGAGCTCCGCAATCCGTGGGGCATCCTGCACGGTGGTGTCGTCGCGACGCTCGTCGACCTCGCGGCCGAACACGAGACGGGCGGTGGCTACACGACCGACGTCGTGTTGCACTTCCTCGCGCCCAACCGCGTCGGTCCGGTACGAGCGACTGCCCGCGCGCTCGGCCGGCGCAGCGATGGCACCGTGTTGCGCGTCGAAGTCACCGACGAAGGCGCGAACCGCGTCACGGCACTCGCGATCGTGACCTCCGCGCCACCGGACTAGGCGGGAGTGAACTCCACGGGCAGGTGTTGGATCGTGGTGACGAGCGAGTTGGCGCCCCGCTCGGCGTCTACTCCCGCGGGAACGTGGATGTCGGGAAGGCGCGTGAACAGCTCTTCCAACAGGATGCGGATCTCGGTGCGCGCCAGGTTTGCGCCCAGGCAGAAGTGCGGTCCGGTACCGAACGCGAGATGCAGGTTCGGCGAACGGTCGACGAGGAACGCGTCCGGGTCGTCGAAGATGTCGGCGTCACGGTTCGCGCTCGGGTAGACGTTGAGCAGCACGTCACCCGTCCGAAGCGTTCGGCCGCGCAGCTCGGTGTCGCTCGTGACCGTGCGGCAGAAGCTGATCACCGGCGACACGTAACGCAGGACCTCTTCGGTCGCGCTGTTGACGAGTCCCATGTCGGCGACGAGCTTGTCGCGTTCGCCGGGGAAGTTCGACAGGGCGAGCATCCCGCCCGACAGCGCGTTGCGAGTGGTCTCGTTGCCCGCGACGAGCAACAGCACCAAGAACGCGAGGAGATCGTCCGAACCGAGGCCGAGGCCGTCGCCCAACGATCCATCTTGCACGCGGTTCTGCAACGCGGCGTGGTCGAACGAGATCTCGCCCGCGTCGGCCGACGACAACAGCACCGAGATGAGGTCGTCCCGGGGCTCGGCGCGCCGCTCCTCGAGCAGCCCGACGAGATAGGTGATGTATTCGCCCCATGCCTCGCCGGCCGCGGCCTGGCGCGGGTCGTCCGCCTCGGCGCCCTCTCCGGCCATCATCGTGTCCGACCAGTGCGCGAGCTGCTCACGCTGATCCGTGGCGAGCCCGAGCATCTCGGCGATCACGATCAACGGCAGCTGCTTGGCGATGTCGTCGACGAAGTCGCATTCGCCCTTCGCGGCCACGTCAGCGACGAGACCGCGCGCGAGCTCGCGGATGTGGTCCATCAGCTGCGTGATGCGACTGCCGGTGAAGCCGCGGCTGATCAGCCGTCGCTGTCGCGCGTGCTCCGGATCGTCCATCGACACGATCGACAGCGCGTCGGCGCCACCGCCCTTCGGGCGTACACCCTGCCCGCTGCAGAACAGCTCGGGCTGGCGCTCGACGTAGGAGATGTCCTCGTACTTCGACACGACCCAGATCCCGTTCGCCTCGTCGCGATGAACGGGATCGTTCTCGCGCATCCAGCGGAACACGTCGTGGGCGAC
>JAODBI010000204.1 GCA_025463875.1 Actinomycetes bacterium
GTGTGCACGCGCGTCTTCACCACCACGCCGAAGAAGCCGAACTCCGCGCTGCGCAAGGTCGCGCGTGTCCGGCTCACGTCCGGCATCGAAGTGACCGCGTACATCCCGGGCATCGGCCACAACCTGCAGGAGCACTCGATCGTGCTCGTGCGTGGCGGTCGTGTGAAAGACCTGCCGGGCGTGCGCTACAAGATCATCCGCGGCGCGCTCGACGCGTCGGGTGTCGCGAACCGCAAGCAGGCGCGCAGCCGCTACGGCGCGAAGAGGGAGTCGTAATGCCGCGCAAAGGTCCGGCCCCGCGGCGGGAGCTGATGCCCGACCCGATCTACCGGTCGGTGGTCGTCACCCAGCTCGTGAACAAGGTGCTCGTCCGTGGTCAGCGTTCGACCGCGGAACACATCGTGTACGCCGCGCTCGAGGAGATCGGTCGCAAGACCCAGGGCGACCCGGTCGCCGTGTTGAAGCGGGCGGTCGAGAACGTCCGCCCGCCGCTCGAGGTCAAGAGCCGCCGGGTCGGCGGTGCCACCTACCAGGTACCGGTCGAGGTCCGCCCCCGCCGGGCGACCACTCTGGCCATCCGCTGGATCGTGGGTTACTGCCGCCAGCGCCGGGAGAAGACCATGGCCGAGCGCCTGGCCGCCGAGCTGCTCGACGCCAGCAACGGGATCGGGGCCTCGATCAAGCGTCGGGAAGATCTGCAGAAAATGGCGGAATCAAACAAAGCTTTTGCGCATTACCGCTGGTAGTGCAACCAAACGGGGACGATCAAGACATGATGATTCGAGCAGTGAGATGGGAGCCGGCCGAACGCCGCTGATCGCGACGTGACGCCGAGCGGGCCGAACCGATTCCCGGGCCCGCGCCTCCCGACCGGGCCCCGAGCAATCGGGTTCGCCCGGTCGACTGCTGCCGGGTCACTGCACCCCGACGCTTCCCCGAACCGCACTGCACCGCACACATTCCGCCGCACGCCGCGGCGCCCCCACGAGGACACCAAGAGATGGCACGCGAATTTCCCCTCGAAAAGACCCGCAACATCGGGATCATGGCCCACATCGACGCGGGCAAGACCACGACGACCGAGCGGATCCTCTATTACACCGGTCGCACCTACAAGATCGGTGAGGTGCACGAAGGCGCCGCGGTCATGGACCACATGATCCAAGAGCAAGAGCGCGGCATCACGATCACCTCCGCGGCCACCACCGCGCAGTGGGGCGACTACCAGATCAACATTCTCGACACGCCCGGCCACGTCGACTTCACCGTCGAGGTCGAGCGGTCGCTGCGCGTCCTCGACGGCGCGGTCGCGGTGTTCGACGCGGTTGCCGGCGTCGAACCTCAGACGGAGACCGTCTGGCGCCAGGCCAACAAGTACGACGTCCCGCGGTTCTGCTTCGTCAACAAGATGGACCGGGTCGGCGCCGACTTCGAACGGTGCGTGGCGATGATGCGCGAGCGCCTCGACGCGGTTCCCGCGGTCATCCAGCTGCCGATCGGATCCGAAGGCGGGTTCCGGGGCGTCATCGACCTCGTCGCCATGAAGGCCGTGGTCTGGCCGCTCGACGACGACACCGAGGGTGCCAAGTTCGAGGTCGTCGAGATTCCCGACGAGTACGCCGACGCCGCGGCCGCGGCGCGTCACGAGCTCCTCGAGACCATCGCGCACGTCGACGACCACCTGCTCGAGAAGTACCTCGAGGGTGAGGACCTCACCGCGGACGAGATCAAAGCGGCGCTGCGCACGGGAACGCTCACGTTCGAGTTCGTCCCGGTGCTGTGCGGCTCCGCGTTCAAGAACAAAGGCGTGCAGCCCATGCTCGACGCGGTCGTCGACTTCCTGCCGTCGCCGCTCGACCTGAAGCCCACCGAGGGCATCGACATGCATGGCGAGCCGGTCGAGCGCAAGGCGAGCGAGAACGAGGCGTTCTCCGCGCTCGCGTTCAAGGTCGTCGCCGACCCCTACGGCAAGCTCACGTACTTCCGGATCTACTCGGGCAAGGTCGAGAAGGGTTCGGAGATCTACAACTCGACGAAGGACCGGAAGGAGCGCATCGGTCGCATCCTGCGCATGCACGCGAACCAGCGCGAGGACATCGACGTCGCCTACGCGGGCGACATCGTCGCCGGCCTCGGCTTCAAGCAGACGACGACGGGTGACACGCTCTGCGAGCGCGCGCACCCGATCATCCTCGAGCAGATGATCTTCCCGGAGCCGGTCATCTCGGTTGCGATCGAGCCCAAGACGAAGGCCGACCAGGACAAGCTCGGCAAGGCGCTCGGATCTCTCTCCGACGAGGACCCGACGTTCCGCGTCCACACCGACGAGGAGACGGGCCAGACGATCATCCGCGGTATGGGCGAACTGCACCTCGAGGTGCTCGTCGACCGGATGATGCGCGAGTTCAACGTCGAGGCGCACGTCGGTAAGCCCCAGGTCGCCTACCGCGAGACGATCACGCAGAAGGTCGAGAAGGTCGAAGTCCGCTACGTCCGCCAGACCGGTGGTCGTGGTCAGTACGCGCACGTGGTGCTCGCCCTGGAACCGACCGGTCCCGGTGGCGGCTACGAGTTCGTCGACGAGATCAAGGGCGGCGTCATTCCCCGCGAGTACATCCCCGCGGTCGACGCCGGTATCCAAGAGGCCATGCAGGGCGGTGTCGTCGCGGGGTATCCGCTCGTCGACATCCGGGCCCGCCTCACCTTCGGTTCGTACCACGAGGTCGACAGTTCGGAGATGGCGTTCAAGATAGCCGGATCCATTGCGTTGAAGGAAGCGGCCAAGAAAGCCCGGCCGCAGCTGCTCGAGCCGGTCATGTCGGTCGAGGTCGTGACCGCGGACGAATACATGGGTGACGTGATCGGCGACCTCAACTCGCGGCGCGGTCAGGTCGAGGGCGTGGAGCAGCGCGGCAGCGCGCAGGTCATCACGGCCAAGGTCCCGTTGGCCCAGATGTTCGGGTATGTTGGCGACCTCCGGTCTCGCACCCAAGGGCGCGCGACGTACACGATGCAGTTCGACTCGTACCAGGCGGTACCGGACTCCATCGCCCAGGAGATCATCGCTCGGGTGCGCGGCGAGTGACCGTACCCGGCCCGTATCCACCCCCTTCAACACCAGCATCTTCATGTTCCGGATCGAAAGGTAGAGGTCGTCCAAATGGCGAAAGAGAAGTTCGAGCGCACGAAGCCGCACTTGAACATTGGGACGATTGGTCATATTGATCATGGGAAGACGACGCTGACGGCTGCGATCACGAAGGTTCT
>JAODBI010000218.1 GCA_025463875.1 Actinomycetes bacterium
CAGGTCTCGGCCGTCGCGGTCGGCATCGGTCCCGGCATGTTCACGGGACTGCGCGTCGGGGTCACGACCGCGAAGGTGCTCGCGCAGTCGTTGCGCGTCCCGGTCATCCCGATCCCGAGCCTCGACCTGCTCGCCTATCCGCTGCGCTACGCGCGCCGGCTGGTCGTGGCGACGATCGATGCGCGCCGCCACGAGCTCTATTGGGCGATCTACCGGACGGTTCCCGGCGGAGTGCAACGCGTGTCCGAGTACGAGCTGGGAACTCCGGACGATCTCGTCGCCGAGCTCGAGGCGCTCGGCGAGGACGCGCTCGTCTGCGGCGACGGGTCCTTGCGATTCGCGGAAGCGTTCGCGCCCCTCGGATCACGGGTCGAGCTCGCAGGACCCGCGCACGCGGCTCCGAGCCTGAGCGCGTTGGTCGAGCTCGCGCAGTCGCGCTTCGTCCGGGAGGAGTTCTGCGCGCCGTCCGAGGTGCTGCCGATGTACCTGCGCAAAAGCGACGCTGAACTCACCTGGGATCGCAAGGCGACGTGATGGCGGCCGAGCCGGAGATCATCGACCTCGAAGTCCAGCTCGTGCCGATGCGGCGGCGGCACCTGCGCAGCGTCGTGCGTATCGAGGCGCAGGTGTACCCGCGACCGTGGTCGCACTCGTTGTTCGTGAGCGAGCTCGCGTTGCGGTCGTCGCGCTCGTACGTCGTGGCCAAGGTGGGGCGCGATGTCGTGGGCTACGCGGGGCTCATGATGTCGTTGACCGACGGGCACGTGACGACGATCGCGGTCGATCCGGCCTGGCATCGGCGAGGCATCGGAGTCCGTCTGCTGCTGGCACTGGCGCGGGAGGCGATCGAGCGCGGTGCACTCGCGATGACGCTGGAGGTACGGCTCTCGAACCGCGGCGCGCAGGAGATGTACAAGCGATTCGGGTTCACTCCGGTGGGGGTGCGCAAGGGGTATTACGCCGACACGGGTGAGGACGCGCTGATCATGTGGGCGTACGAGGTGAGCGATCCCGCGTACCGGCGGCTGCTCGTCGGGATCGAACGCAGTATTCGGGGCACGACGGTCGTCGATCGACTCCGCGGGTGGTCGTGAGCCGCGTGCGCGTGCTCGCAATCGAGACGTCGTGCGACGAGACGGCGGCCGCGGTGGTCGACAACGGTCGCGACGTTCGCTCGTCGGTCGTCGCGAGCCAGGCCGACCTGCACGCGCGCTACGGCGGGGTCGTGCCGGAGATCGCGAGTCGCGCACACGTCGAGTTGATCTGCGATGTGATCGAGCAGTCGTTGGTGGAGGCGGGCGCGTCGCTCGAGGAGATCGACGCGGTCGCGGCCGTGCGCGGGCCGGGGCTCGCGGGCGCGTTGCTGGTCGGGGTGAGCGCGGCGAAGGCGATCAGCATTGCCCGGGGTTTGCCGTACGTGGGCGTCCACCATCACGAAGCGCATCTCTACGCGGCGATGATCGAGGATCCGCAACTCGAGCCTCCGCTCGTCACACTGATCGTGTCGGGCGGTCACACGCTCCTGATCGCGATGGACGGCCACGGGAGTTACCGCGTGCTCGGCGAAACGGTCGACGACGCCGCGGGCGAGGCGTTCGACAAGATCGCACGGTTTCTCGGACTCGGGTATCCGGGCGGTCCGGCGATCGACCGCGTCGCGCTCGACGGCGATCCCGAGGCGATCCGTTTCCCGCGTCCGATGCGCGGTGAGGGTCACGACTTCTCGTTCTCCGGACTGAAGACTGCGGTCGTGCAGTACGTCCGCAAGCACCCGGACGCGGATGTCGCCGACGTCGCGGCATCGTTCCAGGCCGCGATCGTCGACGTGCTGGTCGAGAAGCTGGTGGGCGCGGCGCAGGAGACGGGGATCTCGACCGTGGTGGCGGGCGGTGGGGTGGCGGCGAATTCGGCGCTGCGAGGCCGCCTGTTCGACCTGGCGGCGGACGGCGATCTCCGGGTGGTGGTCCCGGGCATCGCGCTGTGTACCGACAATGCGGCGATGGTGGGTGCGGTTGCGGCCTACCGGCTGGCGGCCGACGGTCCGACGCCGCTCGAGGCGCCGGTGGTGCCGAATCTTCGCCTTGCCTGATCGCGGCGAGCCTTGGTACGGTTAGCAGTCGAACCCGGCGAGTGCTAACCGCAGCGCTCCACCGGATGCCGAGGAAGCGACGCCCACGTGAACGTCCAGAGTGGACGTCCCGATGCCCAGTTCAAGATGGAGGCGCACCGATGAACTTGCAGCCGTTGGAGGACCGAATCGTGGTCCGGCCGGACGAGGCCGAAGAGAAGACCGTGAGCGGACTCGTGATCCCCGACTCCGCCAAGGAGAAGCCCCAGCGGGGCGAGGTCCTGGCAGTCGGCCCGGGTCGGCGCGCCGAGAGCACTGGCGAGCTCATCCCGATCGACCTCGTGGTCGGCGAGTCCGTCATCTACTCGAAGTACGGCGGCACCGAGATCATCATCGACGGCGAGGACCTGCTGATCCTCAGCTCGCGCGACGTGCTGGCGAAGCAGAAGAGCACCAAGAAGAAGTAGCTCGTCTCCTTGTTCGAAACTGCGTGAGCCCCCGGTTCGCCGGGCGCTCACGCTTTTTCGCGTCCGCCCCCGACCCCACCCCAAAAATCCCGTCGCGACGAATCTTCCGACGAATCGCCGACACGGAGAATTCCTCGATGCGCGGTGCGCCGGCGGGAATTCTCGCGATGGGGCGGCGGCCGAGCGGGATCAGACCGCCGGCTCGGCCGCCGCCACGCCCCGCGCCCACTTGTAGTCGGCCTTCCCGTTCGGGCCCCGCACCACCTCGTCGACCATCACGAACCGCCGCGGCCGCTTGAAGCGCGCCAGCGGCTCCAGCGCCGCCAGCAATTCGTCGACCGTCGCCGATTCGCCCGGACGCAGCGAAACGACCGCCGTCACCGCTTCGCCGAATCGTTCGTCCGGCAGCCCCACCACCAAGCAGTCCGCGACCCCAGGGTGCACCTTCACCGCCTCTTCGACCTCCTCGGGGAAGATCTTCTCGCCGCCCGAGTTGATGACCACCGAGCCGCGCCCGAGCAGCGTCACCGTCCCGTCGGCCTCGACGCTCGCGAAGTCGCCGGGCACCGACCAGCGACTGCCGTTGATCGTGAGGAACGTCGAGGCCGACTTGGTCTCGTCCTTGTAATAGCCGAGCGGGATGCTGCCTCCGACCGCCAGCCGTCCGACCTCGCCCGATCCCGGCACCACCTCGACGCCCTGGTCGTTGAACACCTTGGTCCGCGTGCCGATCGTGAACTTCGCCGTCTTCTGCTCGGCTCCCGGAGTGCTGATCGACCCCGCGAACCCCACGCCCTCGCTCGACCCGAGCGAGTCGAGACAAATGAAACCGCCCCGCTGCATCAGCGCGTGCTTCACCTCGGCCGACCACATCACTCCCGAGCTGATGATCAGCTGCAGCGACGACAGGTCGTAGGGCGTTCCCTTGGCCTCGGCCTCCTCCAGCGCCCGCAACATCGGCTTGGCGAATGCGTCTCCGACGATCGCCATCTGCGTCACCCGCTCGCGTTGCACCGTCTCCCACAGCTCGTGCGGGTCGAAGTGCCGACCGACCAGGGTGACCACCGCCGCGCCGATGAACAAGGCCTGGAACGTCGTGAAGGCGCCCGTCCCGTGCATGAGGGGCGACGCCGGAAGGTGCACGCGTTGCGCGCCCCCGTCGACCTGCGCCTTCGCGATCGGTCCGACCTCGGCCATGGTGTCGGGGCGGGTCAGTCCCACGAGCGGATAGACACCGTCGCCGAGCACTCCGAACAGGTCCTCGGACCGCCACATCACGCCCTTGGGCATCCCCGTGGTCCCGCCCGTGTACAGGAAGTACAGGTCGTCGCCGCTGCGCTCGATGCGTTCCATCGGTTCGTGCGCGGCCAACAGCTGCTCGTACTGCGCCGCGAACTCCTGACGGGGCGAGCCGTCGTCGACCTGGATCCACAGCTTCACGTTCGGAGCGCGGTCGCGGATCTTGGCCACCTGGTCACCGAGCGATCCGTGGAAGAGCAGCACCTCCGCATCGGAGTTGTCGAGGAGGTACACCAGCTCGTCTTCGAGATACCGGTAGTTCACGTTGACCGGTACGCCCCGCATCTTGAAGGTGCCGTAGAGCGCCTCGGTGTACTCGTTGCAGTTGTAGAGGTACGACGCAACCTTGGAGTCCGGCTTCACCCCGGCGGCGGTGAACGCCGCCGCGACCCGAGCCGCACGCTCGTCGAACATCCGCCACGACACCCGCCGATCACCTTGGATCAGCACGACTCGGTCGGGGAGCGCGTCACATACGGATTCGAACGCGGTTGCGAGGTTCCAGGTCATAGGGGCAGGAGTTTCGCACGGCATTACTACGATCGTCATCGTGGTGATGCGTCGCGGCGGCCAACAGCGCATCCCCCGACCGGCGTCGTTTCGTCCGGGAGGACCTCCGGCATGGGCCGCCCTCGACCCGGACAAGCGCCGATTCACGCTCGCCGAGATCCGGGACCGGCTCGCCGACCTCCCTCCGGCCGTCGAACGGGGGCCCAACGTCGCGGGCAGCCAGGCGGCCGCCGTCCTCATGCCGTTGTACGAAGAGGACGGCGATACGCGGATCGTGCTCATCAAACGGCCGGAGACGATGTCGTCGCACCGAGGTGAGATCGCGTTTCCTGGCGGCAAGTTCGAACCCGGCGTCGACTCCGACCTGAGAGTCACCGCACTGCGGGAAGCGCACGAGGAGGTCGGCCTCGACCCCGGCGCCGTCGAGATCGTGGCGCGCCTCGACGGCATCGGCACCGTGGCATCGCGCTTCACCATCACCCCGTTCGTGGGGTTCCTCGCCGAACCCCCCGTCCTCACCCCCAGCCCGGGTGAGGTCGTGCGCACCCTCGAGGTCCCGCTCTCGGATCTCCTCGATCCCGACGCGTACCGAGAGGAACACTGGGGCACGGACACCGCCGACTTCGACGTGCATTTCTACGATCTCGAGGACGAAACGGTGTGGGGTGCGACCGCGCGCATCCTCACCAGCTTCTTCTCCCATCTCGTCGAGGGGCGCTGACGTCGGAGCGAAACTCACGCGGTCTGGAAGGTGATGTTCGCGGTCTGCGGGAGACCGCTGAGATCGAGGTCGACGCCGTTGGCGGAGATCGTCACTCCCGACATGTTGCCGAGCCTCATGACGAAGGGCCCCCCGCCGGGGATCTGCTGCTGTTTTCCGGCCGGCAGCGTGGCCGTGAACAGCGTGGCGCCGGACGCGTCCGTGATCTCGACCCAACACGGTGCCGTCGTCCGGAGCGTGAGCAGGAACGGAGTTCGCAGGGCGACGGTCGCGCCATCGGTAGTGCGGGTGACGACCGGAGCAACGCTGGTCGGGACGGTCGTCGGCGGACTCGAAGTATTGGTCGAGCGGACAACGGTGGTGGACGGCAACGCGTCACCGCCGCGACCCTTGGGAGCGCCTGCACCCTTGGACCCGCGGCCACTGACGGCGACCGCGATGATCGCGATCAGCACGACGGCAGCCGCCGCGGTCGTGCCGGCGTAGAGACGCGAACGGGAGACGGCGAAACGGTGACGGCTGCCGGCGTCGGGGTCGCTCGCCCGCTGCGACGACGGCGGCCGCGTCGCAACGGCCGGCGCTCCGGCGGGAGGCCCCGAGCCCGCGCCCGGTCCCGGC
>JAODBI010000238.1 GCA_025463875.1 Actinomycetes bacterium
AGAACCCGATGTTCGACACGTCCCGACCGGTTTGTTGCGCGTAACGAGCGACCAACTCGGCCCGGGTCGGGTAATCGGCGTCGGGGGGAAACGGTGAGCCGCCCGCGAGCGACGCCGGCTCCCCCGGTTCGATCCAGAGCCCGACCATCCATCCGAGATCGACCAACGGATCGCCGACCGTCGACTGCTCCCAGTCGACCACTGCGACCAATTCGACCGGGAGGTGCGGCGCGAACATGACGTTGTCGAGCTTGTAGTCGCCGTGGATGACGGCCGGCGGCTGCATCGGCGGCGTGTGCGCCTGGAGCCAGCGACCCGCGGCGTCGACGTCGGGCAACGGGCGCGTCGCGTAGTTCTCCAGCTGACCGAGCCAGCGCGGTACCTGGCGCTCGAGATACCCGTCGGGGCGACCGAAGTCGGCGAGACCGCCGGCCTGCCAGTCGAACGCGTGAATGCCGACCAGCGCGTCGACGAGCGCGTACGAACATTCCGTCGGCGCATCGAGATCGCCCGCGAGCGGCCTGGGCAGTTGCTCGCGTACGACGACGCCGTCGACGGGGGCCATCAGATAGAACGGCACGCCCAGTACCTCGCGATCGATGCAGCACGCGATCGGCTCGGGAACGGGCACCGACGCGTTGCCGTGGAAGGCGCGTAACAATCGGAACTCGCGGGCCATGTCGTGGGCGGTCGGCGACAACGGAGTACGCGGCGGACGGCGCAACACGAACACGCGGTCGCCGCGCGTCACACGGAACACTTCGTTCGAATGCCCGGTCGTGATCCGCTCGACGGTGAGCCGGGCACCGCGCTCCAGCCCTTCGGCATCCATCCAGGTGGCGAGGCGTTCGGGATCGACGAGCGGCTCCATGCGCTCGAGTCTTGCATCCATCTGCCCGACCATTCATCGACACGACTCATCCGCAGATCGGCGCGGCGACGAACATTGCACGAACCTTCGACAACACGGCGCAGTCGACCGAAACGGGCGGCGCGGCCTCAGTCGACCATTGATGAAGGAGACAGCTATGTCGCTCGTCCGTCTACTCCCCGCGTGGTTGCACGCAGTCGCCGACTACGCGGTCGGCGCCGGATTGATCATCATCGCCCTCACCGTCGGCGGGAGCGGCAAGGCCGTGGCCGCGGGTGTCGTCGTCGGCGCAACGGTTCTGCTGGTGAGCATGCTGACGAGGTACCCGCTCGGGGTGGCCAAGGTGCTGCCGTTCACGGTGCACTCCGCCGGCGACTATCTCGCCGCCGCGCTCCTGCTCGTCGCGCCTTTCGCGCTGAACTTCCACAGCAGCGACACCGGACTCACCGGCGTCTACATCGTCGCCGGCATCGCCGTCCTGGGCGTGAGCCTCATCACGAACTACCAGTACAGCGAAAAGCGCGACTGGAACGGACGAGTGCCCGCAACCGCCTGATCGCCCTCGGCACGCGGATGTGTGGATGGTGCCCGGTCCTTTCGGCCGGGCACCGTCGCATTCCGACGCTTCGACGCGAGCTCGGGATCACGTGTAGCGCGTGATGTACCCGCGCTTGCGGAACGCGCGCAGCATCGCGACCAGGAACCACATCGACAGACCGAGCATGATGAGCGATCCGATCGCCGCGATCGACAGTTGCGCCCAGTCGGTGCCGCGCTGGTCGACGAGCGAACGCAACGCAGTGAACGCGTGCGTCGTCGGCAACGCGAGTGCGATGGGCTGCATGACCGTGGGCAGAGCGTTGGTCGGATAGAAGACACCCGAGAGCGGGAGCAGGACGAACATCACGCCCCACGCCAGTGCCTCCGCGCCGGTCCCGAACCGCAGCACCAGGCCCATGACGAACAGTGAGATCGCCCAGCCGACGACGAGCAACACCACCGCAATAGGGATGAGGCCGAAGCCGAGCGACCACGTGTGGAACGAGAAGAACGCGAAGGCGCCGATGACCATCACGCCCACACCGATGACGAGCTTGATCATGCCGAACAACGCGACCCCGCCGAGATATTCGACCTCACGTAACGGGGTGACCATGAGGTTCAACAGGTTGCGGGTCCAGGTCTCCTCGAGGAGTCCGGTGCTCATCGCGATCTGGGACTGGTAGATGACGTGCCACAGCACGATGCCGGCGAGGAGGTAGCCCGAGGCCTTCGCGGCCGGCGTCGAGCCCGACGTGCCGACGAATGCGGCGAGCGATCCGAACAACAACACGTCGACCAGCGGCCACAACGACACGTCGAAGAGGCGGTGCGGACTCCGCACGAGCACGTAGGCGTGTCGCCGCGCGATGGCGCGCATCCGCAGCCACGACTTCGCCCGCGCGGTCATCGGATTCGGCGTGATCGCCAGCGGGATCGGCGGCTGGGTCATGGATGGTCGCTCTGTTGGGCGCCGGTCGGCTCGTGCCGTTCGGCAAGGTGGAGGAAGACGCCGGCGAGATCGCCCCGGCCGTAGGCGGCGGCGACGGCGTCCGGGTCGCCGTCGGCGACGATCTGTCCGTGCGAGAGGAAGACGACGCGTTCGCACACTTCGACGACGTCGCTCATGTCGTGACTCGTCATCAAGAGCGCCGTTCCGTCGCGGTGGCAGAGGTCGAGGAGCCCCTCGCGGACGCGCCGCGCGACATCGGGGTCGAGGGATGCAGTGGGTTCGTCGAGTACGAGCAGCCGTGGTCGGTGCAATGTGGCCCGCACGATGCCGATCAGCGTGCGCTGCCCGGACGAGAGCTCGGTGCCCATCGCGCCCGCGAGGTCGGCGATCCGGAACCGTTCGAGGCCTTCCTCTATCAGCGGATTCGGTTCGGCGATTCCGTACAACTGCGCGTACAGGCGGAGGTACTCGCGGACGCGCATGCGCTCTGTGAGCGGTAGGTAGCCCGCCGCGAAGCCGACACACTCGGCGGCGTGGCTCCGTTGGTGCGCGAGGTCGAATCCGCAGATCGAGACCGCGCCTTCGTCGGGCGAGACGACGCCGAGGATCATCAGCAGCGTCGTGGTCTTGCCGGCCCCGTTCGGACCGAGGAGCGCGACCCGCTCCCCGGCGTGCACGACGAGGCTGATCCCGTCGACGGCCCGGTCGCGCCGATAGTCCTTTACGAGGCCGCGCGCATCGAGAACCACTTCGTCGGCCATACGCCGAACGGTACCTTCCCGGTGTGCCGGAGCCGCCCGTAATTCCGACCCCCGCCGGCGCACCCACAGTGATCGCGATCGACTGGTCGGGCGCGCGCCGACCCGTCGGCATCTGGTTGGCGGTGATCCGCGACGGTGAGCTCGTCGAGTCGCGGCCCGTCGCCACGCGCGAGGAAGCCGTGGCCTACGTTCAGGAGAGCGCGCCCCCGGTCGTCGCCGGCTTCGACTTCTCGTTCGGCGTCCCGGAGTGGTTCGCGCGCGAACACGGCTGCGTCACGATCGACGACGTCTGGGCGCTGGCCGCTCGCGATGGTGAGCACTGGCTCCTGCCCACGGCACCCTTCTGGAGAACGCGCTGCGCCGTGGCGCACGAGCAACGGTTCCGAAAGTGCGAGACGCGCTACCCGACGGCGAAATCGATCTTCCAGCTCGTAGGCAACGGTCAGGTCGGCGCCGGATCGGTGCGGGGCATGCCGCTCCTGCGCGAGCTACGCGCGGCGGGGGTTGCGATCTGGCCGTTCGATACACCCGGGGATCGGACCGCGTTCGAGATCTACCCGTCGACGCTCCGACGCCTCGTACCGGACGCGGGACCCTTCACGAACGAGCACGCACGCGACGCGGTCGGTTCCGCGTTGGCCATGTGGCGATATCGCGAAACGGTCGCGGCGTTGCGCGCCGCGACCGATCCGACAACGCGCCTCGAAGGCAACGTCTGGGCACCTACACCCGCCCCAGATTGACGACGACCCGGATCGTCTAAGACTTCGCCTTGAGCAACTCGATGAGCGCGGGTACGACCTTGTGCACGTCGCCGACGATGCCGAGGTCGGCCACCGAGAAGATCGGCGCCTCGCCGTCCTTGTTGACGGCGACGATGTTGTCGCTGTTCTTCATGCCCACGAGGTGCTGGGTCGCGCCCGAGATGCCGAGCGCGATGTAGAGCTTCGGCTTGACGGTCTTGCCGGTCTGCCCGACCTGCAACGCGTACGGGACCCAACCCGCGTCGACGATCGCACGCGACGCTCCCCAAGCACCCTTGAGCAGCTTCGCGAGCTCCTCGACCAACGGCTCGTAGTTCTCGGCCGCGCCGATGCCGCGGCCACCCGACACGACGACCGTCGCCTCTTCGAGCTTGGGACCCTGCTGCTCCTCGACATGGCGCGCCAGGACCCTCGCCTCGGCGGCGCGCCCCGAATCGGCGGCGGGAAGCGGCACGACCTCGGCCGCGGACCCACCCGACTCCTCGGCCGCGAACGACTTCGGCCGGATTGCGATCAACGCGGGAGCCGCGTCCTTGAGCTTCACGTCGACGAGCACGACCCCGCCGAAGATCGCGGTGCCGAACAGCAGCGAGTCGCCGTCGACCGAGAGTGACATGCCGTTCGTCAACACCGGCTTGTCGAGCCGGACCGACAGGCGGCCGAGCGCGTCGCGGCCGTCGTACGTCTGCGCGAACAGGATGACGTCGGGATTGTCAGTGCCGACCAACGCCGCAATGGGCGCCGCCGCGACCTGGCCCGGCAAACCGTCGCCGGGATCCATCGTGTGCAACTTCGTTGCGCCGTACGAACCGACGGTCGCCGCGATCGCCGCGGTGTCGCCGGAGCCGGAATAGATCGCCTCGACTTCCGAGCCGATCTCGCGTGCCTTCGTCAGCAGTTCCAATGTCGCGGTCGTGACCTTGTCGTCGGTCGCCTCGGCAAACACCCAGACCTTCACGTCAGACCACCTTCAACTGCTCGAGGAACGCGACCAACTTCTCCGCGCCCGTGCCGTCGTCTTCGAACTTCTCGCCCGCCTGGCGCGCGGGCGCCTGCTCGACGTTCGTGATCTCCTGGCGGGCACCTTCCCAGCCGACCTGTGAGGCCTCGAGCCCGAGATCGCTCGCGGTCACCTTGTCGACCGGCTTGTTCTTGGCCGCCATGATCCCCTTGAACGAGGGGTAACGGGGCTCGACCACTCCCGCGGTGACGCTCACGACCGCCGGCAGCGATGCCTCGACCTCGTCGTATCCGGCCTCGGTCTGGCGTTGCACCTTGACCTTGCCGTCGGCGATCTCGACGTGCTTCGAGAACGTGAGCGCGGGCCAGTCGAGCAGCTGCGCGATCTGCGCGGGCACCGTGCCCGTGTAGCCGTCGGAGGATTCCGTCGCCGCGAGCACGAGATCAATGTCGCCGGCGCGCTCGATGCTCTTCGCAAGCACCTTCGCGGTCGAGAGCGCGTCGGATCCCGCGAGCGCGGGGTCGGAAACCAGGATGGCCTTCGCGGCACCCATCGCGAGCGCGGTGCGCAGGCCCGACACCTCTTCGTTGGGCGCCATCGAGATCAGCGTGACCTCACCGCCGCCCGCGGCATCGACGAGTTGCAGCGCCATCTCCACGCCGTAGCTGTCGGACTCGTCGAGGATGAGCTTGCCACTGCGGTCGAGCGTGTGGTCGGCCGAGAGCGATCCCGGCACGGCCGGGTCGGGAATCTGCTTGACGCAGACGGCGACGTTCATACGACTCCTGTTCATGGGCGCGAATCGGCGCGCGGCGCCGGTTCGGGGACTCGTGATTCTGTCAATCCGCCCGGCACGGCGTCGAAACGTGCAACATCGGGTCGTCCCCGAGCGTCAGTGGACGGGACGGTACCCACGAAGCCGGTCCGGCGAACGAGACCGTGCAACGGGCGGTAGGCCAACTGGAGAATCGGAGACGCATTGGGCGAGGCCATCGAATTCGAAGACGTGCGGGTGTCGTATCGAACCCGGCGGGGGCGCGTGGACGCGCTCGCCGGTCTCGACCTGAGCGTGCCCGCGGGCGGAGTCTTCGGCTTCCTCGGCGCGAACGGAGCCGGCAAGACGACGGCCATCCGGGCCGCGGTCGGGTTGTTGCGAGGCGCGCGGGGCCGGGTGAACGTGCTCGGTGAGTCGATCCCCCACGGGCTTCCCGCCGCCATGGATCGGGTCGGGGCGCTGGTCGAGCAGCCGTCGTTCTTCCCGAACTTCACCGGCCGCCGGAACCTCGAGCTCCTCGGCCGCACGCGCGGTATCGGACCGAAGCGGATCGACGCCACGTTGGAACGTGTCGGGCTCGGCGTCCGGGCCGACAGCCGCTTCGCGGCGTATTCGCTCGGGATGAAGCAAAGGCTCGGGATCGCGGCCGCACTGATGAAGGATCCGGAGCTCCTCATCCTCGACGAGCCGGCCAACGGACTCGACCCGCCCGGCATCCTGGAAGTGCGCACGCTGATGCGATCGTTCGCGGCAGAAGGCCGGACCGTCTTCGTGTCGAGTCACATCCTCGCCGAGGTCGAGCACGCATGCGACCGGGTCGCGATCGTCGCGCACGGCAAGTGCATCGCGAGTGGTCGCGTGAGTGATCTGTTGCAAGGGACGAACGCGCACTACCGGGTCCGAGCGGACGATCCACGGGCACGCGAGGTATTGACCGCCGGTGGTTGGCCGGTCGAGCCCGACGGCGACGGCACGATCATCGTCGCGGTCGACTCGAGCCGGAGCCACGAGGTCACGGAGACCTTGGCGCACGCCGGCATCTATCTCTCGGAGCTGACACCAATTGCGCGATCACTCGAGGACGTCTTCCTCGAGCTCACCCAGGGGCGGACATGAGGGCGCGGACATGAGGGCGCGGACATGAGGGAGCGGTCATGAGGCAGTTGGACGCCGAGCTCCGCCGGTTCTTCGCGAGGCGCATCGTGCGCGGCACTTTCATCGTGGCGGCGTTGATCGTCGCGATCGCGGTAGGCGTGGGAACTGCAAATGGCCACAAAGCCACGTCGCTCAAGTACGACCCATCGACCGGAACCGTAATTCCGAGCGGTGAATCCGTGTCCGATCCCGGACGGTCGTTCGTCGAATCCGGCAACGGCTCCGGAACGTTCGTCGTCTTGCAGTCGGACACGCGCACGAACATCGGCAAGGATCTCCGGAAAGTGCTCGAGGGCACCGGTATCGCGCTGCTCTTCGCGGGATTCGCGCTCGGCGCCTCATTCGTCGGTGCGGAGTTCAACGTCGGTTCCTTGACGACGCAGCTCCTCTTCGAACCGCGGCGCTGGAGAGTGCACGGCGCGAAGGCGGCAGCCGTCGCGATCGGGGCGGCCGCGCTGGCGTTGGCAGTCATGCTCCTCGTGGCGC
The DNA here is from genome assembly GCA_025463875.1 of Actinomycetes bacterium. GTDB lineage: Bacteria > Actinomycetota > Acidimicrobiia > IMCC26256 > PALSA-610 > PALSA-610. The sequence goes on from JAODBI010000238.1 coordinate 7,266, forward strand.
TGGCGATGTACATCGGAAGCCTGCTCGGCGGTGTCGTCGACGGCATCACGGCGACGTTCGTGGTCCATCGCGTCGCCGAAGCGTTTCGCATCGCAGCCGCCGTCGGCGCGGGCGCGGCGCTGGCCTACGCAATCACGCTGGTCGCCAAGCGTTCGAGCGCGGGGATGATCGCCATGTTCCTGCAGTACCCGCTGTTGTACCTGCTCGATCCTGCGAAGAAGCCGTTCGGAGTGCTCTCGCACTACATGCCCCTCCGAGGACTCCTCGCGATCGCGGCCGACCCCGCGGGCGCGACGGGCGTGAACGAACGCACCATTCACACCATGGCCGGCGGAGTCGTGTTGGTCGTCGTCTGGCTGGCGGTGATCGTCAGCGCGTCGGGATTCGCGTTCTCCCGGGCCGAAGTGCGCTGAACCGGGCTCGAGCCGGTACCGTCGGCGGCGATGTCTGAGCGCGTCGACGTCGTCGTGGTCGGAGCCGGCCCTGCGGGCGCGGCGGCCGCGATCACTGCGGTCGGGCACGGCCTCGACGTCGTGTGCGTCGACAAGGCGCACTTCCCCCGTGACAAGACCTGCGGCGACGGCCTGACCGCGAACGCGCTGCGGCTCCTCGAGCACCTCGGCCTGTCACTCGACGAGATGCTCGTCACCGAGCCCGTATTCGTGCGCGAAACAGTCTTGGTCTCCCCCTCGGGCCATCGTGCACATCTTCCGCTCCCGACGAACGGCGCGCACGCCGCGGTCGTGGGCCGGCGCGAGCTCGACGCCGCGCTCGTCGCCGCCGCCCGGCGACGGGGCGTCGACGTACGCGAAGCGTCAGCCGTCGAGACATTGAAACCCGACGGCGCCGGCGTGCAACTCACGCTCCACGACGGCGCGGTCATCGACGCGTCGCACGTCGTCGCCGCCGACGGGCACTGGTCGACCGTGCGGCGCGCGCTCGAACCCGGCGCAGCACGCGACCTCGGCGAGTGGCACGCGGTGCGCCAGTACTTCGACGGCGTCGACGACGACCGTCTGTGGGTCATGTTCGAACGCGACCTGCTTCCGGGCTACGCGTGGGTCTTCCCCTTGCCCGACGGTCGGGCCAACGTCGGCTACGGCGTCCTGCGCGCCGATGGTCGAAGCGGTCGCGAGCTGAAGGATCTGTGGCCCGACCTCCTCGCACGACCGCTGCTCCGCGACGTGCTCGGGCCGGACGCGCGCCCGAGCGAACCCGTGCGCGCCTGGCCGATACCGGCGCACTACGCGCCGGAGCGGCTCGTGTCGGGACGCGTGCTCTTCGTCGGCGACGCGGCAGGAGTCGTGGATCCGATGACGGGCGAGGGGATCGCGCAGGCCATCGAGACCGGCATGCTCGCGGCCGACGCGATCGCGACCGGCGCCGACTACCGCCGACTCGTCCACCGCACGCTCGGTCGCGATCTGCGCTTCGCCAACCTGTTGCAAAACGTCCTGCGTCGTCCGCTCGGCGCCCGCGCCGCGATCGCAGTCGCCGACCTCACGCCGTGGACCCGGCGCAACTTCGCCCGCTGGATGTGGGAGGACTATCCCCGCGCGATCCTCGGGACGCCCGACCGCTGGCACCGGGGCACGATGACCGCGCCCGGCGCCTGGTCGACGTGACATCGCCGACCTGACATGCCGTGCAGGTCACATGCCATGATGTCGCCATGGCCGAAGGAAAAGCAGAAGTCTCCATCGATCGCAGCCCCGACGACGTGTGGAAGTTCGTGCGCGAGTTCGGCGGACTCGACACATGGATGCCCGGCGTGGAGACGTGCGTCGTCGACGGCGACGTACGCACGATCGGATTGATGGGCATCGAGATCAAGGAGCAGCTGCGCGGCATCGACGACAGCGCGCGCCGCATCTCGTACTCGGTGGTCGAGTCGCCGATGAGCAACATGGAGTCGCACCAGGCGACCATCGCGGTCGATCCCGAGGGCAGCGGATCGCATGTCACGTGGTCGGTTGAGGTTGCGCCCGACGAGCTGCTCGGCCTGTTCGTGCCGGTCTACGAAGGCTCCGTCGTCGAGCTGAAGAAGAAGCTCGAGGGCTAGGCGCTACAACGACAGTGCCGTCGGCGTCGCCGGGCCTCCGGGCTCGACCAGGATCTTCACGTGTTCCTCGGGATTGCCGAGCGCGTCGAATGCCTCGGGAATGCCATCGACGCCGCACGTCCCGGTGATCATCGGGGTGACGTCGATCTCGCCTTCGGCGATCGCACGCAACGTGTCGCCGAACTCGAACGGGTCGTATGCAAACGAGAAGACGACCGTGAGCTGTTTGACCTGCGCGACCAGCGGGCGCAGCGCGTCGGTCTGCATGCACGATCCGACGACGCAGATGCGGCCCATCGCCGGCGCGGCCCTGATCACCGCTTCGAGCGAGCCGGGCACACCGATCGCGTCGAACACGACCGGCGTGCGCTTGCCGTCGGCGGCGAGCCACGCCTCCATCGGATCGTCGACGGCGGGATCGACTGCGCCACTCGCACCCATGGCGAGCGCAACTGCGCGCCGCCGCGGCGAGAAGTCGGAGACCACGATCGTCTCGACGCCCAGGCGCCGTAGCTCGGCGACGACCGCGAGGCCGACGGGCCCCGCGCCCAGCACCACCGCGGCCTCGGCCGGAGTGATCCCGGCGCGCGCCACGGCGTGGCGGCCGACCGACATCGGTTCGGTGAGCGCGGCCCGGCGGTAGTCGAGACCGTTCGGGATCTTCATGCAGAGCGCCGCGCTCAGACGCATCCGATCGGCGTACGCACCGTTGTACGTGTTCGAGTACGCGCCGACGGGCTCCATACCGGTCGGCGTCAGCGCAATGGGCAGCGACGTGACGAGATCGCCGGGCGCGACGGGCGCTCCCTCCGTCTGCGGACCGAGCTCGAGCACTTCCGCCGTGAACTCGTGACCCATGATGAAGTCGAGGTCCGGGTCGAACGAGATGGGCGCTCCCATCTCGCGCGTGATCGCGACGAGCTCACCCGCGTGGTGCAACGCGTGCAGGTCGGATCCGCATATCCCGCACGCCTTGACCGCAACCAGCGCATCGCCCGGCCCGGGGACAGGTTCGGCGACATCCTCGACGACGAGACTTCCACGACGGGCGACGGCGGCTCGCACTCGGGCGAGACTACTGCCCTTGCCATTGTGATCGGTGGGTCGCATTCACCACTTGACGAAGCCGGAGCGCGTGTCACGTATTTCGAGCGGTTGCGCCGGCGCGACCGCCCGAGGTACCGCGGGTGGTGCCACCGGCGGTACCACCACTTTTTCGACGGTACGTCGTCCCGAAGTCGCGCCCGCCTTGACCCTGCGGTCGAGGCACATGACACTGCCCGCATGTCCATCATCGCCGCGCGCGAGCTCGGCCTGTGATCCGCGCTTGCGCCGAGCCCGTCATTGAGTCCGTGACGCACCTGCGCTCGTGAGTTGGGAACCGGAGCTCGAGGAGCTCGCGCGCCGCACCGACTTCGCGCGGCGAATGGGTGGCGAGGAGAAGGTCGAGCGCCACCGCGCCCAGGGGAAGCTGACGGTCCGGGAGCGCATCACCGCGCTGCTCGACGCCGGCACCTTCCACGAGGTCGGCGCGCTCACGGGCCGCGCCACTTACGACGACGCGGGCGAGCTCGTCGACGTCACTCCCACCAACTTCGTCATGGGTCGCGGCCGCGTCGACGATCGTCCGGTGGTCGTCGGCGGCGACGACTTCACGGTGCGGGGCGGCGCCGCCGACGCGTCGATCTTTCAGAAGCAGGTGCACGCCGAGCGCATGGCGCACGACCTGCGGATGCCGATGGTGCGGCTCGTCGACGGCTCGGGCGGTGGCGGCTCGGTGAAGTCGCTCGAGACCGAACGCCGCTCGTTCGTGCCGTTCAACCCCGGTTGGGAACACGTCGTGGCGAACCTGGCGACGGTGCCCGTCGTGTCGTGTTGCCTCGGTTCGGTCGCCGGCCTCGGCGCGGCGCGCGTCGTGACGAGCCACTACAGCGTGATGGTGAAGGGCACGTCGCAGCTGTTCGTCGCCGGCCCGCCCGTCGTCGCCCGCCTCGGTGAGGACGTCGACAAGGAGACACTCGGCGGCAGCGCGATCCACACGCGCAACGGAGCGGTCGACGACGAGGTCGCAACCGAGACCGAGGCGTTCGACCGTGTCCGCCGGTTCCTCTCGTATCTCCCGTCGTCGGTCGACGAGCTCCCACCGCGCGCCACCGACATCGACGACGACCCACAACGCCGCGACGAGTCGTTGCTGAACGCCATTCCGCGGGAGCGGCGCAAGGTCTACAAGGTGCGCGCCATCATCGAAGCCGTCGTCGACCGCGACTCGTGGTTCGAGCTCGGACGCTGCAACGGGCGCAGCGCGGTCACGGGATTCGCCCGCCTCGACGGACGCCCCGTCGCCGTGCTCGGGAACGATCCGTACTTCTACGCGGGTGGCTGGACCGCGGCCGCGTCGGAGAAGGTCACACGGTTCGTGGATCTGGCGGAGACGTTCCATCTCCCCGTCGTGCACTTCGTCGACAATCCCGGCTTCGTCATCGGCACCGACGCGGAGAAGGCCGCGACCATTCGCTACGGCGCGCGCGCCCTCGCCGCGATCTACCAGGCGACCACACCGTGGTGTTCCGTGATCGTCCGCAAGGTGTACGGCGTTGCGGGCGCCGCGCACCAGGACGCGTCGAAGCTCTCCTATCGCTTCGCGTGGCCGTCGGGGAACTGGGGCAGTCTCCCGCTCGAGGGCGGCATCGAAGCGGCGTACAAGGCGCAGCTCGAGGCGGCGCAGAATCCCGCCGCGCTGCGGGCCGAGATCGAACAACGACTCACCGCCCGTCAGTCGCCGTTCAAGACGGCGGAGGCCTTCCTCGTCGAGGAGATCATCGATCCCCGCGACACCCGGCCGTTGCTCTGCGAGTTCGCCGAGCTCGCCGGACGGGTGCTCCGGACCGGACCGACGGCCCACGGCCTGCGTCCCTGATCGATCATCGGCAACGGGTGCGGCCGTAGACTGCGCGGGATGTCGACCAGCTTTTGGCCGAATACCGACCACTGGTCGTGCGAGATCCCGCTCGACACGCCCCACCCCCGGCTCGACGTGCTCGCGGCGCGGGGTTTCGTGCCGCTGACCGATCTGCCGTTCGAGATCCCCGCGCACGAGTACCTCGACCTCGAGTACATGGACTGGAAGAGCGGCGGCGACACCAACTTCGCGCCGATCGCGACCGCCGACGGCGAACTCGATTGCCGGGGCTTTTGGAGCGCGGGCGACGAACGACCCGACAAGGGCGCGCGCTTCACGACCAACGCGCAGAAGTGCCCGACCATCAAGGCGTACGTCGAGAGCGCGGGCGCCGACTTCGGACGCGTGCGCACGATCAAGCTCGAGCCCCAGGATCACGATCTCGCGTTCCGCAGCTTTCACCGCGACGACAACAACCGCTTCAACCCACCGACCGACGGTTGGGTCGTGCGCACCTGGCTGGAGCTCACCGACAATCCCGACAGCTACATGCTGTTGATGGACACGGGCCCCGACGGTCTGCCCGATCCCGCGACCGAAGCGCGCGTGCCGTTGCACCGAGGTTCGCGATTCCTCGTCGACACGCAGCGCCTCTGGCACGTCGTCGTGCACACCGGCGCCGAACCGCGTTACGCGTTGATCACGAGCTATGAGAGCGGCCCCGCGCTCGAGGCGTGGGTCGACTCGCAGCTTCCGTAGCCCGGCTCGTCGCCCGCGAACGCCCAAGTTGACCGAGCGGTCAAGTTCGGGTCGAATGGCCCGATGCGCTTCGGACTCTTCATGGCCCCCTTCCATCCGACGGGCCAAAACCCGACGCTCGCGCTGGAGCGCGACCTCGATCTGATCGAGCACCTCGATCGCATCGGCTTCCACGAGGTGTGGATCGGCGAGCACCACTCGGGCGGTTACGAGATCATCTCCTCCCCCGAGGTCTTCATCGCGGCGGCGGCCGCGCGGACGAAGTACATCCGGCTCGGCAGCGGCGTGAACTCGCTCCCGTACCACAACCCCTTGATGCTGGCGGATCGATTCGTGCTTCTCGACCACCTGACGCGGGGCCGCGCCATGCTCGGGTGCGGACCGGGACAGCTGACCTCCGACGCGCACATGCTCGGCATTCCCGCCGACCTGCAGCGCCCGCGCATGGACGAGGCCCTCGACGTGATCATGGC
>JAODBI010000166.1 GCA_025463875.1 Actinomycetes bacterium
GGCAGACTCATCGCTCAGAAGCCAACCCGAAAGCGGCAGGGCATTATCGGGACCACCCGCCGGCACCCTCGACGCTACGAAACCACCGCAGCGCGTGACACCCACTCAACCATCAGGGCAATATGCGCTCACACGTTCGACGACCGCGCCGCTCCCCGGGGACGCAGACCAACGTGCTGGCGGGGGCCAAGCAGGTTCGAATCGCGTTGCGGACAACGAGGAGGCGTCATGAGTACGACCGACACTGCAGCCGAGATTCGGACATTCCAAATCGAGATTCCCGAGGAGCAGCTCGATGACTTGCGTCGCCGCATCGCGGCAACGCGCTGCCCCTCGAAAGAGCTCGTCGCGGATCGGTCGCAGGGCGTGCAGTTGGCGGCAATTCAGGAGCTCGCTCGCTACTGGACGACCGAGTACGACTGGCGCCGGTGCGAGGCGCGACTGAACGCGCTGCCGCAGTTCAAGACCGAGATCGACGGACTGGACATCCACTTCATCCACGTGAAGTCGGCGCACGAGAACGCGTTGCCGTTGATCATGACGCACGGCTGGCCGGGCTCGATCATCGAGCTGCTCGAGACCATCGGCCCACTCACCGACCCGACCGCGCACGGCGGACGCGCTGAGGACGCGTTCCACCTCGTGCTGCCGTCCATCCCCGGCTACGGCTTCTCCGACGAGCCGACCGAGCTCGGGTGGGGCCCCATCCGCATCGGACGGGCCTGGGCCGAGCTGATGCGGCGCCTCGGTTACACCCGGTACGTCGCGCAGGGCGGCGACGTGGGCTCCCAGGTCACCGACGCGATGGGCCGCCTCGCACTTGACGGTTTGCTCGGCATCCACACAAACCTGCTGACGCCGGCGCTGGGTGACGTCGATGCCCTGAGCGCGTCGCCACCGACCGAAGAAGAGCGTGCTGCCCTCGACCAGCTCGACACATTCCATGCGACCGGCACGGGCTACTTCGTCGAGCAGGCAACGCGCCCGGAGACGATCGGCTACGCCCTGCTGGATTCACCGATCGCCCTGGCGGCCTGGATCATGGATCACGACACGGACAGCTACCAAAAGATCGCCCGCGCCTTCGTCGACAAGCAACCCTCGGGCAATCTCACCCGCGAACACATCGTCGACAACATCACCCTGTATTGGTTGACGGGCACCGGAGCGTCGGCGGCGCGCTCATACTGGGAGGAAGGACAAGAGAACGCTCGCGCGGCGGGCCAGGCGCCCACGCCCGTCGCGATCCCGGTCGGCTTCACCTCGTTCCCCGGCGAAATCTGGCGCACCCCCCGAAGCTGGGTCGAGAGGGCATACCCCAACGTCGCCATCTACTACAACGAAGTGGACAAGGGCGGCCACTTCGCCGCCTGGGAAGAACCCGACCTGTTCGCGACCGAACTTCGTGCCGCGTTCCACCAACTGCGATAGTCCAGGAGAACGACGACGCTCGCTAGTTCGCCGTCTCTCACGAAATGTATATCTGCCGATCGGTACTCGCTCAATGCGTTCGCGATTTGGCATCATGAGTTTGGACCGACGCATGACGGGAGAGTGATGGGCGCTCGTGAACTGGGTCGCGTGCGGCGGATTGTCTTTGCGCTCCCCGAGGTGAACGAGCGCACGAGTCACGGCGAACCGTGCTTCTTCGTGCGCGACAAGCGGCCGCTGTGCTATTTCCACGACGATCACAACGGCGATGGCCGGATCTCGTTGTGGTGTCCAGTCCCTCCTGGCGTGCAAGAGGAGCTGGTCAGTGCCGATCCCATTCGGTTCTTTGCGCCGCCCACCTCGGCGCGTGGGGTCTTCTCCGGATGGTTGGGCGTGTACCTCGATACTTCTGGGACGCACAAGGTCGACTGGGGTGAGATTGTCGCCATCGTCGAAGACGCCTACCGGCACGTCGCACCCGAGGCACTCGTCACCGCGCTCGACAACAAATCTCGCTAACCCACGAACTACCTGACTGCTCGGATCGGCACTCGCCTACCGGCGGAGATCGAGCAATCGTTCCCTGATCGGGTGCGAGGCGTCGATGATGAAGGTTTTCGCGGCCACACGGGGCGGCTCGTGGACACTCGCGATCGCGAGCAGACAGCTGTCCGCGACGGCGAACCGGCTCCCAGACGTGTGCGCCGTCGTCGTCGGTCTTCACTTCCGAGCGCGGGTGGTTTCTTCGTCGAGTCGTCCCAAAGACACGCATGTGGCTCAACTTTTGACTCGCGCGGAACGCCATCGGTCCCCGCCACTCGGCGCCGGACCGGGCAGGCTGGGCACATGCGCGCGCCGACTTCGTTAGTTGAGTTAATACGAACCGCCGTACATCGTTCGCCGCGAAGTTCGGCAAGCGCCGTGACGTACCGAGGGGTCGTGCAGCGAACGGACGATGCCGCCCCGCAAGGGCCAGTATCTCCTGACAGTGAACGACCGTTTCGGAGCGTGTCGTTCGTGTGCGGCGCGTATGTCATCTCGCGTCTTGCGGTGTTGTTAGCGGCGCAGGTGCCGGTCTGGTTGCACCGGGGGTCGGTGTACCTGAGTCTCACGTCGTGGGATAGCGGCTACTACGGGGCGATCGCGACCCATGGATATGGAAACGGGCCGGTGACCTTCGCTACCCGAAGGTGGGCGTTCTTTCCGGCGTGGCCGATACTGCTCAGGGTCGCGCACTGGACTGTGGGCGGATCGTGGCAACGGAATGGCATCGCGTTGGCCTTCCTGTTGGGTCTCGCAGGCGCGATTGCGATCTGGTTCGCCGTGGCAGCGGTGATGGGACCGGTCGCGGCCGACCGGACCGCGGTCATTTTCGCGTTCCTTCCAGGCTCGGTCGCGCTCTCGATGCCCTACACGGAATCGCTGTTCGTCACGTGCGGGGCACTGTGCCTCTACGCGCTGCACCGACGGTGGTGGATCGTCGCAGGCTGCTCGGCTGCGATTGCCGGCGCAACCCGCTTCCCCGGCATGGTGCTCTTTGTCTGTTGCGCGATTGCGGCGGCAGCTGCCGTACGCGAGCAACGGTCGTGGCGACCGCTCATGGCGCCGCTGCTCGCACCGCTCGGTTTGGTGGCATTCCTCGTCAAGCAGCGCGAAGCCACCGGTACCCCATTCGCGTTTCTCCGCGCCCAGCACTACTGGGGAGGCACCGATGTTGGCATCGTGACCACGATTCGTGATGTCCTGTTTTCTCGAACGCGCTTCGCCGCGCCCCTTCCCTTGCTCATTGTGTTAGCCGTCGTGATGCTTCTGGCCGGCATCGTCGCGATGGCATTTCGGAACGATGTGCCGACCGTTTGGTGGGTCTATACGTTGGGCCTGGCCGCCATGAGCGCATCGGTCCATAGCGGGCTGAGCCTTCCGCGGTATGTCTTGCCGATCTTCCCCGCGTACGCGTGCCTCGCGGCTCGCTTGTCCGGCCGCGTATACGCAGCACTCGTCGCGATCTGTGCGGCCGTCATGATGCTGAGCGCAGTGCTCATCTTCACTGCTTCTCCGGTCCGGTTCGCGCCGTAAAGCCTGCGCTCACTTCCTTACCGGGCTCAGCCGCACCTGCAGAAGAGGTGTCTGGTCGTATGAGATGAGCGCAGAGGTACGGTCTCGCGGCGCGGATCACGTGTTGGAGTATCTCCACGCAACGAACCTGCTTGTCCTCTACGGCGGAACGCTCTCACGAGCGCGCCGCCGCCGTTATGAGAGTGAGCCTTGGCCCGGGGACGGTGCACGCGGGAGGTTTCGAACTCGAGGAGGCTCCGTCGTTGCCAATGTCGACGTCCTCGCCCGGGGCGATGTGGCAACCCAATCGTCCCGCGGTAGCGTCAGGTCGATGGATGAAGGGCTCCGTGCGGGCGCCGGGCGTATCCGACGGGCTGCGGGACGCGTCTGGCGAGCCGGAGAATTCGAGCCGGTTCCTGTCTTTCGGACTGTGCTCCCGTGCCCTCTTCCTGCAGGATGGACCGAAGACGAGCTCAAGCGCGTCATGCACAGCTTCGTGCTCCATGACACCGAACCCGGGGAGCTCAAACCATACGTCGACGGCGCTTTCTGGCGTTTCCTCCACACTTGGGGTTGCGTACGGGACCTACACGGCCGTGCCCTCGAGCTCGGAGCGAATCCCTACTTCACGACGTTCCTCCTTCAACGTTTCACGGCGTTGGACCTCTCACTCGCGAACTTTTTCGCCGGCCGAACCACCGACGTCGCAGAGGAGTGGTTGCGCTGGACCGATCGCGACGGCGACGAACATGCGCAGCCGCAGACGTCGGATCTCTTCAACGTAGAGCAGGAGACCTTTCCCTACCCGGACAGCACTTACGACATCGTGCTCTTCTGCGAGATCATCGAGCATCTCCTGATGGATCCGATGTGCGCGCTTCGTGAGATCCATCGTGTGTTGCGGCCCGGGGGCCGCGTCGTGGTCACGACTCCGAACGTGGCTCGCTTGGAGAACGTCCTCAGACTCGTCGGCGGTGTCAACATCTACGACCCGTACACGGCAAACACTCCGTACGGTCGACACAACCGCGAATACACGATGGACGAACTCATCCAGCTGCTCTCGTTTGCAGGGTTCGAGATCGAACATCAGTTCACAGCCGATGCGCATGCTCGGATCGAACCACTTGACGCCCGCCCCGAATACGCGGACGTCGCACCCGCGCTCGAGTTCCGCCACGCGTATCTCGGCGAATACCTCTTCGTCGTCGCTCGCTCAACCCGAACGCCGAGACCAGGACGCCCGTCGTTCCTCTATCGCGGCTACCCGGCCATTGCTGTCCTCGACGATACGTCCGGGCCCCCGGACTAGGTCCAGCGCATACCCATCGCAGCAGACCGATGGGCCGACCAGAGTCGCAACACGGCTGGTGCGGGACGACCCAGGTCGAACAACGACGCTTCCTTGGCGGAGCCATCGGATGGCCCGCGCACACTTCGTGGACTGTGCCGACGACGCGCGGACGGCTGAACTACTGCCCGCGCACCGGGTCACGCGCTCACCCTTGCTCTGTGGGGCTCCGGTGACCTGAGAAGATTCCGACCGCCGCGTCAACGTCTCGGCGGTCTCGGGCGTATTCCGGTCGAGGGGGGTTCGTGGAGCACTTTGACGCCGAGTTCGCCAACCTCTGGGGGCGCGCCTACGGCGTGGCCTACGTCGTGATCGGCGACCGGAGTGATTCCGAGGACATCGCTCAGGAGACGCTGGCCCGCGCCTACGTGCGCTGGAGGAAGGTCTCGGCCTACGCCGAGCCGTGGGTGGTTCGAGTGGCAAGCAACCTCGCAATCGATCGTGTCCGTCGCCTCCGACGGACGCGGGGCGTCCGCAGCGAGGACCTGCCGCCGCTCGACGCGCAACGCGTCGACCTGCAGCGGGCCCTGCTGACCCTGTCGCCAAGGCAACGCGAGGTGGTCGTGCTGCGCTATCTCGTGGATCTGCCCGAGCTGGAAGTTGCGAAGTCGTTGCATTGCTCGGTGGGCACGGTCAAGACGCACGCCTCACGCGGTCTCGCTGCTCTCCGCAAAACCATGGAGGTCGCTCCGTGAACGACTTCGACTTCGACGCGCTGCGTGACCCCGACGCACCATTTCCGGGAGCGCAACAGCGAGTGCGCGTGAATGCGCGGGCACGTCAACTGCGCGTACGCGCGCTCCGCAACCGGTTTGCGGCCGGCGCGGCATCGATCCTCGTATTGGTCCTGATCGCCGTCGGTGTAGTGGCGAATACCGGTGGCAACGCCCCGTCGGTCTCCGTATCGGGCACGAGCTCGACCGTCCCGGCAACGACGAGCACGCGTCCCGGGTCGGCGGTTAACGGTCGCTTCGTGCCTCCGACCTCGATCAAAAACGGAAAGGTCGTGTTGCCGGTCACGTTCCCCGACGGTGAGACCACGACACTGCGTTACCCGACCGCGATGAGGATCGCCGAGCTCGGCTTCGCGGGAGGCGCAAGTGTGAGCTACCCGGTCTCGTCGGGCGCGTTGCACTGCTGCGGCAAGGTGCTGAGCATCCGGTACACGACCGCCGCGCACGTCTATGGCAACGCCCAGCCGGTCAGCGTCTATCGGGGAGCGAACGGGGAGGCGGTCGACTACTTCCACGCGTCCCAGGCAGTCGATCCACCGAACGCGACGAAGCAGGACTATCTCGCCTTCCAGTTCGGCCCGTGGCTTGTGCAGGTCTACGACGTCCAGCACGACGGTGACTTCGAGCAGCGGATGACCGATGCGCAACGCGCGACCTGGGCGCGCAGTCTCACCGGAACGCTCGATGCCAACGGCTATCTGGTGCTGCACGCGCGGCCGCCACTTTCGATCGACCACGGAAGCGAGAGCGGTTTCGGCGCCGAGCCCGGCAACCGCGTCGAGCTCGACCCGCACCTCTACTGCGATCAGCCCGAATCGGACACCGCCGCGCGCCGGCTCGATATCAGCGGCGGGACCCACGGCGTGTCGTGGTGCGAGGGCAAGGACCTGCACGTCTCGGCCTCGGGTTCGGCGAACTTCGCCGGCCTCGCCTACGACGGTCTACAGGTCAGCCGGCTCGCGCCGCCGACGACCGGACCCGTTTCGACCGGGCGCACGACCACGACGACCACCGCGCCGGTCTCGGCGCCGGATGCAGTTTCGGCGACCTTCGTCTCACCGAAGCACGGCTGGCTGTTGCGACGGACCGGCGCCGTCGCCGAGACCCGCGACGGCGGTGTGTCGTGGAGCGAGGTCGGGTCGCTCCCTTCGGCCGGCCTCGCCGGGGGCTACAGCACGCCTCAGATCCGCTTCGCGAACTCCGCACGCGGATTCGTACACACCGGCAACGACCTGTACACGACCGGCGACGGCGGTGCGCACTGGCAGAAGGCGGCCCACCCGTTCGGCTCGATCCAAGACTTGGCCGTCTCTCACGGTGTCGTGTATGTGGTCGCGTTCGACGACAGCGCGAGCAACAACTTTGGTCTGTGGTCGTCGCCGAGCGATGCGCTTGCCTGGTCGAAAGACGCGCTCACCCTTCCAACCGGGGCGGGACCCGTACCGGTCCAGCAGTTCGTGTTCTCCGGTTCACGCGGCTGGGTCACCAACGGCGACCGGGGCATCATGGGCGGCGCGCGCCTGACGACGAGTGGGCGATGGGAGACGTGGAAACCCCCCTGCCTCGGCGCCTATGCCTGGCTCGCGGCGTCGACCGGCACCGACCTGGTTGCCTCGTGTGAGGAGGGCGTCTGGACGGGTCCGAAAATCACCGACGCCGTGTACTTCTCGCACGACGGCGGGGCGACCTGGCAGCGCGCCACCGAGCCGATCTTCGGCGCCGTGGCTTCACCCGGTCCGGACACCGCGGTCGTTGTCGACGGCGACACCGTGCAACGAACTGTCGACGGTGGCGCGACCTGGAAGTCCGTCGCAGGCGTGACGAATCCCAACGCGAACATGCCATCCGACCTCGGCTTCACGACCGCCACCCAGGGGTTCGTGATCTTCACCAACGGTCCGATGCTGATGACGTACGACGCGGGCGCGACCTGGAGCTCGGTGACGCTCCCATGATCGGGGAACCGCCGACGTCCTCAGCGGGCATGCGGAAGTTTTGAGCCTGGGACCCTTGGCCCCCGACGTCTGGGAAAGACGTGTCCGGATTTCGGAACGTCGCGGACGGCGTGTGGTGATCCTGGCCGACCGGCGCGACTGACCACCGGGGGCGGCCGCCTGCGCTATTTCTCGTCGTCGTCGTCGCCGGCGCGGCCGTGCTTCCAATAGCCGCGCACGGTCGTCTGGCCGCGGGGGATCGCGAGCTCGTTGAACAGGTACCGGCGGATGCGCTGTACCGCTGCCGCTTCCCCCGCCGCCCACACGCGGGTTCCCGGTGCGATCTCGGTGCGGCGAACGGCGGCGATCAGCGCGTCTCCAGGCGGCGCGCCGGGTGCGAGATCGTGCCACTCGATCGTCGCGTTCGGATGCTCGGGGAGCGCGACCCGCCCCTCGGGAGCGGGGACCTCGATCTCGACCTGCGTGGGCGTCTCCGGCGGCAGCGACTCGAGCAGCTGGCTGATCGCCGGGATCGCGGACTCGTCTCCGGCGAGGAGGTACGCGGGGGCGTCGCGGTCGATCGTGTAGCCGCGCCCCGGGCCGGAGATCGCGGCCTGTCGTCCCGCCTCGGCCGCGACCGCCCACTCCGACGCGCGACCGGTGCCGTGCAGGACGACGTCGAGGTCGAGCTCGCGTGCGACGGGGTCGGAGCGGCGCGGCGTGAAGGTGCGAATGGTCGGGCGGCGACCGCCGGGCAGCAGGAACTCGTTGCCGTTCCAGATCGGCATGACGAGCGCCGCGGTCGCTGAGCCGGGAAGCAGCAGCCGCACGCTCGCCGCGGGCTCGTCGATCTGCAGGCCGTCGAGCTCGGCCCCGGCGAACGTGATCCGCACCAGGCGCGCGCTCAGGGGCCGGACGCCGGCCACCGTGACCCGCCGAAAGCGCGGCGGTTCACGCCGGAGGCGCGCCGATACCCGAGCGGCGGCGCCGGCCGATTCGCCCGAAGATTCGCCCGACGGTTCGCCGGCCGATTCGGAGTCGGGTTCCGGAGAGGTCATCGCCACGCAGCCTTGCACGCCCGTGCGTGCCAGGCTTGAGCATGGTTCGCCGGCAGGTGACGATCTTCCTTCCCCGTGCCGTCTCGGCGCGCATCGACGAGATCCGTTCGCGCTTCGACCCCGAGACCGCGAGCCGGATCCGACCACACATCACCGTCGTTCACGATGCCGGTGCTCTCTCCGCCGGTGATCGCCCGCTCGCCGAGCTCGGCGCGCGGGTCGGCCGGATGGCATCGGCCACGGCACCCTTCACGTTGCACCTCGGCAAGGCCGGCCAATGGGGATCCGCGGAAGCCGGCATCTATCTCGCCGTTGACGATCGCGACGGGATGATCGATGCGATACGACGGCGGCTCGGTGTCGTCGGCGAGGCGGGCGGCGCGTTCATCCCACACGTGACGCTCGTTCACCCGCGCTCGGTCTCCGCGCGCGCGGCCCGAGACGCGTGGGCTGAGATCTCGAGCGACATGGACGCTGTCGACATCGACGTCACGATCGAGAGCATCGCGATCGTCGAGTCGGCGGGAGACGGATGGCGCACCGTTGCGACGTTTCCGCTCGGCCCGACGATGCGCCCCGAGCAGGATCGCGTCGCGGCGCGGGTGTTGGTGGTCGACGCCGACGGCGCGGTGTTGTTGTTGCAGGGCTGCGACCCGGCGCGGCTCGACCGTGGCACCTGGTGGTTCACGCCCGGTGGTGGTCTCGACGAGGGTGAGACGAGTGCCGAAGGCGCGGGGCGGGAGCTGTTCGAGGAGACCGGGCTCGCGGTCGCCGATCTCGGCAAGGTCGTGTTCCACCGCGTCACCAACTTCGACTTCGAAGGTGTCCACTACCGCCAGGAAGAGGACTTCTACAGCGTGCGTGTGCCGCGATTCGCGATCGACGACTCGGGTTGGAGCGACGTGGAACGCCGGTCGGTGCTCGGGTATCGCTGGTGGACACCGGCCGAGCTCGCCGTCACCAATGAGGTCGTGTTCCCGGAATCACTCGCGGACGTCCTGCGCGGGATCCTCGCGCGGTGACGCAAGCGGCTCGCGGCCCGAGGTCGCGGCCTTGGTGCCCTCGCGCAAGTTCAGCCCGAGATAGGGGGAACCGGCTCGGGTGGCGGCGGACCGACGTACTGCGCGCTCGGGCGGATCAGCCGGTTGTCGGCGGCCTGCTCGAGGATGTGCGCGCACCACCCGATAACGCGACTCGCGGCGAACGTCGGGGTGAACAGCTCGCGCGGGATCCCGCACCGGTCCATCACGATGCCGGCGTAGAACTCCACGTTCGTGTACAGCCGCCGGCCGGGCTTCAACTCGTCGAGCACCTTGACGGCCGTCGCCTCGATGTGCCGGGCGAGCTCCATCTTGTCGCCGCCCAGCGAGTCCGCGACCTCCCGCAGCATCAGCGAACGCGGGTCGTCGGTCTTGTACACGCGGTGGCCGAAGCCCATCAGCCGGTCGCCGCGCTCGACCGCGGCGCGCAACCACGGCTCGGCGCGCTCGGGCGTACCGATCTCGTCGAGCATCTGCAGCGCGCGGCTGGGCGCTCCGCCGTGCAGAGGTCCCGACAGCGCACCGATCGCGCCGACGACCGCGGCGCCGAGATCGGCGCCCGTCGACGTGATGACGCGCGCGGTGAATGTCGACGCATTGAAGCCGTGGTCGACCGTGGAGATGAGGTACTTCTCGACCGCGGCCGCGTGCTCCGGGGTCGGGACCTCGCCCTGCATCATGTAGAGGTAGTTCGCGGCGTAGGCGAGGTCGTCGCGCGGCGCGACGGGTTCGAGACCGCGCCGGAGCCGCCACAGCGCGCAGATCAACGTCGGGACGACCGCGCAGATCGACATCGCGTTGTCGCCCAAGGTCTCGCCGTCGATGTCGTGCGACGGTCGGAACCCGAGGGCCGCGCCGTACTGCGACACGGCCGTCCGCAACGCGTCCAGCGGGACGAACACATCGCCCGCGCTCGCGATCGCGGGCAGGACCTCGAGCACGGCGGGCGGGATCGCGCGTCGCGGTCGGATCTGGGCCGCGAAGGCCTCGCGCTCGGCGAGCGTCGTCGGCAGCTCGCCTTCGAACATCAGCTGCCAGACGTCCTCGATCGGTCGCGACTTGGCGAGGTCGACGGCGTTGTACTGGCGGTAGTGGTAGAAGCCTTCGAGTCCGCGGACGTCGCCCACCGTCGTGTCGGCCACCACGACGCCTTCGAGGCCCTTCGGCATCTCGTGCGCCTGCGCGTCGGCCGGTTGGATCATGGCAACGCGCATCAGATCGCGCATCGACACGATGCCGACGAGCTTGCGCCCCGCGGCGCTGTCCGCGCCGTCGTCGTCGACGACCGGGATGTGGCGGTACCCGCGTTCTGCGAGGCTCGCGAACGCGGCACGCGCTTCCACGTCGGGACCGATGGTGTCGGGATCGGCCGTCATCCACTCCGAGACCTTGGCGGTCGACGCGTCGGAGCCGGCCGCGGCCAACCGGATCATGTCGCGTTCGGTCAATATGCCGATCGCCCGATCATCGTGGTCGGTCACCACGACCGAACCGACTTTGTGCTCGCGCATGCGCTGCGCGGCGAGCGCAACCGTCTCCGCGGGTTGCGCGGTCACGACGGGTCGGCTCATGAGATCGCCAACCGTACGTTCAGTAGTCACGTACGGATTCTACGACCGCGAGCGCCGCGCCCGGTCCTCTCGCGGCGGCTCGGAGAGCCTGATTCACGTGGTGTTTACGGCCGGCTTCGGGAGCTGAGCTAGCGGGTCGGCGGGGCGGCCTCGCCGTGCCGTCCGGCCCCGGATGCGAACCGGGATGCGCCCGCGAACGACTCGCCCGACCGGAGCACGCGCAACCCGTGCTCGAGCTCGGCCGCAATGGCTTCGTCGAGACCGAGACCCCATTGCTCGTAGCTCGACGCACGGTCTTCGCGCAGGCACGTCTGTGGCAGCGCGCTGAGTTCGGTTGCGAGATCGATCGCCCGCGCGCGTGCGTCGCCCGGCTCGGTCAGCCGGTTCGCGAGCCCCATCCGCAACGCTTCGTCACCGCTCACGCCCCGCCCCGTGAGGATGAGGTCGAGCGCGTTCGAGTGACCGATCAGCCGGGGCAGCCGCACGGTTCCACCGTCGATGAGGGGAACGCCCCAGCGCCGGCAGAAGACTCCGAACACGGCGTCGCGCGCCGCGACGCGCAGGTCGCACCACAGCGCGAGCTCGAGCCCGCCCGCGACCGCGAACCCCTCGACCGCGGCGACGACTGGCTTCGAGAGCAGCATGCGCGATGGTCCCATCGGCCCGTCGCCGTCGGGCCGAACGGTGTTGCCGCCGTTCTCGCTGATCGCCTTCAGGTCGGCGCCCGCGCAGAACGTCCCGCCGGCCCCGGTCAGGACCGCCACGTCGTTTCCGTCGTCGGCGTCGAAGGCGCGGAACGCGTCGGCGAGCTCGGCGGCGGTCTCACGGTCGACCGCGTTCTTGCGGTCGGGCCGGTTGATGGTGACGACGGTGACGCGACCGATGTGTTCGATGTCGACGTTCATGGCGACTCCCGTCTCCCGTTCGCGTCCCTCTTCCCGTCGAGGTGCGCCCGTTCGTTCAGTGAGGTAACCGACCGCACACCGGTACGCGACGCGACCATGCGCGACAACGACGTGTAGTGCGGTTCGAACCAGAGGTGCCGGTCGAGCCCGAGCGCGAGCGCGAACGCCACGTTGATCACGCCGCCGTGACACACGGCGACGACCCGGCGGCCGGGATGCGCGCCCACGATCTCGTCGAGTGTGGTCGCGACCCGGGCGCGAAACGTCTCCGTCGACTCGGCACCGAACTCCTCCCACCGACCTTCGTACATCGCGATGAGCTGCGGATCGTTGTTCGCACGCATCTCTTCCATCGGAATATAGGAATCCGACTGCGCGTCGTATTCGGTCAGCCCGTCGACGATCTGCACGTCGAGACCATGTGCGCGGGCGACCGGTTCGGCGGTCTCGAGCGCGCGCCGTTGTGGGCTCGACAACACGACGTCGATAGCTTCCGGTGCCAGCCAGGCCGCGAGCCGGTGGGACTGGTCGTGACCCCGCAGCGTCAATCCGGGGTTGGCGGGCACGCCGGTCCCGGACGGAATCCGTTCCGGCTCCCCGTGTCGCACCCAGAGCAGGTCCACGTCAGTGCTCCTTCACCTTCATCGCAGGACGAGGTCCAGAATCGTTTCGAGCTCGGCGAGCGCGAGGTCGGGATCGACCACCTTGATCGTGCGGATTCCCATGTCGCGCGCGGGTTTCAGGTTCATGCCGAGGTCGTCGAGGAACACGGTCTCCGACGCGAGCACGTTCAGGCGTGCGAGCGCCAGTGTGTAGATGCGCGGATCGGGCTTCCGGAGGCCCTCGACCGCCGACTCCACGATGACGTCGAACAGGCCCGTCTCGCGCAGCCCGCTCGGCGAGGAGCGCGTTCCCGCGTCGGCCCAGTTGTTCGTGAGCGCGCCGGTGCGTAGTCCGCTCGCGCGGATCTTCTCGATGGCGCGTGTCATCTCCGGTCGCGGTCCGAGTGACGATCCGATCAGACCCATGAGCCGGCGGGCGTCGAGCTGGAAGCCGGCCGCGAGCGCCTCGGCTTCGAGCGCGGCCACGAACTCGTCCATGCTCAGCTCGCCGCGTTCGAGCGCCGCCCACGCACCGGTCTCGCTGCTCGTGCGGATCAGCGACCGCATCGTGCCCTTCTTCAGGTCGTTGCCGTGGTCGTAGGCGTCGAAGGCCTCGAACGGAGACGGGAACACGACGCCGCCGAGGTCGAAGATCACGGCCCGAAACGCCATCAGGCGGGTCCGGTTCCCGGCGCCGGACGGGGCGAGTCGATCGCGTCGGCCGGATCGACGATGACGCCGGGATTGAGGATGCCGGCCGGATCGACGGCGGCCTTCGCGGCGCGCAGGGCGGCCGCGAACGGTTCGGGACGTTGGCGGTCGTACCAGCGGCGGTGGTCGCGACCGACCGCGTGATGATGGGTGATCGTCCCACCGTGCTTCGTCAGCGCGGCACCGGCCGCGGCCTTGATCGCCTCCCACTGCGCGAGCTGATCGGGCTCAGTTCCCCGGGCCAGGACGGTGAAATAGGGGGCGGGGCCGTCGGGATACACGTGCGTGAACCGACACGTGACGACCGCGGGCCACGCGCCGGCCGCCTCGGCGGTGTCGAGGACCGCGCTCGTGATTCCTTCGTGCAACGCGGGAAAGGCATCCCACGTACACGCGGTCTCGAAGGTTTCCGAGATCGCACCGAGCCCCACGAGCGCGTCGCGCGTGTAGGGCGCGCGGATGAACGCGTTGCGCCACGAACCGGCCGCGCCCTCGCGCGCGCCTTGTCCGTCGCCGGTGTTGCTCTGGTCGCGTATCGCGATCTGGTCGTCGGCGACCGCGCCGCCGTGGTCGCGCGCGCACTCGACCGCGCGCGTGATCCACGGACCGAGCGGATGATCGGCCGATTCGAACGCGAGCAGCAGGAGCGCGGTTCCGGAGTCGTCGGCTCCGGTGAGCCCGGCCTCGGTCGCGTCGAGCAGGCGACAATTCGCCGGGTACAGGCCACTCTGAGAGATCGCACGAGCGGCTTCGGACGCACGCTCGAACGTGGGGAAACGGGCGGTCGCCGACGCGCGGAACGTCGGTCGATCCTGCAGCCGCATCCACGCTTCGGTGATCACACCGAGGATGCCCTCCGAACCGAGCAGGATCCGATCGGGCGACGGACCCGCACCGGAACCGGGCAGGCGCCGGCTCTCCCACTCGCCGCGCGGCGTGATGGCGCGGATCGACTCCACGAACTCGTCGATGTGGGTGTGCAAGGTTGCGTAGTGGCCGCCGGATCTCGTCGCGA
>JAODBI010000333.1 GCA_025463875.1 Actinomycetes bacterium
CACATCGCGACGCACCCCGACGCGTCTCCCGCCCGTTCGGCCGCGAGTCGCGCCTCGACCACGCTGCGCATGCGCGCGGGGGTCAACTCGGTGATCCCGGGCGCGGCTCGGCATCGGCCGACGCGTAGGCCGCGGCGAGCTTGCGGAGCTCCGGTCCACCCGCACCCGAGAACGACGATCCGTGCATCAGCGCGAGCGTCGCCGGTTCGAGATCGGCGAGACGATCGAGCGTCGGCGCGAGATCGGGTCCGCCGGAAGTCGCGCGGAAGATCGCCTCGGCGGCCATGGCTTCCGGAACGAGACTCTCCTCAGTCACCGCCGGACCATCGCCGAGATGGGTGAAGAGGTCGCCCGCGAACAACGTCTGCGACGTCTCGTCGAACCAGAGTCCGCTCTCCCAGTTGTGTGGTACGTGCGGAGTCGGCAGGAAGCGAAGGCGATGCGACCCGAGGTCGAGCACCTCGTCGGGGGCGAACGGGCGCGGCGGCCGGTCGGCGAGATCGTTGAGCGACACCATGCAGGCCAGCTCGCCGTGGACGACCTGGGCGTCGGGGGCGAGCGCGAGCATCTGGTTGAGGGCGCCGCACTCGTCGGCCTCGACGTGCGCGAACGACACCCACCGCAACTCCGTCGGGTCGATCAGCTGCGCGATCGCCTCGGACACGAGGGGGAACAGGGAACGCAACCCGGTGTGGAACATGAACGGCGCCTCGTCGCGCACCAGGAACTGGTTGAACGTGAAGCCCGCCGGCGGGGCGATCTGGTCGATGTGCGTGGACAGCCGGAAGATGTCCGGCGCGATCTCGTCGATCTTCGTCTCCATGAGGATGCCCTTCGTGATGGCGCGTCGCCCGGTGCGACGATCGCATCTCACCCTCGCGCCGATCCGATCCGGGCACATCGGGGCCAACCCCGATTCTCAGCCCTACCTCTCGGCTCCTACGGCTCGCGCTCCTGCCGGTCGGGCCCGGTCCCGTTGGCCGCGAGGGCGGCGGCTTCGGCGCGATTGCGGACTGCGAGCTTGCCGAGGATGCGCCCGACATGGTGCTCGGCGGTCTTGGGCGAGATGTAGAGCCGGGCGCCGATCTCGGCGTTGCTCAGGCCCTGGCCGACCAGCGCCAGGACCTCGGACTCACGCGGCGTGAGCGACTCGAGGACCGCGGCCACGGTCGGGCCACCCGGACGGGTCGCGACCCCGAGGCGGCGCAGCAGCGCGATCGCCCGGTCGCGACTCGACCGCGCGCCGAGGCGCTCGAAGATCGAGAGTGCACGGCGCGCCTCGGCGACCGCATCGGAGTCACGCCCGGCGGCGGCGTACGTGGCGGCGAGGTCGAGGCTGACGAGACCGGAGAGCAGCGGTCGTTCTCCGTCGCGGAGTCGCTGCTCGGCCAGCTGGAACGCGACCACGGCCGCGCCATGGTCGCCGCTGCCCGCGAGAACCCGGGCGTGGGCGAGTGCCGCCTCGCCTCGCAGCCCGCTGCTGTCGGCGGCGTCGGCGAGCTCTTGGAGGCGATCCGCCGCACGCGCAGCCGCCTCGATCTCGCCCCGTTGCAGCTCGGCCTCGACGAGGAGCGCGAGCAGCACCCCACCGCGCAGAGCATCGCCGACGAGCTCCCGGATGCCGCGCTCCAGTACCGCCGCGGCGAGCGCGACCTCGCCGCGCACCAGGTGGACGCGGGCGATCGGCGCACACGCCGTCACGCGGTCTTGGTACGGCGCAAGCAGTTCCGCGGCCTCTTCGACGCGGCCCTGCTCGACGCGCAGCGCGGCGAGGTTGGCGGTCGTGTCGGCGCGGTGCCCGACGCTCTGCGACCCGGTCGGACCGAGCACCTCGAGCATCGCGGCCTCCGCCTCGACCCAGCGGCCCGCGCTGCACAGCACGGAGCCGTACGCGGCCCGACAGTGAGTGTGCAGGATGCGCGGCCGTCCTTCGAAGCGGTCGAGCACCATCGCCTGGATCAGGCGGCTCCACTCCTCGGCGCGTCGGACATCACCGGCGCGGTCGCACGACGAGAGCATCGAACAGAAGCTCTTCCCGACGACCGCGACGCTCTGCACCTCACCGGCGGCGATGATCGCGAGCGCCTCGTCGAGTCGATCGAATCCCTCTCGGACTCGACCGCTGGTCACCAGACCCAGTCCGCCGTCGGCGAGCGCGCGCACCTCGAGGTCGAGCTCGCCGAACTCGGCGGCGAGCGCGAGCGCACGATCGGTGCTCCGCAACAGGTCGTCGATGTCCGTCCGTTCGCACGCCATCAGGGCCAGCTCGAGATAGCCCCACTCCACACACGGTCCGACGCGTTCCAACAACCGACGGGCGCGTGCGATCCAGCCGTTTCCCGCGGCGGCATTACCCAACGTGTTGCCGTGCAGTTCGGCGAGATCGGTCGCGACCAGCGCTGCGGTGCGCAGATCACCCGCGGCGCGAAGCAATGCGAACGCCTGCTCCCACTCGCGGCGCGCGCGCTCGAAGTCGTCGTCGGCGTACGCGATGACACCGAGCAGCCGGCGGGCGAGCGACGATTCCTCGAGCTCGAGCGTCAGGTGGAGATCGCTCGCGGCGCGGGCGAAGTCGCCCCGGCCGAACGCCGATTGCGCCGACTCGAGCAGACCGGCCGTTTCGCTCACGACGCGCCAGAGCGACAGCAGGCACCGGGCGCCGCCTCCGACGCGGGGTACGTGTCGGCGCAGCGCGAGCGACCCATGAGACCGGAGCGGCAGCGGAGCCGACAGCAGGCACCGGGCGCCGCCACCGACGCGGGGTACGTGTCGGCGCAGCGCGAGCGACCCATGAGAGTGAGATCGTACGCCGTGACCCCGGACGCCGCCGGGCCGTCAACCGCGGGCAGACACCTGCATGTCGTGTGCCGGCACCCGCGTCGCGGCGCGGGCAGCGGCGCGGGCGGCCGCGCGCAGGCCGGTGACGATTTCGTCGGTCCACGCGTCGATGTCGTCCCAGTCGCGGTGGTCCCCGTACCGGCCGCGCATACCGCGGAAGATGACACGGTCCGAACGCGGCCACTGGTCGCGTTGAATCGCACCTGCGAACTCGGCGTGGTCAAGAGCGTGCGTCACCTTGCGGAAGTGCGCGATCTCCTTCGGGCTGCGGCGGAGTGCGCGGAGTTGGGCGGCGACCGCACCCGGGAACGCGCTGCTCGAATCGCCCACGAGTCCGACGCTGAACAGCCACAGGGGTCGGGTGGCGAGCGCGGTGAGGTGGCGGTGCACGAAGTCGGAGCCCTCGGGCAGCCATGCGCCGTCGTGGATCGCGCTCCCGACGACGACGGCGTCGAACTCGTTGACGTCGTCGATCTCGTCGACCGGCCGGATCGCGACCGCGAGGCCGTTCTCGC
>JAODBI010000369.1 GCA_025463875.1 Actinomycetes bacterium
GACTCGAGAGTTGGCCTGGAAGCCGCGCTCGGCGACG
The DNA here is from genome assembly GCA_025463875.1 of Actinomycetes bacterium. Taxonomy (GTDB): domain Bacteria; phylum Actinomycetota; class Acidimicrobiia; order IMCC26256; family PALSA-610; genus PALSA-610. The sequence goes on from JAODBI010000369.1 coordinate 38, forward strand.
ATCAGGTTCGTGAACTCGGCCGCGAGGTCGACGTTCGACATCTCGAGCGTTCCACCCGACATCGTGCCCCGACCGCCCTGGCCGGCCACACCGATCTGCGCGTTCCCGGAGTTGACGGTCTCGGTGTACAACGACCCGCCCTGTTTGATGAGCCCGTTCGGGTTCGCGAACGTGGCGAGCGCGATCTGGCCGATGGGCTGGCTGCGCCCGTTCGAGAACGTGCCGGAGATGAGGCCCTGCTCGGAGACGCTGAAGCCGATGACGGACCCGACCGCCGAGCCGTCCTGCGAGAGCGCGGCCGCCGTGTTGAGACCACCCGCGCCGCTGAGGCGGTCGGGGGCGGTCGCGGCGCCGAAGTCGAGCAGCATGCCGCCGGCCTTCCACGTACCGCTCGTGCCCGCGATCGTGTTGAGCTGCGCCTGCGTGACCGTCGGCGGCGCACTCGTCAGCGCGCCGTTGAGGTCGAAGGTCACCGCGGCCGGACCCGAGATCAGATTGTTCCCGGAGTCGAAGACGCGGACCTCCCAGTTGACGGCACCCGCCGTATTGGCGATCTTGGTGAACTCGGCGCGCAACGGAATCGAGCTACCGAGGCTGTTGAACACGTTGATGCCTGCGTTCACGACGGTGCCCGTCGCGGCGTCGGCCGGCAGGTTGCCACCGATCTTCATCGCGCTCGTGGTGACGGGACTGATGATCTGACCGACGGGGATCTTCAGGTGGCCCGTCGACGCGTTGACGCTGACGTTCCCGTTCTGGTCGGCCTGCCAGCCCTTCACGAACGCGCCGTCGGCGGTGACGAGGTTGCCGTTGCCGTCGAGCGAGAAGCTGCCGTTGCGGGTGTACGCGGTCTGGCCCCCAGAGTCGACGGCGAAGAATCCGTCACCCTGGATGGCGAAGTCGGTGGAGCGTCCCGTCAACTGGGTCGCGCCCTGCGCAAAGTTGACGCTGATGCCGGTGAGGCGCACGCCGAGGCCGACCTGCGCGGGGTTCGTACCACCCGACACGAGGCCGGGCTGGCCGGCGCCGTTCAACTGCTGGCTGAGCAGGTCCTCGAACAGCACGTTGCTCGTCTTGTAGCCGGTCGTGTTGACGTTGGCGATGTTGTTGCCGACCACGTCCATGAATGCCTGGTGAGACCGCAGACCCGAGACTGCGGCGAACATCGAGCGGAGCATTGTTCCTTCTTTCGGAGGTTTGGTGTTACCGGAGGTTTGGTGTTACCGAGTGCTGTGGGTCTGAGGACTGAGTGCTGTTGGCGTGAATGCGTGCGCGTGTGTGCCCGTTGCGCCGGTCATTGAGTGCGGCGTCACGATCGAACGTCCGTCACCGACGTGTACGGAATCTGCTGACCGCCGATGACGAGCTGCGGTCCGTCCGCGGTGATGTGGACGCCCGTGACGATGCCGGTCGCGGTCTGACCGTCGTTGCCGTCCTGTTCGGCGACGACCACCGATGCCGGCCCGCTCGCGAGTTGCAGGCGGGTCGGATCGTTCGCGGCGCCGAACGCGAGCGTGATCCCGGTCTGCGGCCACGCGCCGGTCGTGCCGACGATGCCGTCGAGCGCGGCGGCCGGGATCGTCAGGTCGCTGCTCGAATGGTCACCGCTCGCGTCGAACGTGATCGCGACGGGGTTGCCGAGCTTGGTTCCGTGGGTCGACGCCTGCACGTTCCAGCCGGTGGCGGTCTTCGTGAAGTTCAGCTCGAGCGGCACCTTCGCGCCCTGGTTGGTGAACACGTCGGTCGTCGCGGTCGCGGTGGCGCCGACCGCCGCGTCCTTCGGGAGCGAGCCGCGCACCGACATGACGTGCGTGGGTGTGGGGACGCCCGGGCCACCGCCCGCGGTAAGCGAGTACGTCACCGGCCGGCCGATCATCGACGAGGCCGCGAGCACCTGACTCGCCGCCTGTTGCACCTCTTGCTGCTTGGCCATCTTCTGCAGCGTCTCGACCTCGGTGAACTGCGCGGTCTGGGTGAGGAACTGCGTACTGTCGGCGGGGTTCATCGGGTCCTGGTACTTCAACTGTGCGACGAGCAGCGTGAGGAACGTGTTCTCGTTCAGGGAGTTGTTGCCGCTCGCGTCGGCGCTCGGCGTCGTGTCGCCGGCTTGGGCTGCACGCTGGAGATCGGGTACACGGTGGTCATCGGTTGCTCCTCAGATCCGGACGTCGAGTAGCTGGTCGGAAGTGGTTGCCGGCGGCGGTGTGGTGACGGCGAGGGGCGTCTCGGCGGCGGTCGTCGAGTCGTCGAGTCGTTCTGGATTGGTGGCCGGGTTCTCGCGGCCCGACGAACCGGCGCCCTGCGCGTCGACGGTCAGTTGCCCGGTGTGCATCCCGTCGGCCTCGAGCCGGGCGCGCAGGTCGTCGAGCGCGTCGCGCATGAGGTCACCCGTCTGCGCGTGCTCGGCATGGATCGACGCGTGCAGGACTCCGTCGCGCATCTCGACGCGCATCTCGACGCGCCCCAGCTCCGGCGGCCGCATCTCGATCCGAATCTGGTAGCTGCCGTCGGGGGCACGGTGCAGCGGCCGGATGACCGCGGCGAGTTGGTCGGCGGCCGGGGGCGGAGTCGGCGCGGAAGGCGCGGTGGGCGGCGCGACCGCGGCGGCGACGTCGTTTGCCGGGGCGCGGTCGACGGCCGCGTTGGCGGCGCTGATCATGGCGGTGTCGCCCGA
>JAODBI010000376.1 GCA_025463875.1 Actinomycetes bacterium
GGCTCAGTGTGATTTGTTGGACCGGCGTCCGCGGCGCTCTGGCGTCGGGCCTTTCCACCAGTAGACGAGCGTGACCGGCCAAGCCCAGGCGGCCGCGAATGCGATCGCTATGGCGTGGAGCTTCGCCCGTCCGTGAAGTCCCCGGTTCCGGTCGTAGGACCGCATGAATAGAAGTGAGAGCGGAAAAACCACGAGCGCGCCCGTCAGAACGATCGAGGCGATCACATTTCCGAGTTCGACATGCGACGCAGCGAGTTCGCTCACTCGGGCCCAAGGCTACGCCGCGCTCGGAGATCAGCTTCCGCCATTGCGCCCGGATCGTCACGCGGCACCGAGCGGCAGGGATGGCGCGGTCACTGTCTCGGTGGTCGCAAGCTCTTAGGCCGAGCCCGGTCGCGGTCGAGACAAGACACATGACGACGCTTTCGCGCCCTCTTCTGTGGGCGGTACGAATCACGATCGTGCTTGGTTGCGCCTACGGCGCGATGCTGCCTCGGTTCGGACGGGACCAGTTCGCACATTTATGTTCCTTCCTGGACTTGCGGTAGGAGTGTGGGTCGCGACCCGACTTGGACGGTCAAGCGCCGACGATCAGTAGTCGCTCCGATGGGCATCAGTTGTGTACCGGAACCAGCGATGGGACGCACCCACGTCGCGCTGCAACGCCACCCGTCTTGAAACGCAGGTTCCCAACGAAACTCCACGGCTTCCCCGGCAGTTAGGACCCGTACCCGTCGCCTTCAATGGTCGATATCCAACGCACCGGTCCGCTTTGGTGTCCTCCGATTCGATTCCACCCAACCTTCCCCGCCTTGAAGAACTTCACCGTGCCGCGACACACCTCATCGACGTGACGTAGTGCGTCTGCCCGAACGTCGTCGCCGAGGGAAGCGTCTCCGCATACGTCGAGGAACCACCGGTGTACGTCGGCTGGTCCGAACCGTGGGAATCTCGCATCCGCCACCCGCTCAGGATGCCCTATCGCGGGCGCGCGTGCGAGCTCCCGATCGCCAGTTGTGACGCAGCGAATATCTCGTGGACTGTTTCGTCAATTCAGCAGCAGTTCAAGTCGATCTCGACGGCGGTACCGGCTTGCTTCTCGGCCTCCAGGTCCTTGCGAATGACGATCGAAAAGGTCTGCGACGATGTCGGTACGGAAAACGCGAGCACCATCGGTAGAACGGCTCTCGGCTGGACGAGAAGCTGCTCGTTATACGTGGCGGGCACCTCCGGCTGCGTGCCTTCCTCGAAATAGCGCGCGACGACGTGACGGGAGTCGAAGGAACTGGCGGTGGGCCCGACGTTGGCAATCTTGAGATACACGACGAGCCAGAGATGCTGAGCAGGAGCAGTGACGTTGTCGAAGGTGTCAGCGCGCTGGAAGTCGGTCGCGACGATGCTCCAGGAGTCAAGCCTTGTCGGTTGCCTAAGTCTCGTGACGAGGTTGGGCGGCACGGAGGCGACCGTGGTGATCGTGCTGGCGGCTGCCGCCGTCGGCTGAGCCGAGCGGTCATCTCGGTCGACCACGACGGTGATGGCGCTCCCCACAGCTGCGCCGAGTAGGACGGCACCCGTAGCGATGAAGGTGGACCGAGACACCTTCGCCCGCAGCATGCTCACCTTCGCCCGCGGGGCCGGTGCATCAGTCGGCGACGGTTCGACAGTCTCCAGGTCACCCGGCTCGTCGCGCGACCGAACCACGCACGCATCATGCCCGATCTCGCGCCGGTGCGGCGAGCGCCGATCGGCATTCATGCACTCGTCCCTCCGGGGAGCCGTCTGCCGAATTCAACCTCCGGGCAGTCGGCACTCGCGCTTCCCCAGTCGGTCACGCGGTCGTTCCGGGCCCGGCCGGTGAGTGCGAAACCGACCTTCTCGTACAAGCGGCGCGCTTGGCCCGCTTCGCGGGGCGTCCAAAGGACGACTTCGTGGCAGCCGGACCCCGCGAGCGCTTCACACGTCTGTCGCATGAGCAATACCGCGAGTCCGGTACCCCACACATCTGGATGCGCGAAGAACCCAAGGATCTGAGCGTCGTGCGACCCGTCGCCTACCGGCACGGCGTGAGCGAAGGCGCGCGCTGCTCCATCGCTTCGCCGACGAGCACGATGTTGGGGGCAGCCACGATGCCAGCAATCGAGTGCTGCCAGCCGACTCGACGGCCGTGCGCGGCAGCGGCCAGAAATGATGAGTCGAAGATGTGTGTATAAGCCGCCTCCCACGCGGCTGCGTGCGCGTTACCGATCTCCGCGTAATCCGCAACGACACCGGGGCGAACTCGCAGAGCCGACACGCGCACACAATGCTTCGATCTCGCGCCGGCGCGGCGAGTGCCGATCCACAGCCCGAGGAGGCAATACCGATCGGCCGATATGGCGCTCTTCTCGTGGCGGTCGACGACGGGAGAACGCCGTCGTGACCGTGCTCCAAATGGTGCGTCCGCTCCCGGTCTGGGCTGAGCGCTGCGCTCGATGGTGGACGCCTTATTGACGGTCGGCTTGACTGACTCCGTGGTTGGGTTGGACGGTCGGTCGCTTCTCGCGGAGGGTCGGGAGGCGGAGATCTATGAGTGGGGCGACGAGCGAGTGCTCCGCTTGTTGAGAGTAGGTGCGAGCGCGCGATCGGCGGCGGTGGAGAGCGCGGCGATGACCACTGCCGCAGCGATCGGGGTTCCCGTACCGTCGGTCTATGGCACCGTGACGATTGATGGCCGCCACGGCGTGATCATGGATCGCGTCGATGGGCCGAATCTGTTTGAGGTATTCGGCCGGCAACCGTGGCGGCTCGGTGCTGCCGCCCGGCTGTTGGGCACGACGCATGCACAGCTGCACCGGATTACAGCGCCAGCTGAGCTTCCGGCGCTGCGTGAACGTGCTCGCATCTGCATCGAGTCTGCGGCCGATCTCCCTAGTGGGCTAGGGGCGTTAGCGCTTCGGGAGCTGGATCGCCTCCCCGACGGCGACCGTTTGTGTCACGGTGACTTTCATCCCGGAAACGTTCTCCTGGGCGGCGCGGGACCGGTCGTCATCGACTGGGGGAACGCCGCCCGAGGTGACCCGATCGCGGATTTCGCTCGGACGCGACTGATGCTGCGGCTGGGAGACGTGCCGCCCGGCGTTCCCTGGCTCGTGCAACGGCTGCACCCTCTTGGGCGAGCTGCCTTGCGAGCGCTGTACATGCGCGCGTACCGGAGCCGCCGCACTGTCGAAGCGTCGTCGGCCGACCGCTGGGAAGTCGTGCGCGCCGCGGAACGCTTCGCCGAAGGGATCGAATCCGAACTGCCTGCACTCCGCCGGCTTCTCGAGCGTCGAGCTTCCGCCGTTACCCAGCGCGGCGCGTGAGTCATCCGGCGTCCGAGCGACCGCGCTCGATCTCGCGCCGGCGCGGCGAGTGCCGATCGGCAGTTACTGCCGATCGGGAGCGACGTCATTAGAGGGTTCGTCGCATCACTGCGTCGTCTTGCACCTGCTCCTTGCGCGCTACGTAGATCCAACCGCATCGGTCGTAGAACGGGCCTGCCTCGCCCGTGCGCAGCCATAGTTCTGGCACGCCGAGCCCGCGCGCTTGTTCCTCGGCAGTTCGTAACAGCGCGCGTCCGACGCCCAGATTGCGCGCCGGCCCGATCACGAACATGCCCGAAAGCCACGGACCCCGGTCGAGAAACCGGTCGTCGCGGTCGTCGTCGCAGACGGCGAGGGAACCGACCGGCGTCCCGTCAAGGTGGGCGACGAGCGTGAAGGGGACGCGATCGAGGTTTGTCCGCTCAACGATATGACGGCGCCACGCGTCAAGGTCGGCGTCGTCGTGTTCGTGCGACCATTCGCGCCAGTGCCACCCGAGAACGGTGTCGACCAACGGCGAGTCGACGCGAAGCATGTCGATGGTCAACTCCATGCCCCGATCCTCGCGCGTACTCCCACCCGCGGCACTCCCGGCGTTCGATTGCTGGTCCGAGCAGACGTGCGCAGGCTTGCCGATCGGGCGCCGGATGGTCGGGATCGGGCATGCTCTCGGTGTGACCGAACGGCTGACAATCGGCGCGATCTGGGTCGCGGCCGTGCTCGTCACGGTCCTGACGGCGTTCGTGACACGATCGCGCTTCGCTGACGTGAACCGCTTGGGCGGAGGCTTCATCGTGGTCGGCTGCGCTGTGGTGGCATCGGTGACCGTCGGCCTCATCCGCTCGCCGTTCGTCCTTCGCGTGACCGCGATCGTCGCAGCAATGTCGGCGTCCATCGTCGCCTGGGATGTTCTCCACGACGAGTCGTCGACGGCAGCTCTAAGAGTGATCATGCCGCCGATGCTCACCGCCTTCGTCGCCTTGGTCGGCGTCTTGGTGACACGAGCAAGTCGCGGCATGTCCTCGCGTCCATAACTGCATCGTTCGGTAGGTGCAACCGGTGGATCACTTCGTTCCGGCTAACCCGTTTGCTCGGCCGCGATGAGTTCGGCGCCATACGACAGTCTGTATTGCCGACCGTCGCCGAGAGGAGGCCGCAATGCCGAATGTGATCGCCGACATCACGATGTCGCTCGACGGGTTTGTGACGGGGGAGGGCGCCGATGAAAAACACGGCCTCGGCGATGCACCTGAGCTCCACACCTGGGTCATGCACCAGGACACGGTCGACACCGAGATCCTCGAACGGGCGACGACGGAGAGCGGAGCGGTGGTGATGGGTCGGCGGTTGTTCGACATCGTCAACGCCCCCGACGGGTGGAACCAAGACATGGGGTACGGCGCCGATCAGACGGGGACGCCGCCGTTCTTCGTCGTCACTCACTCGCCGCCGCGAGACGTCCGGCTGGAGCGCGAACTGGGGATGCGCTTCACCTTCGTCAGCGATCTGGTCACCGCGATCGACCAGGCGCGGTCCGCCGCGACTCGGGGTGACGTCGTGATCATGGGCGGCGGCGATGTCATCGGCCAGGCGCTCGAACAGGGCCTCGTCGACGAGCTGCGCCTGCACCTGGCCCCGATGGTGCTCGGTGGCGGCACGCCGCTCTTCAAGACGGGGACGCGCCAGATGTATCGACAACGCGACGTTCGCCCGTCGCGGAACGCCGTGCACCTCGCCTACGAACGCGTGTAGACGCAGGGTGCGGGGACGCCCCACTCGAGCGCCGGAGGCAAGCAGAGATGTACTTCCTCAGGAGCCCATAACTCCCGATGGGCATCCGATCCGCCTCGCTGGATCGACGAAATCTGTGCGCTGGGGGTGGCGTAGGTAATCGTGCTGCTCCCAAGTCCGAGGAGTCCAGCAAGGATCGACAAGGGGCTATCTCGACGTCGCACGACGTGCACCGACGTTGACGAGGCTTATGATCGGTCGACCTCGGGGGAGGGCGATGTGAGCCGACGACGGGGATTGGTCGCAGCCACCGCGGTGATCGCGCTGACGCTGGCGGGGTGTGGCAGCGGCAGTAAGGGCGCTGCTGCCGGCGGACGCGGTACGACGAGTTCGAGCACGCCGACGCATGTCGTGTCGAAGGTCCTGGGAACCGGAGTGACGGCGACGACGATCAAGCTGGGCGTTTCGCTGGTCGACTTCTCTTGCGTCGCGCAGTACGTCGAGTCGATCCGGCTAAATCAGCAGCAAGTATTCCAGGCGTACATCGACAACATCAACGCGACCGGGGGCATCAATGGACGCAAGATCATCCCGGTCTTCAAGACTTACTGCCCGTTATCGAGCCCCAGCGATATCAACGTCCAGTTGTGCACATCGTTCGCCGACGACGACAAGGTGTTCGCGGTCATCGGCTACTTGAGTGACGCGGCGACGGATGGCTCGGCGGAGACCTGCCTCGCGAAGCAGCACCACACGGTCGTGATCTCGTACAACCTCACCCGGGCGATCATGAGCCTGTCACCGCCCGGCATGATCCTCTACCCCGGCGCGACGCCCGAACGCACCGACCGGGTCGTCTTCGAACTCCTGAAGAAGCAGGGCACCCTCACCGGTAAGAAGGTCGCGGTCCTGGCCGAAGCTTCGACCAAGGCGGAAGTGCAGAATGTCATCCTGCCCGGCCTGAAGAAGATCGGTGTGTCGTCGGGAACTCCCGCATACCTGACGCTCTCCGGCGCCGACACGACCGCCGCCCAATCGCAACTCGCGAGCTTCATCGAGCGGTGGAAGTCCGAGAACGTGAACGCGCTCTACATCGCCGGTGAGGGTGTCGCCTCGCAACAGTTCATGGAGAAGGTGGTCGCCGGAATGCCCGGCGTGACCCTCATGACCGACGTGGGCGACACGCTGGGTTTCGGCAAGCAGGAGCAGCAGGCAGGCGTCAGACCGAACCCCTACGCGGGGCTGCTCACCGCGGGCGGCTTCGCGGCGCACGACTACGACCACAGCGCCAACTGGAAATATTGCGCGGGGATCTACGAGAAGTACACCCACAAGGTCGCGCCCGACGCCGAGACCGTCATCCCGGGACCCAACGGCAAAACCCTCGACACCAACGGCAGCATCAACGACGCGTGCCAGAGCCTTTCCCTGTTCCACGACGTCGCAACGAAAGTCGGCCCATACCTCAACGATACGAACTGGGTGAGTGCGGTCGACAACTACGGGCCCATCGCGAACCGCGGTGGAGGACCCTACGCGTCGCTCCACACCAGCAAGTACGACTTCGACGACACATTCCAGCTGCAGTACTTCGACCCGACCATTCCGCCGACCGGCAACTGGAAGCCGCTGACCCCCTACGAGAACCTCCCAGAGTGACCGAACCGTCGTAACCCAACACGACACCGCCGCAACTCCTATCGCTCCATTGCTGCCGATCGGTCTCGCGCGCGGCGCGAGATCGGGCAACCTGGCGCGTGGAGTGCGTTGGCGTGCCTACCGTCGGACCTGCGGCGATGTCCTTGTCAATAGCCAAAATGCGGTTGCTGTGTCGTGGACCTCGATGGAAGCATCACGGGTCGATGTCCCGTGAGTTATCTGGGTGCGTGATCGTTTCGGGAATGCCCGCGGCGGGGAAGTCGACGGTCACCGCGCTGGCTGCCCGTCTGCTCCCTCGGGCCGCTCAGGTCAAGGGCGATGCCGTGAACCAGATGATCCTCGGTGGCCGCGTCTGGTTCATGGGCAAGCCGAGAGACGAGGCCAGACACCAGGATGAGCTTTGCAACCGCAACATGTGCTCGCTGGCCAACAACTTCATCGACTTCGGCTTTACCGTGCTCATGGACACGGTTGTCGCGGACCGGGCGGAGCTGGACTTCCTACTCGCACTGTTGTCGCCGCGACCAGTGCGGCTCGTCACTCTCGCCCCCGGCGTGGAGGTGTGCCAGCACCGAAACGCGACGCGAAATCCCGAGGAGCGGTTCGAGTTCGACGGCTATCGCCAACTCGAAGCCGACATGAAGCGCGATCTCGGCGAGGTTGGTTGGTGGTTCGACACGTCCGCGCTGACGCCAACCCAAACGGCTCAACAGCTCGTCCGCGAAGTCGCCGCGCGTGCTGTTCCTGTACAAGGCGGTTGGCACACGCGACTTGAACGGCTGCATGACGAGTAAGCCCGTGCATCCTCGCGGGTGTCGTCGCCGACAGCCGCAACGCTGCAGATACCGAGCAAGCTGTCGTGCCCTGAAACTATCCAGAGTAGAGCGAGTCATGACGCGGCGCGGCGTGAGAGAGTCGATGCCGTGTTGTCATCGTTCCGATCGCGTGAAGCCGCCCAGATGGAGCGGCTTGACGTTCAGCGGCACTCCGGCGCCCGCCTGTCGCCGCAACAGTTCGACGATGGCGTTACTCGGCGTGCCGAACACCTGGATGCTCGTGGTCGCGTCGACGGTTTCCGCGTATGCCGTGGCGGCGCGCTCGGCAATGATCTCCATGTGGAACGCCATCGAGTCGGCGTCGGGGTGGACCTGGACAACCGCGACCTCCGTACCGTCCTCGTTGACGTACTCGTTGAACGCGATGACCCGCGGCTCGTGCGTCTTGACGAACTCGATGAGGCCGGGAACTCGTGCAGTCTCGGCGTCGAGCATTCCCGGCTTGAGCCGGTTCGTGGCAATGAAGATGAATGGGCCCATGATGGCACCTCCTTGGCATCGGTGAGAGACAACCTTCACGTTAGGTTCCGCGGGCCGCGCATCAACCCGTGCGACAACCTTCGTGCGCGCCTCGGTCGAACGCCATGACTGAACCGCTCCGGGATTCTTGGGGAGGCTCCACCTTCGAGAGGATGGAGTCATGGGGAGACACGGTTCAACGCCGTACCCGAAGGAGCTGCGCGTTCAGCACCAGCTGCACCGGCCCGACCCTGCGGTCCCTTACGAGGAGTCGGTCGGCGCGCTCGTGGCACTCCGGAGTGCGACACGTCGCCGCGTGGATCGTTCTCACCCATCACCTCACGACCCTGCAACATTCGCCTTCGGCAAGTCGGGCTTCGTCGGACCAGGAGCCCCGCGTGTTCGGGAACTCTTTCTTGGCGATCGACGCGAGCACGGGGCGAGCCCTTGGCTCTGGAACCTTCTGACGCCACGCCATAACTGCATCGCGCGGCGCTCGCCGCGCCGGCGCGAGATCAGCAATATGTGCGCTTCTCAAATGTTTTGGTAAAGCGTGATGCTGTTCCCGCCGGGGTCGCAGATTGTTGAGCATCGGGGCATTCCGGATGCGTCGTGGGGCGCGGAGAGCTCGACACCCCCTGAGGCGAGCGCCCGTGCGTGAACCGCGTCGAGGTCGTCAACGAGCAGGCCGAAGTCGGCGCGCCCAGCCCGATGCTCGTCGAAGCGGGCTTCGTGGATATTCAACAGGAAGAACTCGTCGCTTGGCCACGACCCGAACGCGGCGAGGAGGTGCCAGAAGCCATCTTCGTGATGATCCTCGGTGAACTCCACCTGGAACGCGGTTTCGTAGAAGTGGCGCGCTTGTTCGATGTCACTCACGCCGAGGTTGATCTCTGCGACACGGCAAGGGGGCTTGTCGGCCATCGTCATTCCCTTCTCGATATAGGCGTCGAGCGTCGACAGCATTGTCGTCAAGGTTTCGGCGCGTTCATGCAGTCGTCCTCGATGGGTAACCAGCACGGAGCGTCGGGCCTCTGGTTCGCTGGCGGCCAGCAGATCGCGGACGTCGTCGATCGGGAGATCGACCGCCCGTAGCGACCGGATCAGTCGAGCGGACTTCAGTTGTGCCGTCGTGTAGCGGCGGTAGCCCGTGGACGCGTCGACATGCACGGGCACCAGCAGGTGTACCTCGTCGTAATGCCGCAGCGCCGTGATTGACAGGCCGCTCAGCACGGCGAAGGCGCCGATACCGAGGAGCGCGTCGTCGTCCACAGACACATCTTCGTGTCTCGGGCTACCCGAGAGTCAAGCAGCGCCGCGACCAGCTTTCGCTCGACACCAGGAAGTATCCGGATCACACCCGCCGCCACCGCCCATATCTCTGCGATCGGTACTCGCCGAGACGACTCCTGATCGGGCACATGAGCGGGACGGAACTTCGGCCGGCCGAGGGGACGTCCAAAGCAGCGTTTCCAGGTGTCCGTGACGACGAGCTCGCCGCGTGGTGCATGCTCTCCACCACGCCGGGTTGCTAGGACGAATCGGCAGTTGCGGTGAACGGGTCCCGACAGCACATTGCCGTCGCCGGATGCGGTTGGTCCAAGGGTCCTCCGCACCTTGGCGGTCGCGCCGATATCTGCCGATCGGTGCTCGCCCGAGGGTGCCCCGTCGGGCAACCTGTGCGGATGGCGGTGGAGGTTCGCGAGGCGCTCGTGCGCCAGTGGCGGGTGGTCGCGCAAGCGGTACCTGCACTCGACCTCGAACTTTCGTCGAGGCTCGCCGGATGGCGCAACCGCGAGGTGCTCGCCCATCTCTCGCTACAGCCCAAACTCCTCGGGCGGTTCCTCGCGACGGCATCGAGGGAGCCGGCGCAGGTCACCCTCGTCGCGAACCTGTCGGGGACCTCCGCGTTCGCCGAGACGATCGATCGAATGGCGCGGCTCGCAACCGAACGCGACCTGAACTTCGCGGCGAACGTCGAACGAATAATCCCGGCCCTTGAGTACGCCGATCCCGCGGCAACCGTTGTCACCATGCAGGGACCGATCAACCTGCACGACTACATCGTGACCCGCTGCGTCGAGGCAGTCGTACACGGCTGCGACTTCACCGATCCCATCGAGCCGGACATCAGTGCGCAGGCCATCGCGTGCAGCGCACTCCACGACGTCCTGGCGGCGCGCCATCCCGAACTGCTCGCAGCCGCGAGATCGCTCGTACCCGCGACGTGGCTCAGCGTCGCGACAGGGCGAGAGACACCGCCACCTGCGTTGCGAGGCTGCTGCCCAGTAATGACGTAGACGGATGCCGGTCAGCACACAACATAACTGGCGACCGGCACTCGCCGCGTCGGCGCGAAATCGGGCATTGCGCGCTCGGCGTCCTGAGGTGCCGGCGCGATGAGAACGGCAATCTCGGGTCGCGGGGCAACATGTTGGCTCTCTCACGCGTTGTTGGGGTGTGGGTATGCCATCAGATCGGTCTTTCGAGCTTTGGTATGCCGATTCGTTTCCGCGTCTGTCGACGGCCATGTTGGCGCTGACGGGTGACCGTGACATCGCTTCGGACGCCACCGATGAGGCGTTCTCTCGGGCGTGGCGGCACTGGGACCAGGTCCGAGACATGACATCGCCCGACGGTTGGTGCTACCGGGTGGCGCTGAATGTCGTGCGTGCCCGAGCGCGTCGCCGCCGTATCGAGCAACGACTCCTCCCGCGTTTGGTCCTCCGATCCACCGTGTCCGCTCCGGCGGGTGAGGTCTGGGAACTCGTGCGGGTGTTGCCTGCTCGTCAGCGCATCGCGGTCGTGTTGCGTTACGTCGCGGACCTCGATGAACGAGAAGTTGCGGCGGTTATGGGGATCACGCGGGGCACGGTCGCATCGACGCTTTCGGCTGCGCGACGCAGTCTTGGCATTGCCCTGGAAGTTGACGATGTTGCGGAGGAACGATCATGACTCGCTTCGAGGATGCCGTCCGTCATGATCTCGCGGCCGCACCGTCACCGCACCCTGTCGAGCGGATCCGACGTCGCGCGCAGCGGCGACGGCTTCGAACATGGGCAAGTGGTCTTATTGCAGTCGTTGCGATCGGGGCCGGGAGTGTCGCAGTCGTCCGCTCCGTGCAACGCCACCCGACGGTAAACGTGAGTCCAGCCGTTACCGGGCCCACCGCGAGGCCGACGATCCCGCCGACTACGGCATCGACACCGTCAACCCCCACGACGCCTCCCGCCGTTCCACGTTGTCGCGTTGGACGACTGAAAGCGGCCGGTAGCTGGCAAGGCGCCGGAGGCACGATGGGCGGTGGCATCTGGCTCACCAATACCGGAACGATGCCTTGCTCACTGTCGGGGAGACCAAGCATTCGGCTCCTCAACGAGCTTGGTGAGCAGCTCGACGTGCAAGCGCGCAACTTCGAAGATGGACAATCCGACGCATCAGTGGCACTGCAACCCGGTGTCGAGCGTGGCGCCCAGTTCACCGTCGTCTGGTCGAACTGGTGTGGGAGCACCGCGCCGCTGACCGTACAGGTTGTGCTCCCGCAATCGCACGACATACTTCGCGTGACCGACCAAGGTTTCGGCTCGCGCCCGCGCTGCGACAATCGCAGTGCCAGATCATTCATCGCTATCGGTCACTTCGAAGTACCGCCGTCGTAGCTATTGGCGGGGTGAGACAGCGGCTTCCAAGTCCGTCGCGTATTGCCTGGTAGGGGGAGCGTGAGGCGTAACGGTTGTGCGAGCAGTGAGCGCACGGTCCGCGGCTCCGCAATGGTGCCGGGAACGGCAAAAGTTGAGGCTGCCCGGCGCGGAGCTGGAAGGTTCCGACATGCTGGGAGTGCATCCGACGACTTCGGTGGTCTGGACCGATGACGTTCACGTCGGTGGAAGGGACCGCGCTCGCGGGGTGAAGATGAGCGACTCGATGCAGATTCCTATACGACGACGAGGGTCGCAACCATCCCGTGGGTGAAGTGATTGAGCACTGATCCACTGCTCTTGTTGTCGATGTTGCAAAACATGACGTACGTGCCCGGGGGCAGGTCCAGCGTCTTCGTGACGGTCGTGCGCGCGGGGACATCTCCGGTTTCGCCCATCTTGTCGGCCTCGGCGATGGCCTCCTCATTGACTGCGCCGACGGATCGCTCGCCAGCCTTCTTGACCCGAGGCAGCGCGGAGGCGCTCGCGGCTCGAACGATGACCAACTCATGCGTGATCGAGCCAGTGTTGGCGACCGTCAACGTAACGTTTCCTGATTGCACCAGGCCGGGATGCACCGCGATCGAGAACTCCTGGAGCGTGACTGACGCTGTGGTGCCGATCACTCCTGCGGACACGAGTTTGTCAAGGCGTTTGTTCGTGGCTGAACTGCGGGAGTCGTACCGTGCGGCAGTCACCAGAGCGGCGAACGCCAGCACAAGAGCGACGAGAGAGAACGCCAAGCTGCCGACAGCGAACACTTCCCGGTCAGAACGATTGAGTCTCATTTGGGTGCGGCGTCAAAGGAATGTGACACCGACGCCTCATAGAAGTTCTCCGAACCATGACACGTCTCGAACATCGGCTCTCCCCATTGCATGGGGCGAAAGAGCCGGGGTCCGGGGCTCGGTCGCGAATCGCAGTGCGCTTCTCGAACCGTACACCCGACCCGGCGAATAGGCCCGACGCCCTCGATCGCATCCAGCACCACGACGTTCAAGGGCACTGCAAGTCCTCCTGCGTATTAGTGCACCCGTGCATCGGAATGCGCCGGCCGCTGATGGTTGCCGCGCGGAGCCGCAACCACGTCGGCTTCGGTCCGGGGCACCACGGGCCGAGCGGAAGTCGCTCGAGCCGTGCGATCTCGAACGGATTGTGCACCTCTTCAGCATTGGTGTGTATGAGGACGCTCCACCCGGTGTGGTACGTGCTGTCGACACCGTCGCATTCGAATGCGACTGGCCCATTGCGCGCTCCGTAGAGCTTCGTTCCGCTGTCGGTCCTCAACACGACGGCGTTTCCATCGAGCGCGAAGTTGACCGGAAAGACGAGGGGGTAACCGCTCACAATGACCGCAAGGCGACCCAACGGCGCGTGCGCGAGCAACCGCATGCACTCGTCCCGATCGAGTTCTTCCAGCCCGGTACGGAGATTGATCAACGCGTCCATTCCGCGATTGTCGACGATTGTCATGCCCCGGAACAGGGCCCTTGGTCACCTATTCCGGGGGCCTTTTCGGCGGGCGGGCTCTGTGTTTGTCCTTCGCCGCTCGTCTTTGCGGAACGTCGTCGCAAACATCACGCCGTTGGCGGCCTCTTAGCCCACGCGAGTCAAGCGGCGGCCGGTGACCCTGTCGATCTCGATTCGCACGAAGCGTTCTCGTTCGCCCGCGGGCCAGCGGTCGCCAAGCGGTGGCGGTATCGCAGTCATTTCCGGTGACGGATGTCGCACCTCGTGCGAATGACCAATGACGAGCACGCTCCAACCATCGCTTCGGTCATCGACTTCGAACGCGACGCGCGTTTCGAGCACGGCCGCGATCAACTTCGTTCCCGGGTCGGTGCGGAATACAACCTCGTCCTCGACCATCGCGTAGAAGACCGGAAGAATTACGGGGTCGTCGGCGATCTTCATCCCAACCCGACCAAAAGAGTTAGTCCGAAGCAGATTGAGGCATTCCTCGCGTCCTAGGAGGTCGAGTCCACGGCTCGTCACGATGTCTCCATCCGTTGATCGATCCTTGTCGTGCTCACAAGCCGCCCGCAGTCAGAGGTCTGAACGTAGGCGACGAGTTCATCTCAGGATTCGAGCGTGCGCCTGCCGACGCCGACGTTCCAGGGACCTTCGGCCGGTTACTGGTGCCGTGGGTCCCTTTCCACGAGGCTTACGATCTATCTGTCGAGCGGCTCGAGTGTCCGTGGCACGAAGACTCTGATCGGTTCGACCCTGATCGTCACCCAGATGGGACGCCTCCGGCTCCTCCCGCCAGAGCCGGTCTGGGCACCCGCTTCCGAGCGCGTGAGGCCATGGCCGAGGCATCAGGTCGACGACCCGCGTCGCAGCAGCTTCACGACGTCGTACCCTTACTCCACAGTCGCGCGACGGATCCGCACTACGGTCGGCGCGTGGCACACGATCGTGCCCCCGCTGATCGATGAGAAGGGGAGGTTCGGTGTGCTGGTCATCAAGACCGTGAGCGGAGCCGAGATCCGCATCCCATTGCGGGACCTGGACAGCACTACCGAGATCGAGCCGGTGTCGGGCGAGGTGCGCGACGTGCAGCCGCATCCGTACTTGCATCGTGAAGGCGTCAACCGGTGCGCACCGTGCTGGCGACCACGAATCGATAGCTCGCACACCGATCAAGCAGTTCACAACTGACGTCGCAGTCGCGTGCTCTCTGATCTGCACGAAGTACAGGTGCAGCCGGTCGCGCTCGAACGGCTCGCAGGATTGCTCGGTTCTGATCGTGCCGAGCGATTCGCGCGTACCGCCGAGACCGCGCGGGCGCGCCTCGCGGGCCGGCGGGTGGTGAACGTGAACTCGACCGCGACCGGTGGTGGCGTCGCTGAACTCTTGCAGACATTGCTTGCGTACGCCCGCGGTGCGGACATCGATGCCCGATGGGTCGTCATGGAAGGCGACGCCCGGTTTTTCGAGATCACGAAACGCATCCACAACCATCTTTACGGAACCGAGGGGGACGGAGGCCCACTCGGGGATGCGGAACGCCGCCACTACGAAGAGATCAGCCTGCGGAACGTGGCCCGCCTGCGCCGCGCCCTCGCGCCCGACGATCTCGTCGTGTTGCACGATCCGCAAACCGCGGCGCTGACGCGGCATTTCACGACGCCGGACGTGAAAGTTGTGTGGCGCTGCCACGTCGGCATCGACACGCCCAACCAACACTCCGAACGAGGCTGGGCGTTCTTACGACCGTATCTCGACAACCTCGATGCCTATGTGTTCTCGTGCGCGCAGTTTGCGCCCGCATGGGTGCCCGCCGATCGCCTCGCAGTCATTGCGCCCTCGATCGATCCGTTCTCGGCGAAAAACTAGCCCATGGTGCGGACGCACGTCATCCGCGTGTTGCGTCACGTCGGGATCCTGGCGGGAAACGAGGACCATCCTGCAGTGTCGTTTCCGCGCCGGG